>NZ_JAMYQK010000024.1:0-87824 GCF_040320845.1 Mesorhizobium sp. M0601
AAGCTCCTCGGCTCCTTGCTTCAGTGTCAGTATGTCTCGCTCATCACCTCAAGCCGCGCCAGATGGGGTCAGCTTGGCGCTTACGTCTCTTCGGCCGACGGCAACGATCCTGGCTCATGACGCAAAAAGGGCGGCCGAAGCCACCCTTTCGCCAAGTGGATCATCTAATCAAAGGAAGATGATCACCTTCCATGGTGATGATGATGGTGGTGCCACCACCACCAGTGATGCCAATGGTGATGATGATGATGCGTGCCGTGGGCCGACGACGACAGGCGGTGCCGGCTAGGGCGCCAGTGGCGATGAAGACGGTCGCGCGTCGCGGCCAAGTCCCCACTCGGCGAGGCTTTGGCCTACATCGCCAAATACCGGGATGGCCTGAAGCTCTTCCTGATCGCCGGCCACGTCGAAATCGATAATAACAGCGTCGAGCGAACCATCGGACCGATAGCCCTCAATCGCAAGAACGCACTCTTCGCAGGGCACGACGCTGGGGCCGAGAACTGGGCGACCATCGCCTCGCTCATTGAAACTTGCAAACTCAATACTTTTGATCCGCTGTCCTATCTGACGAGCACACTCACCGCCATCGTCAGCGGCCATAAACAATGCCGGATCGATGAGCTGCTTCCTTGGAAATATCCCGCCTTACAAAGGAATTCCTACCCATGACAGTCGGCCCGAACCAGTCATTGCACAAATGCCTTGCCTCGGATCGGGTTTACTGGCCCATTTGATTTGACGGCCCAAAGTTGCCTCCTCTCCGGTGCTCGCGAAGCGGGTTATGAGGTCGGACGTCGATCCTGCGATCACCGTGGTAAGCCTTGCCGAGATCAGACACGATTTCAACCTCGCAAAGAGCATTCGTCGGACCCACCATGGAAAATCTGATGTAGGCATCCGCAAACCAGCTATGCGGCATCTCATTCGCATCCATAAGCCGCAACACCGCTCCTTGATAGTAGGTAGCCGAGGCGCTGAATTTGGAGCACTCAGACAACGTTGATCCCCTCTGCAGCCGTAGCCGCAACTCCCGTTGACCGGATTCCGTCAGAAAGGTTGCGTATTGCCCCAAGGCCCAGTAGCCATCCAGGTCGTTGTATCTACTGACAAAGCTTTCAAGAATATCGTGGCAAATTCCCTTAAATTGCTTTCTTCTCGGCATTGAAAATCCAACACAGGCGCTGCGCGACAATCTTATGGCTTGAAGGGAAGCATATCGAAATGTTTCGCAGTATCAACGGCCTCAAATCGTCGCCACTGACTGGTAGTGACGCAGGTTGCCATAAGGTTCAGCGGCCAATGGCATCTGACACCGAGCGGCCGAATTATCCGAGCAATGTGTGAGGAGCACATCGCTTACAGTAAAACTGCGCTTGGACATGATGATCTCCTCGATCTTTGAATGAGGCGATCATTCGCCTCTGGAGATCGGTCGCGGCGCGGCAGCGAAAGGTTCGGAGGTTCTGAGAATTCTTAGTGAGCGGTTCTTAGTGATTTCGTCTTGATTGGTGAGTAGTGAGAATTCGCGGTTTCACTACTCACTCTCTCGCTCACCCCATGCCGGTGATATGGCGAAGCCAGAAGGCGAGCGCGATGAAGCCGATGATGGTGGTGACGCCGGTCCAGTCGATATTGGCGTGCTTCAGGTCCTTGATGAGCTTCACCAGGAGAACCCAAGCCACGACGACGAGCGGGAGAATGATGACAAACCTGATCATGCGACTGCCTCGCTGATGCGATTGCACCTTCGATCAATATAGGAAGCGAATTGGCCGTTTTCAGGACGCCTTGGCGGCAGAACCGGCGCGTTCGCGGCAGCCGAAAACGGAGTTTTGTCTTTACTGGCGCGGCAAATATGGTAACCGGAGCGCCGTGCCCTTGTAGCTCAGCTGGTAGAGCAGCGGTTTTGTAAACCGAAGGTCGGCGGTTCGATTCCGTCCGGGGGCACCAGTACGGGCTTCTTGAGACCTCCGGGCGCTTGATATCTGCTCATCCCCGATATCCACAGGCCGGGGCCGTCAGGATCGGTAGCACATCAGCTTCAACGCATATATTCCCTAGCGGAAACCATAGTTCCCTAGCGGAAAACCTAGGAGTTTTCGTTGGAGCAGAAACGCACGACCGCCCCCTTCATCAACGGGATGTTTGGCGGCCTTATCGTCTTAGCCTTCGCGTTCGGTTTTCGTTTGCTGACAAGTCCCGACCCCGATCCAACATCAAGAGCAACGACAAGCCTTTCCGTACTGGCCTTCGCCATTTGTTTCGGCGCAGCCTTCCTGCGCGAGCACCGACGCCAGATTGCCGCCGCCAGAGAATATCTAAGCCGCCCAAGAACGTTTTAGGGCCACGCGTTCCGTCCCCGTCGGGGAACCACAAACGTCGCGTGAACTTGCCGGCTTAATCTGACGCCAGATTGCGCTTTGGCATCTCATACCAAGAGACGCCGAGCCCATTAGTGCCTAGCCCTTACAGCCATCATTTCGGCCCCTCTCCGGCTCCGGGCCATTTAACAGCATTCGATTAAATTGCCCCTGTGTATATTAGCACTCGCTCAATTAAGCGCGCCGACAATGTCGGTGCGGCGGGCCAAAAACCAAAGGGTGTTGTCATGCGAAGTGATTTCGCCGCGGCGCGCGAGCTTTTGGAGTGCGCACAAAACCGCCTCTGCGGCGCGGATGAAACGAGCCGACGCGTCAACGAGGCCCTCGACGCGCTGATTGAAGAAATAGCCATCGCGGAATTCCGCAAGGCGCCACTGACGGTCGTGCCGTTTCCGCGAGCGCGGCCGCCTAAGCATGTTCGGTAGAGCGCTGATCGCCCGCGTTGACGAAGAGCCGGAAACTGGTGTTTCCGCAATCGCCCGTTGGAGCGTCGTTGAACGACCAAGCCGTTGACGATAGAGTTGCCGGGCAGTGGTGCTCTGAAACTCCGGAACCGATCCATGTCACGCTGTGGAGATGTCTACGAGAACAAGGTGACCGGCGAATATGCGGTCATCCTGCGTGGCACCGAAGACCGCGGCCAGGGACCTGGCATCGCTCATCTGACCGCCCGGCCGGGAGCCGCAGTGGTGGGCGAGCACTTCCACCCGAACCTGACGGAACGGTTTACCGTCCTCCGTGGCCGTCTCGACGCTTGCATCGCCGGGAAGACTTTGTCCCTGGAGCCTGGCCAATCCGCCACGGTCGAAGCAGGCGTCGCACATGATTGGTGGAACAGCAGCAAAACCGAAGAAGCGCATGTCCTGGTCGAAGTCGACCGGGCGCCAGGTGCGGACAATGTCGACCCGAACCGTTTCGAGCTGCTGATCGGCATGCTCTTCGGCCTGGCCAATGCCGGCAAGGTGGACAGAAAAGGTAGACCTTCGCCGCTTCAGGCAGCAGTCATCGCCAGGGAATTTGCCGACGTGATCGTCTTCACGCACCCGCCACCTGCGATTCAGCGAGTGGCGCTGGCGATCCTGGCGCCACTCGGCCATCTGCTCGGCTATCGCGCGATCGACCCGGACTACTGCAAGCCGCACGGGCATGTCATGCCGGCTCCTGAAATCCTCGCTCGAGCAGGCCTAGTAGCCGGATGATCCGGGTCCATATTGGGCGCCCGGCATTTTTGTCGGCAGGATGCTGCCATGTCGCGAACTCTGATCGTCGTTGGTCTCAGCATAGTCGCCATAGGCCTGCTGTGGCCTTGGTTGGCCCGGACCGGCCTTGGCAGGCTGCCCGGCGATATCGTGATCGAGCGTGAGAACTTCAGGCTTTATGTCCCTATCACGACGGGGATACTGGTCAGCATCGTGCTCTCGGCCATTCTATGGCTGATCAACCGGTAGGCGATGCTCCGGCTGCGGCGATTTGTGTTGCAGGCCCAACTCGCCCTTGATCTTCTTACACTCCGATCGCCGCCACCAATATCCTGTTCTGCCTGCGTATCGCCGTGCGCAGTTCGGCAATCCTCGCCTCCTCGCGCTTCACGAATTCGATGAACATCATGTTCATGTTGTTGAAGATGAGTTCGCCGAGTGCCGGCCCGTCGATGTCGCGACGCACCAGGCCGAGCGCCTGCAGGCGGACGATCAGCGCGCGGATCTGCTCGGTCAGCGCGCGGTCCAGCCCGGTATAGGCCTGGCCGAACGGGCTGTCGGGCAGCTGCGTCGAGATCGCCATCGCCTGCCGCCACATCTCCTTGCTGAGATAATGCAGCGAGTGCTCGATATAGATGCCGAGCAGCGTATCGAGAGCGTCGCCGACATTGGCCGGCGGGTTGGCGACGACGCCGCGCCCGGCATTCAGCACCTCGTTGACCTCCATCGAGACGATGGCGCCGAGGATGTCGCCCTTGTTCTGGTAGTAATTGTAGATGGTGCCGACCGAGACTTCGGCCTGCGCCGCGATGGTCTCGATCTTGGCGCCTTCATAACCGGCATCGCGGAAAAGCGCCGCCGCCGCCTCGATGATGCGGCGGTGCCGATCCGCCTTCTGCCTTGCCCGCAATCCGCTCATAACGGCTGTTTGCCACAAAAACAGAATTGACTCAATTTTAGAATTGGTTCAATTTTTCCTACAAGCCAAAAAGGCAAGGGAGAACACTCGATGTCCGTCAATCCAAAGACCCCCAATCCAACCGTCAGGAATCCTCTTTCCGTTCTGAAGAGCCATCTCCAAGGCGCCTGTGCCGCGGCAGCACTGCTGCTGGCGGCGGGCAGCCTCGCTCAGGCGCAGGATCTCAACGCGCTGATCTGGTGCGATCACGCCGATCCGGCGCTGCTGCAGCCGTTCGAGGAAGCGAACGGCGTCAAGGTCAATGTCAAGGAGTTTGAAGGCACGGGCGCCGGCCTGGCCATCGTCGAACAATCGCAGCCCGGCGATTGGGACGTGATGGTGATCGACAGCATCGACGTACCGCGCGGCGTCGAAAAAGGCCTGTTCGAGCCGCTACCGGAAGACAAGCTGCCGCTGGCTGACCTGTTTCCGCAGGTGAAGATGGATAGCTCCACTGTCGTCGACGGCAAGCGTTACGGCATCACCGAAAAGTTCGGCTACAACACGATCGGCTACAACAAGACCAAGGTCGACCCGGCCGACATGCAGTCGCTTGCCGCGCTGACCGGCGACAAATACAAGGGCAAGATCGCCATCTACGATTATTACCTGCCGGTCATCGGCATGGCCGCACTGGCGATCGGCAAGAAGACCGCCGAGCTGACCGAAGCCGACCTTCCCGCCATCAAGGAAGAGCTGCTCAAAATGAAGGCCAACGCCAAGCTGGTCGGCGAAGTGACCGCCAGCCAGACGGCGCTGGCGACCGGCGAGGTCGACATTCTGGTCGGCGGCGGCGAATGGGTGACGGCGGGGCTGGCCAAGGAAAACCCGGCGCTGGACTTCTCTATTCCGAAAGAAGGCGCCGTGCTGTGGTCGCAGTCGCTGGCAATGTTCAAGGATTCCAAGAACAAGGAGCTGGCGCTTAAATTCATCCAGTACATTATGAGCCCCGAAGGCCAGGCGCGGCTCGCCACCTCGTCCTGCTATTGGGGCATGCCGGCCAACAGCAAGGCGGCGTTGAGCGACGAGCAGAAGAAGATCCTGCGCTTTGACGAGCAGCCGGAATTCCTCGCCCGCGCCCAGTCCTATCCGGCGCCGAATGCCGACCTCGACAAGAAGATGCAGGACGTCTGGACCGAAATGCTGCAGGCGCAATGACCGGCTGCCGGTCGTGAACGCCGTCAACAGTGGGCGTGCCCTGCCCTGGGCGCTGGTCACGCCGGCGCTCGGCTGGACGCTGCTGTTTTTTGTGCTGCCCTTCGTCGCCATGGCGGTATCCAGCCTGACGGCACATGAAGGCGGCGGCTTCACGCTGTCCAACTACAGCCAGTTCTTTGCCAATCCGTCCTACTGGCAGGCGATGGTGAACTCGCTGCAGGTCACAGCGATCGTCACCGTGATCTCGGTGCTGCTCGCCTATCCTTTTGCCTGGATCCTGGCCGAACAGGTGCCGGAGCGCTGGCAGCGGCTGGCGCTGATGCTGGCGGTGCTGCCGTTCTGGACCTCCTATGTCGTGCGCTCCTATTCGTGGCTGCTGGTGCTGGCGCAAAACGGCGTCGTCAACCGCGCACTGACAGGCTCTGGCCTGTTCGGCGAACCGCTGCAGCTCGCCAATACGCGGCTGGCCACCATCACCGGCTTCGTGCATTTCTTCGTCATGCTGTTGACGCTGACGATCTTCGCCAATCTGAAGCAGCTCAGCCCCAGCTACCGCAAGGCCGCCGCCGACCTCGGCGCCGGGCCGCTGCGCACTTTCCTGCATGTCGTTCTGCCGCTGACGCTCCCCGGCATCATGGTCGGCGCCTTCCTCACCTTCGTGCTATGCATCGGCGACTACATCACGCCGCAGATCCTCGGCGGCAACAACGAGCTTTTGATGCCGCAGCTCGTCATGATGCAGATCGGCCGGCGCGGCGACTTTCCGCTCGCTTCGGCGTTGTCGATCATCCTGATGGCGGTGGTCACCATTGCCTATCTCGCCTGCTCCCGCTGGCTGAAGATCGAGCGGGCCTGACCATGCGCGCGCTCATCCGCCTCGTCTCCGGCCTTTACGCCATCGCAATCTACGGCTTCATCTTTCTACCGGTCATCGTTCTTGTGCTGTTTTCGCTGCAGGCAACGTCGTTTCCGATCCCGCCCTTCACCGGACCGTCGCTGCGCTGGTACGAGGCCGTGCTCGCCGACACGCGGCTGACTTCGGCTCTGGTCAATTCGCTGCTGGTGGCGGTCGTCTCCTCGGCTGCCGCCGTCACGTTGGGCTTTCTCTCCGCCTGGGGTTTTGCGCGCTTCGCTTTGCCGGGCTCGGGCCTGATGCGCGGGCTGATCACCTTGCCCTTGACCGTCAGCTATCTCATCATCGGCATGGGGCTGCTGGTGCTGTTCAACTGGGCCGGCGTGCCGAAGTCGCTCACTGCCGCCGGCATCGGCCACGTCGTGATCAACCTGCCGCTCTGCTTTGCCATCGTCTACAGCCAGATGGGCGACCACCAGATCAACATCGAGCGCGCCGCGCGCGACCTCGGCGCGCCCGAATGGAAGGTGCTGCTGCTGATCACCGTGCCTGTCATGGCACCGGCGATCTTCGCCGGTTTCTTCCTGTCGATGACCTTCTCCTGGGACGAATTCGTCATCTCGTTCCTGTTGACGCGCTTCGATACGACGCTCCCGGTCGAGATCTGGAACCTGCTGCGCTCCGGCCTCAATCCCAAGACCAACGCCGTCGGCTCGCTGGTCTTCGCCGTCTCCATCGTGCTGGTGGTATTGTTCGAGCTGATGCTGTTGCGGAGGAAGCCGGCTTGAGTGCGCCACTGGTCGATATAAGCTCCGTCTCGCATCGCTTCGGCCAGCATACCGTGCTGAAGAACGTCTCGCTGACGATCGAGCCTGGCAGCTACACGATCCTGCTCGGGCCGTCCGGGTCCGGCAAGACGACGCTTCTGTCCATCCTCGGCGGCTTCGTCACGCCGAGCGAAGGCAAGGTGCTGATCCGCGGCGAGGACTGCACTGCCGTGCCACCGGCGAAGCGGCCGACGACGACCGTGTTCCAGGACTACGCGCTGTTTCCGCATATGAGCGTCGGCAGCAATGTCGGCTTCGGCCTGCGCATGCGGGGTGTCGATGCCGCAACCCGGGCAGCAAGGGCGCGCGAGGCGCTGGCGCTGGTCGGGCTGGCCACCGCCTTCGACAAGAAGCCGCACCAGCTTTCCGGCGGTCAGCGGCAGCGCGTGGCACTGGCGCGCGCCCTGGTGGTCGAGCCGGCGGTGCTGTTGCTCGACGAGCCGCTCGGCGCGCTCGACCTGAAATTGCGCCGGCAGATGCAGGACGAATTGAAGGCGATCCAGAAACGCGTCGGCACCGCCTTCATCCACGTCACCCACGACCAGGAAGAGGCGATGGCGCTGGCCGATCATTGCGTGGTGATGAATGACGGGCGCATCGAGGACGAAGGACCGCCCGAGCGCGTCTACGTACGGCCAGCGACGCGCTTTTCCGCGACTTTCATGGGCGAAAGCACGCTGATATCGGGAACGGTGACCGAGGCGAAGAGCGGCAAAAACACCGTCACCACGAAGCTTGGGTCGCTCTCGCTGCCTGGCACATTGCCAGCCGGCTCGACCGTTGCGCTGGCCATCCGCCCGGAGCATCTTGTTCTCGGCGCTGCAGGCGGTGCTGTGGCGCTTGGCATGGTCAAGGTCAGCGACGTCGTCTTCCAGGGCAGCTTCAAGCGTGTGCTGGGGACCTCCACGACCGACCCGGCGCTGCACTTCATCGCCAAGGTCGCGGCCGCATCGGCCGTCCAGCCGGGCGACGTTGTCGCGGTATCGTGCGATGCTGGCGACATCATCCTGCTTGCGGACCAAACATGAGCACGCTTCCAATCATCGACGCTCCTGACTGGTACGAAACTATCCGCATGGGCGATGGCGTGACGCTGATCCACGAGCCGTGGATCAAGCCGTTCTTCCGCTGCAACATCTGGCATGTGCGCGGCCGCGACCGCGATCTTCTGTTCGATACCGGCCTCGGCCATTTCAGCCTGCGCCGCCACGTGCCGCTGGTCACGGAGCGCAAGCTCACCTGCGTGGCCAGTCACACCCATTTCGATCATATCGGCTGCCATCACGAATTTCCCGACCGCTGCGTGCACCCGGCCGAGGCCGAAATCCTCGCCGATCCACGCAACGAATGGACGGTTGCCGACCGCTATGCCACCGACGAGATGTTCGACGGCATGCCGCAAGGCTGGGACACGAAGCGCTACCGGATCCTGCCCGCACCAGCCGGCCGGTTGCTCGAGCAAGGCGACATCGTCGATCTCGGCGACCGTGCCTTCGAGGTCATCCACACGCCCGGCCATTCACCCGGCGGCATTGCGCTCTACGAAAACAGGACGGGCATCCTGTTTTCCGGCGACATCATCTATGACGGCCCGCTGATCGACGACGTCTATCACTCCGATATCGACGATTATGTCGAAACGCTGCTGCGCATGCGCGATCTCGATGTCTCGGTCGTGCACGGCGGCCATTTCCCGAGTTTCGGCAAAGTTCGCTATCGCCAGCTTGTCGACGAGTATCTCGCGCAAAAGCGCCAGGCCGGCTGCCATCTGTTGCAAGCCCGATAAGCACTGGCGCTGTGGCGTCAAAGCGCCCTTTGCGGACAGGGTGTCCCCGCCGCGTCGCCGCAGCGTGAGGCCGTGGGCTCGGGTCTAAAGCTCTTTTCCTCCGACTGGCGCACCAGTTCCGCAAAAGCCAGGGCAAAACTTGCCAGCATCAGGAAGACAATAATCAAGCGTGCCAGCGGCAATAGATCGGCCTCGACTGGTTAGCCCCCACGCCGCCCGTCCGCTGCCGGCTAACATGATCGATCCGGCTTTACGAGAGTTTAAGGCGGGCCTTAACCATCACATCATTTTGTCCTCCGACATGATGCGCGAGTGCGGCTTGTTTGGTCGCCATCTCCAGGCACCTCCCTCCCTTTGCAGAAATGCCCACCCATGCTAACCCGGCGCTGGCGCGGCCCAGCAACCGGTCGCCGCCAATCGGTCGCCAGACGGTCGTCGCCAATCGGTTGTCGTTGAGAGCCATGAGCAAAACCGCCAGCCGTTTCGCCTTCGTCTCATCCGGTACAGCCGACGCCAATGCAGCGCTGGAAAGCCTTTCTGCGCGTTACGGCCAGGCATCCGTCGAAGAAGCCGGGATCGTCGTGGCGCTCGGCGGCGACGGCTTTCTGCTGCAGACCCTGCGTGAGACGATGAGCACGGGAAAGAAGGTCTACGGCATGAACCGTGGCACCATCGGTTTTCTGATGAACGAATACCGCGCCAGCGGCTTGACCGGGCGCATCGCGGCGGCCGTTGCCGAAACGATCCGTCCGCTGGAGATGCAGGCGGTGACGGCCGAAGGCGAGACGATTTCGGCGCTCGCGATCAACGAGGTTGCGCTTTGGCGCCAGTCGTACCAGACGGCCAAGATCCGCATCACCGTGGATGGGCAAGAGCGGCTGGAGGAATTGCACTGCGACGGCGTGATGATTGCGACGCCGGCCGGCTCGACCGCATATAATCTGTCGGCGCACGGGCCGATCCTGCCGCTCGACGCTCCGCTGTTGGCGCTGACCCCGGTCAGCCCGTTTCGTCCGCGCCGCTGGCGCGGCGCGCTGCTCTCCAACAAGGCGATCGTGCGTTTCGACATTCTGGAGCCGGAAAAGCGGCCGGTGAACGCCGCCGCCGACCACACCGAGGTCAAGGCGGTGACGACGGTCACGGTGAGGGAATCGCCGACGGCAACGGCGACGCTGCTGTTCGATCCCAACCATTCGTGGAACGAGCGCATTCTCGCCGAACAGTTCAGGTATTGAACAGACCGTGCAAATAAAAACCCGGCACGAGGCCGGGTTCCTATTTGACAACACAAGTGTTGCGGCGGCCGATCGTTGCGATCAGAACTTGTAATTCAAGCCGATGACTCCGGTGTGTATGCGGACCTTTGCTTCGACATTCAGGCCGGTGTCGACTGCATAATCGCTCTTGCCCAGATCGAAATATTTGTATTCGCCCTTGAGCGACCAGTGATCTGTAAAGGCATATTCCAGGCCCGCGCCCAGGGTCCAGCCTGCTCTGGTTTTCGAGGTGCCGTTGGTCCCGATCGGACCGCTTGTGCTAATCTCAACCCTGCCGAAGCCGAGACCGCCGGTACCGTAGATCAGCAGCCTATCCATCGCATAGCCAATTCGGCCACGCAGCGATCCGAGCATCTTTACATCGGAGTCGCAAGAGAAGGTGGGGTTCGGACAATCCGTGCCGCCATCGATATGGGCGGCCGAGATGTCCGCCTCGACGCCATAGACTATATTTCCGCTCTGGAAATTGTAACCGGCCTGGACGCCGCCCAGGGCGCCGCTGCCATCATGATCAGCCGTCCCGCCAACAGTATATTCCCAGTCTACTTTGCTGCTGCCACCGCCGACATGTGCGCCTAGATAGAGGCCCGTCCAGTTATACGTTGATGCGACCGGCAATTCCACGACATCGGCCGCGATCGCCGGAGTCAAGGCCGCTGCCAGAAACGCTGCGGAGAGAAAAGCTTTCTTCATAATGTGGCCCCCTTAGCCAAGAAAAATAGATGAATCATTTGTGGCTAGTTTCTGAGTTATTTCAAATCTCAAATGGCACTTTGGCGTGTGGTCAGAATGAATGCACCCTGGCGTTGCTGATCTGCAACACCTGCGCTGATGCGAGAATGTCGCCTTGCTGAACAGCGGGCCATCGACGAGCGGTAACCATCGCGATTAAGCTTACGGCTTCACAATCGCGCCAATGCCGCCCGTTTGTGTTGACAAATCGTGGGCTTGCGCCTACCTGCAATACCGATCTTGCAGGCGCGCGGCGCTTGCCGCGACTGCATATGTTGCGCCCCCGAACCAGCCAAAGACAGCCAAACTTGTCCTCAGACACCCAGATCGCTCAAGAAGCGTTGACCTTCGCAGACCTCGGCCTGTCGCCGAAGGTCCTTTCCGCAGTTACCGATGCCGGCTACACCGAGCCGACGCCGATCCAGGCTGGTGCTATCCCGCACGCCTTGCTCGGCAAGGACGTGCTGGGCATAGCCCAGACCGGCACCGGCAAGACAGCGTCCTTCGTCCTGCCGATGCTCACCCGGCTGGAAAAGGGCCGCGCCCGCGCCCGCATGCCGCGCACGCTGATCCTCGAGCCGACGCGCGAGCTCGCCGCGCAGGTCGAGGAAAACTTCGTCAAATACGGCAAGAACCACAAGCTCAATATCGCACTGCTGATCGGCGGCGTGTCCTTCGACGAGCAGGACAAGAAGCTCGAGCGCGGCGCCGATGTGCTGATCGCGACCCCCGGCCGCCTGCTCGACCATCGCGAGCGCGGCAAGCTCCTGCTCAACGGCGTCGAGATCCTCGTCATCGACGAGGCCGACCGCATGCTTGACATGGGCTTCATCCCCGACATCGAGCGTATCTGTGAGATGATCCCGTTCACCAGGCAGACGCTGTTCTTCTCGGCGACGATGCCGCCGGAAATCACCAAGCTCACCGAGAAATTCCTGCACGCACCGGTGCGCGTCGAAGTGTCGAAGGCAGCATCGGCCGCCACCAACATCATCCAGCGGCTGGTGAAATCCGGCCCGAAACCATGGGACAAGCGCGAGACGCTGCGCAATCTGATGAACGCCGAGGATGCCGAGCTGAAGAACGCCATCATCTTCTGCAACCGCAAGATCGAGGTATCGGAGCTGTTCCGCTCGCTGCTGAAATATGACTTCGACGCCGGCGCCCTGCACGGCGACATGGACCAGCGCGCGCGCATGCAGATGCTGGCCAATTTCCGTGACGGCAAGCTGCGCTACCTCGTTGCTTCGGATGTCGCGGCGCGTGGCCTCGACATTCCCGATGTCAGCCATGTCTTCAATTACGACGTGCCGATCCACGCGGAGGATTACGTCCACCGCATCGGCCGTACCGGCCGCGCCGGGCGCTCGGGCAAATCCTTCACCATCGCGACCAAGTCGGACACCAAATACATCGACGCCATCGAGCGGCTGATCGGCACGAAGATCGAGTGGCATGACGGCGATTTGTCGACGGTCGTTGCCAGCGAAGGCGGCGAGGATGAGGCCCCGCGCCGTGGCCGCGGTGCGCCACGCCGTGCCGGCCGCAAGGACGACGCCAAGGACAGGGGCGAGCGCAAACCGCGTGAACGCCACGCCAAGCGCAGCGAAGAAGCAGCGCCGGAAGCAGTTAGCGCGGAACAGCCGGTCGTGGCCGAAGCCACCGTCGCCGACATCGACGAGCGGCGTACCCGCAAAGAGGCGATCCGCTCGGAAAACAGCGAGCGCCAGGCTTCACCTGAACGCAAGGCTTCGCCCGATCGCAACGAACGGCGCGCGCCGGAACGGGGCGACACCAGGCCGCAGCGCGAGCGCCCTGCCCGCCAGCGCCAGGAAGACAATGACGCGACCGTCGGCTTCGGCGACGACATGCCGGCCTTCATGCGGATCGTGGCCAAGGTCTGACACGGCTCGCGCGCGGCCCCGCCGACGCGCGAAGCACCAGTCCTCTTTTGAGAAGTACTGCTCTCGGTAATCTTGTTGCGTCGCTGCGAGGCGGTCGATTTTGGCGCTGCCGGCGACCCGTATGCCGCTGGGCTCGCTATATAGCTAAAGATCCCTGAGCTCCAGGCGGGATGCCAGCAGGTCCAGAAAAGCGCGAACTTTGGCTGAGGACGACCTGCCTTCCGGCCACACGGCGTGTATCGGCACCGGCACCGGCTCGAATTCGGTTAGAACCAGTTCCAGGCGGCCATCGTCCACCAGGTGCTTTACCTGCCAAAGCGGCGAGTAGCCCAGACCCAATCCGTGAACCGCGGCCGCATAGATCGATATCATCAAATTCGACCGGAAGGTGCCCGCGACCTTCACCGGCCGGGGCTTGCCTTCAATCTGAAACATCCATTCGCCTGGGCGGCCGTCGACGGTTCGTACGATGCATTGATGCTCACGCAATTCGAGCGGATGGGCCGGTCGGCCGTGTTGCTGGAAGTAGGCAGGTGCGCCGAACACCACGCGCCGCAGCGCGCCCAGGCGCTTCGCACGTAAATTGGAATCCGGCAAATTGCCGATTCTTACCGCCAGATCGAGACCCTCGGCATCGAGATCGACAAATTCATCGGAAAGCTTGAGGTCAACCTCGACCCGGGGATATGTCCGCATATAGTCGGCGATAACCGGCACGAGGAAGTCCGGGCCGAACAGAACCGGGGCACTGACACGCAGGATGCCCGATGGCTCCGACCGTCGATTGGCCGCCTGAAGCCTGGCTTCGTTAATTTCCTCGACGGCGGGTTTGATGCGCTGGAAAAAGGCCGCTCCGGCTTCGCTCGGCGTCGAGCGGCGTGTCGTCCTGTGCAGAAGCTCGACCCCGATTGATTCCTCCAATGTCGCCAGGGACCGGCTGACCGACTGCAGTGAGCGGTTCAGCCGGCGTGCGGCAGCCGTCAGACTGCCATGCTCGACAATGGCAATGAAGGCTTCGAAATCATCTATCCGGCTCATCGCTCATCGCTCCTTTCTACCGAAAATCGGGAGAAACTATCGCAACATCGATCAATTGTAACGAAGTTCGCTAGATTTTATCTTCCCTGCACAGGCCGAAAGGCAGACTCGAAGGAAGGAGATCGTCATGCGAACACCCAGTCCAACGGTCCTGGTCGTAGGCGCCGCAGGCCGCGTTGCCGGTTTGGTGGTGCCTGAACTCGTCCGCCGCAATGCCAGGGTTCGAGCGCTTGTTCGTGACGCCGCGAGTGCCGAAAAAGCCCGGAAAGGCGGCGCATCCGAGATCGCGATCGGAGATCTGCGCAACCATCGGAGCCTTGAGCAGGCCGTGGAAGGTGTCGACGGTGTCTTTCACATCGGACCGGCCTTTGCTCCCGACGAAGCCGCCATGGGGGTTGCCATGGTTGAGGCGGCGGCGCGAGCAGGCGTTCGAAAGTTCGTCTTTTCGTCGGTGATCCAGCCGACCAATACGAGGCTGGAAAACCATGCAAGCAAGGTACCCGTTGAAGCTGCCCTCTATTCGACGAACATGGAGTACACCATTCTGCACCCGGCCAATTTCATGCAAAATATCGCGCCGGCCTGGCCGTCCGTCGTCGAGCACGGCGTTTTCGCCGAGCCGTTTCCAAGGACGGCGAAGCTCGCCCGCGTCGACTATCGCGATGTGGCTGAAGTGGCGGCAATCGCACTGACCGAAGCGCGTTTGTCCTATGCGACCCTCGAGCTGTGCGCCGACGGTATGCACAGCCGCGAAGAGGTCGTCGCCATGATGAGCGAAGCGCTTGGCCGGCCGGTTTCGGCGGGCGAGCCGACATTTCAGGACTGGGCGGCGAAGGCCCGCCTTCCCTATACCGACCGGCAGTTGCAGATGCTGGCCAAAGTACACAGCCACTACGCCAAATACGGCCTCGGCGGGAACAGCCTGACGTTGCGTGCCGTGCTTGGCCGCGAGCCGCGTTCGCTGCGAAGCTTCATTCAGGAATTGGCGCTGCAGACGGCATATGCCGCCTGATCGTCCTCACAATAACGCCTACGCAAATTTTTTTGATTAGGAAGATTTCGATGCAAGCATCACCGGACCGAGCCTTCAAATTGAGAAAGCTGCCGCCCTCCTACGGCGCGGTGGTGATGCCGTTGGTTCTTTCGATTCTGATGTCCTCGATTGTCTCGGCGGTTTCGACGGCAATCGGCGCAGGCTGGACGAACGGGTTTATAGCGGCCTGGAGCTATGCATGGGGCGCTTCATGGCTTGTCGCGTTTCCCAGTCTGCTGATTGTGCTTCCGATCGTGCGCCGGATCGTTGCCGCGATTGTCGATCAGCCGGCCCGGTCCTGACATCACGAACGAAGGGTGCCGGCGGACGGAGGGCCGACATAGCCATTAGAGCGGCCCCTTGCGGGGCCGCGGCCGGTTCGTGCGCTTGCCTCAGGTAAGCGGCGACAGCTGGATCTCGACGCGGCGGTTCTGAGCCCGGCCGGCAGCGGTCGCGTTGGAGGCGATCGGACGTGTCTTGCCGAAGCCGGTGACGGCGAAGCGGCGGGAATCGACGCCTTGTCCGGACAGATAGTTGGCGACCGCCAAAGCACGGCGCTGCGACAGGTCGAAATTGTGCTCGTCGCTGCCGGTCGAGTCGGTGTGGCCGAACACGTCGACGGTGGTCTGGCGGAACTTTTTCAGCACAAGGGCCACCGAATTCAGCACCGGATAGAAACCGGCCTTCACCGCGTCCTGGTCGACGTTGAAGGTGATGTCGGACGGCATATTGAGGATGATCTGATCGCCGGTGCGGGTGACGCTGACGCCTGTGCCCTGAAGCTGTCGGCGCAGTTCGGCCTCGTTCTGGTCCATGGTGGCACCGATGGCACCGCCGGCAAGCGCGCCGATGCCCGCGCCGATCAGCGCGTTGCGGCGGTCGTTACCGCCGGCAAGCATGCCGAGCCCGGCACCCGCCAAAGCACCGAGACCGGCGCCGGCAGCGGTGTTGGAAACCTTCTGTTCCCCGGTGTAGGGATCGGTGGTGCATGCGCTCACGAGCACAGCCGTCGCCACGACGGCGAGCACAATCTTTTTCATATGGTGGTCCCTCTCCATTCCACGGCCGCGCAACGGCGCACCGCATCAGCCCTTCCAGCGACTTGTAACATGAAATGCGGCGAAAAGCGGACCAGCAAAAGCCGCTGCCGCGGCTTTCCCCGGCTCAATTCCACACGCCTGCAGCGGCTCGCGCGACCACCGCAATTCCACCGGCTACCAGAGATTCTTGCCGTCGATGACCACCACTTCGACCTTGTCGAGATCGAAATCGTCGAACAGCCGCGAGTTCACGCTGATCTTCGGATTGTCGAAATTCGGCTCGCCTGTCGACCAGTCCGGCGTCTCGGTGAAGGTGCCACAGCCGCAGGTGGCGCAAAAACCGTGTTTTATGGTTTTCGATCCCCACTGGTAGAACGAAACATTCTCCGGCGGGCTGGTGAGCCTGAATTGCGATGGGGTGTAATAGGCCCACAACGAACCGCGTTTTGAACAGAAGGAACAGGTGCATCGCGTCACTGTCTGCGGCGCTTGCGAGACCTCGAACGTCGTCGCCTTGCAGTGGCAGCTTGCCTTGATGGTCATGGATTGGTCCCTCACAGTGCCGCCCGTAAGCAAAGGCAGCATAAAGAAACGCTCCTGACAACTGCCTGTCAGCGACCTGTGAGCCTGCGATGCACAGGTTAAAAGTGCTGGAGTGCCGATCGAAGCTCATCGATCCAAGCCGCCGCACACCCCCGGGTCAACCCGTCGGCAAGCTTTTGGGCGTCATGCGCTAATAGGACGATGGCGGCACGAACAGGCAGATGGTCTTTCCGTCATTGGCACCGGCAACGGAGCACCAATGATATTCGCCGTCGGGCGAATTCTTGATCCGCTTGTCGCTATAGGCCACGACTTCCCCGGTTCCTTTGATGACATAGCCCTCGGGACGTTCGCTGATCGATGTCTGAGAGACCTCGCGGCAATCATAGCCCGAGCAGCAGGAGAAGGGATAGCTCCAGCCTTGCGGCATGGCCGCGGTCGGCTTGGCATCATGCGCCAGAGCAGACGCCGCAAATGGAATGGCGGCAGCTATCAAAACCACTGCCGCGACAAGTGAATTCAGGAGTCGGCGCGCCGTGCGGGCGACTGGGGCCGGTCTGGTTGTGAGAGCAGGCATGAGCGCAGTTCCTATCAACGGTTGTCAAGCATTTCGCTTGCCCGTTCCCGGAACGTGTCTTCCCAGTGGCCGGATCGTCAGGTCGCAGATACGCCGCGTCCGGCCATAAATGCTTTTTTCCTCCCCAGCGCATGAATGCTGGGCTGATTCCTTGGTCGGCGCAAGCAATTGCTGTCGCAACCGAACGCTGACCTCTGCAGCCGGAACCAACCTGCCGTCCTGATTGACGAAACCTGGTCAACCCCGGCAGCGGGATCGCCAATAACGGGATTTGGCTCGCGCTGGTTCCAGGCTTGGGACCGGCGGCCCGCGGCATCCGCGTCAAAAAGCGAAAATCGATTTTGAAAAATCCGATGAAAAACAAAGTTGTAGAACGACAGGTAAGTGCAAATTGAGAGCTCGTCACTCTCACGCGATGGCCGTAACTCTCGCGTGATGACCCACATTCCTGCCGGATTGGTGCCCGGCGGCCTCAGTCGATATCGGCCACCGTTTCGCCGGCGCCACCTTCGATCCGCTGCGACAGCGAGGCTTCCATGAAATCGTCGAGGTCACCGTCGAGCACGCTCGACGGGCTGGTGCTCTCGACACCGGTGCGCAGATCTTTCACCAGCTGATAGGGCTGGAGCACGTAGGACCGTATCTGGTGGCCCCAGCCAATATCGCTCTTCGACGCTTCGGTGGCGTTTGCCACCGCTTCGCGCTTCTTCAGCTCTTCCTCGTAAAGCCGCGAGCGCAGCATTTCCCAGGCCTTGGCCTTGTTCTTGTGCTGGGAGCGCTCGGCCTGGCAGGCAACCGCGATACCGGTGGCGAGATGGGTTATGCGCACCGCCGAATCGGTGGTGTTGACGTGCTGGCCGCCCGATCCCGACGACCGATACGTGTCGATACGGACGTCGGATTCGGAAACGTCGATGTCGATCGTATCGTCGATGACGGGATAGACCCAGACGCTGGCGAAGGAGGTGTGGCGGCGCGCATTGCTGTCATAGGGCGAAATCCGCACGAGACGATGCACGCCCGATTCCGTCTTCAGCCAGCCATAGGCGTTGTGGCCCTTGATCAGCAGCGTGGCGGACTTGATGCCGGCTTCTTCGCCGTCATGCACTTCAAGCACCTCGACCTTGAAGCGCCGGCGCTCGGCCCAGCGTGTATACATGCGCAGAAGCATCGAGGCCCAGTCCTGGCTTTCGGTGCCGCCGGCGCCGGCATGGACTTCCAGATAGCTATCGTTGGCGTCAGCCTCGCCCGACAGCAGCGTTTCGATCTGGCGCGCCTTGGCCTCGCCGCGCATCGAGCGGATCGCCGCTTCGGCCTCCGCGATGACGCCCTCGTCGCCCTCTTCCTCGCCAAGTTCGATCAGGCCGATATTGTCTTCCAGGGCTTGGGTGAGGCCTTTGACCGCGGCAATGCCTTCCTCGAGGCCCTGACGCTCGCGCATCAGCTTTTGTGCTTCCAGCGGCTCGTTCCAGAGGCTCGAATCCTCGGCACGGACGTTCAGGTACTCAAGCCGCTTTATGGCTTGGTCCCAGTCAAAGATGCCTCCTCAGCAGGGTGATTGCCTGCCTGATCTCGTCGACAATGTTTTGCGTTTCCGCGCGCATGGCTGGCTGTTCTGTCCTGTTGCTGGATGGCGGTTTGGTGGCGCGATACATAGGGACGGCACGGTCTCCTGTAAAGCGCCGGCCCCTGTAATGTACCGGCCCCTGTAAAGCGGAATGGACCGGCTCGACCATCGTCGTCAAGCCGGCCCGACCCGATGTAGCGATTGTCAGTAGAGCCCGCCGCCGCCCGACTGGATGGCCTGGTTGGCCTGCGGCGACAGCGCCCCGCCGGTGGCGTTGGAGCCGTCCGCACCCATGCCGATCACCCAGTAGCTGTCGGCGGGACCGGTACCCGGCTTGAAGGCTTCGATGATGGTTCCGGCGTCGCCCGCGTTGGCTCGCATGCCGGTCTTGCGATTGATCGCAATCAGCTTCATGCCGTCCGGAACCTTGAAGTCGACATTGGGCGTGCCGTCCAGTGCCACGCGCATGAAATCCTTGAAGATCGGCGCGGCAAGGCCGCCGCCGGTCGCGCCCTTGCCAAGGCCTTTCGGCTGATCGTAGCCCATATAAAGGCCGACAACGAGGTTCGGCGTATAGCCGATGAACCAGGCATCCTTTTCGTCGTTGGTCGTTCCGGTCTTGCCGGCGATGTGACGGCCGAGCTCGTTGATGGTGGCGCCGGTGCCGCGTTGCACGACGCCCTCCATCATCGATGTGATCTGGTAGGCGGTCATCGGATCGAGCACCTGCTCGGAATTGTCGACCAGCTCCGGCTCTGGCTGGTTCTGCCACTCGGCGGCGTTGCAGTTCGAGCAGCCGCGTTCGTCCTGCCTGAAGACGGTCTTGCCGTAGCGGTCCTGGATACGGTCGATCAGCGACGGCTTGATCGACTTGCCGCCATTGGCCATGATCGAATAGGCCGACACCATGCGCATCACCGTCGTCTCGCCGGATCCCAGCGCCATCGGCAGATACGGCGCCAGGTGGTCGTAGACACCGAAACGCTCGGCATATTCCACGACCAGCTTCATGCCCATGTCGTTGGCAAGCCGCACCGTCATCAGATTGCGCGATTTCTCGATGCCGGACCGCAACGTCGCCGGGCCGGCCACCGTTCCGTCGTAATTCTTGGGCGTCCAGGTCGTGTTGCCGCTCTGGATGGTGATCGGCCCGTCCATGATCACGGAGGCGGGCGTATAGCCATTGTCGAGGGCGGCCGAATAGACGATCGGCTTGAACGACGACCCCGGCTGGCGCATGGCCTGCGTCGCCCGGTTGAACTCCGACTGCGCGTAGGAGAAACCGCCGACCATGGCCAGGACGCGTCCGGTATGCGGGTCCATGGCGATCAGGCCGCCTTCCACTTCGGGAACCTGGCGCAAGCTGTAGCTGTTGTCCGAGCCGTCGTTCTTCTGCACGAAAATCACGTCGCCCGGCTTCAGCACGTCGGCGGGCGACTTCGCCTTGACGGTCCTGCCGTCGACCACGTGGCGCATGGCGAAGCTCATGTCTTCCTTGCTGACGGTGCCTTCGACGCGGTCCTTGACGATTTCGCCGGAGATCTGGCGCGTCGGCTGCAGGCCGATGGACAGGCCGGTGGCCGAGCTGTCGAGCACGACGGCGAGCGACCATTCCGGCACGTCCTCCAACCGCTTGACGTTGCCCAGCGGCACGCCCCAGTCGCCGGAAACGTCGATGCTCGTGACCGGCCCGCGGTAGCCGCGCAGCGTGTCGAACTTCATAAGTCCGTTCTGCATGGCCTTGCGGGCAATCAGCTGCATCTTCGGATCGAGCGTCGTGCGGACGGAAAGGCCGCCTTCGTAGAGCGCATTCTCGCCGTAGCGCGCGATGATCTGGCGACGCACTTCCTCGGTGAAATACTCCCCGGCGAAGAGATAGTTGCCGGTGCGGCGCGGCGTGACGCCGAGCGGCTCGGCCTTGGCCTTCTCGCCTTCTTCATGCGTGACGTAGCCGTTCTCGACCATCTGGTCGATGACCCAGTTGCGGCGCTCCAAGGCGCGATCGGCATGCTTGAAGGGATGGTAGTTGTTCGGCCCCTTCGGCAGGGAGGCGAGATAGGCGGCTTCGGCCACGGTGAGCTCGTTCACCGATTTGTCGAAATAGGTGAGCGCAGCACCGGCGACGCCATAGGCGCCGAAGCCGAAGAAAATCTCGTTGAGATAGAGCTCGAGAATGCGATCCTTCGAGTAGGCCTGCTCGATGCGGAAGGCGAGGATCATCTCCTTGATCTTGCGCTCGTAGGTCTGGTCTGAAGACAACAGGAAGTTCTTCGCCACCTGCTGGGTAATCGTCGAGGCGCCGACCTGGCGCTTTCCCGAACCAACATTCTGCAGGTTGACGACAATGGCCCGGCCAAGGCCGGTCACGTCGATGCCGGGGTGATTGTAAAAATTCTTGTCCTCGGCCGACAGGAAGGCCGCCTTGACACGATCCGGGATCGCCTGAATCGGCAGATAAAGCCGCCGCTCACGCGCATATTCGGCCATCAGCGCGCCATCCGACGCGTGGATGCGGGTCGTCACCGGCGGCTCGTATTTGGCCAGCACCTCGTAATCGGGCAGGTCCTTCGACAAATGGCCGATATAGATCGCCACGCCCGCCGCGACCAAAAGGGCCAGCGTCGTGCCGATGCCGAAGAAATAGCCAATGAGACGAATCATACCCGCTCCAGTCCTTGGTTCGGGAATTTCCTAAACGAAGCCGCCCTTCACGCAAGCTTTCGGGACGATCCCAAACCGTAATCGCAAAATCCATGTCGCGACCATGTGGGCAAAATACGGCAGCGCGGGATTTCGGTTTCGAATGCCGGAAATAAAAGCACAGGATGTTGTCGCCGTGCAACGCTGCTTCAGGTTGTGGGCGCCGGCGGACATTTCAGCCTCCGGCCCCCGTTCCGCTCTTGGCCGAAGCAAACAGGGCAACGGCGTTGGTTATGCTCTGGGTCGCCTTGTTGCGCCAATCGGCGCTGAGCAACTGCGCTTCGTCCTTGGCGTTCGACAGATAGCCGAGTTCGACCAGCACGGATGGAACGTCCGGCGCTTTCAGCACCTTGAAGCCGGCAGAACGCTGCGGGTTGTTGATCAGACCGACGCTGGTGGAAAGCTGGCCGACGAGAGTATGGGCGAAGCTCATCGAAAAATTATGCGTCTCGCGGCGGATCAGGTCGATCAGGATATCGGTCACTTCCTTGCTGTCGTCCTTGATCTCCATGCCGGCGAACTGGTCGGAAAGATTTTCACGGTCGGCAAGCGCCTGCGCCTCGGGATCGGAAGCCTTGTCGGACACGGTGTAGACGGTTGCGCCGCGAATGCCCTTGAGGCTGATCGTGTCCGCATGGATCGAGATGAGCAGGTCGGCCTCATGCTGGCGGGCAATGCGCACGCGGTCGTCGAGCCGCAGGAACTCGTCCGTTTCGCGCGTCAGGAACACGTCATATTTGCCGCTGGCGGCGAGCTTGTCGCGCAGTTCCATGGCAAAGGCGAGCGTCACGTTCTTTTCGACCGTCCCGTTCAGGCCCTCGGCACCGCCGTCGATGCCGCCATGGCCGGGATCGATGACGACGGTGAAACGATGGCCCGGATTGGAGACCGGCCCGGTACCGACCCTGCCGGCCTTGTCGGCGGAGACCGTCGAACCGGTGGTCAGCGCCTGATTGGCGAGCGCTGCGTCGAATTCCCGCTGCGAGGCCGCCGACATATCGATGGCGATGCGGTAGCCGTTGCCGTCACCGTTCTTGAGCACGTCGAGATTGTCGACGGCGAACGGTCCCTTGCCGGTGAGAATCAGCCGCGATTTCCCTTCGCCGAGCTCGCCGTAACGCACGGCACGGACAAGGCCGCGCGGCTTTACATCCTTGGCATTGAGGGCAAATCTGGTGGCCGGCAGATCGATGACCAGGCGATCGGGGCCGCGCAGCAGGAACCATTTGATGTCGGGTTCGCGGTCGAAATTGATGACGATGCGCATCTTGGTGGCATCGCCGGCCATCTTGTAGCTTGTGGCGCCGAGCGGTACGTCGGCAGCACGCGAAAGCGGCGAAAAGACCAGGCAAGCCAGGATCAGCGGCAGCAGGCAGGCGGTGCGGAACAACCAGCCTCCATGATGACGGCCCTTGTCTGCGAAGCCTGCCAGTCCCATCTTTCTACCAATCGCTCCCGTTGGCGTCATGCCCGATCGCTTGTCGAAGTGCCCTATTGCTTGTCAAAGTGCTGGCAGGCCGCGAACTCGATTAACGATTGGTATCCAGAGAAGGTTAACCAAGCCTTTTCATGGAAGGCTTGGAACCTGGGCTTCCGCTGCGGAACGGCTTTTTGCCGGCATCGGGAATCGGGGTTGCCTTCCAACCCGCCAAATCATAAAAGCGATGGTGGATCACTGCAATCCTGGAACCGTCCTCCTCCGCAGCTTCCTGCTACAGGTCAGACGCAAGACGGCTCCTTTCGCTTCAGGCGAAGAAGGCATCGGTGATCGCGACGATTTTCGCAGGCGTGCTCCCGTGGCGGGGGAATCGCCTGCGTGAGCAAAACGGCCGGGATTGTCCCGTGCCGGCTCTGTATGAGCAAACAAGCTGGTCCGGTTTTTTCCGGGCTTTGGTTCAAAAGGTTCTGCTGGTGACGATGGCTTCAAGCGCAATCATGGAAAGGTCCGCAACAAACCGCGCCACTACGGCTGCGGGCGGCACCGCCATGGCGCTCAGGCAGCGGCCGGCGGACGTTCAATTGTCCGGCACCCATGTTCCAGGTCCACGGCAGCGGGCAGTGTCCTGCAAGCTGCGGCCGACGGCTGCCGGGAGGAAACGAAATAATGCCCAACAAAATGCTGATAGACGCCTCCCACCCGGAGGAAACACGCGTTGTCGTCGTTCGCGGTAACCGTATTGAAGAATTCGACTTTGAATCCCAGGACAAGAAGCAGCTCAAAGGAAACATCTATCTCGCCCGCGTAACGCGCGTCGAACCTTCCCTTCAGGCAGCCTTTGTCGAATATGGCGGCAACCGTCACGGTTTCCTCGCCTTCAGTGAAATACACCCCGACTACTACCAGATTCCGGTCGCCGACCGTCAGGCGCTGCTGCGTGCGGAAGCACAGGAAGCCCAGGACGAAGAGGACGAGGAAGCCGCCGAAGGCGAGGACCGCCAGAGCCGCGACCGTGGCAAGCGCGGACGCCGGCGCGGCGGCAAGAGCCGCGACCGCGGCGAGCACAGGCGCGAGGCAGGCGCGGCCGACGGCGAGAATGGCGAGAACGGCGAAGATGCCGTCGCAGAAAAGCTGGATGCCGTTGACGACAACACCATGTCCGACATTGCCGGACAGAGCGAGGGTGCCGCCGGGCAGAGCGATGAAGCCGCCGATCGCGGTGAGACCGAGCCGTCCGAAGGCGGTTCCAGTTCCATCGCTGCCAGCGTCGATGCCGACGTAATCTCGGAAGCCGTCCCGCAAGTCGAGGTAAGCGGGCCCGAGACAAGCGGGGCCGAGACAAGCGGCGAAGCAACCTCCGAAGACAATGATCGCGGCATGCTGGAAGAGGTGCAATCCTCGCATCCGGACGATCACGAGGTCGAATCGGTCGGCGCCGAGGACGCGCTGGAAGAAGTGCGCAACCGCCGCAAGCCGGTCCGTCGCCAGTACAAGATCCAGGAAGTGATCAAGCGCCGGCAGATCCTGCTGGTGCAGGTCGTCAAGGAAGAGCGCGGCAACAAGGGTGCAGCGCTGACCACCTACCTGTCGTTGGCCGGCCGCTATTCGGTGCTGATGCCGAACACGGCCCGCGGCGGCGGTATTTCGCGCAAGATCACCAATGCGCAGGACCGCAAGCGGCTGAAGGAAGTGGTCGCCGATCTCGAAGTGCCGCAAGGCATGGGTGTCATCCTGCGTACGGCAGGCGAAAGCCGCACCAAGGCAGAGATCAAGCGCGACTACGAATATTTGATGCGGCTTTGGGAAAACGTCCGCAATCTGACGCTGCAATCCACGGCCCCTGCCCTGGTTTACGAGGAAGGCAGCCTGATCAAGCGCTCGGTGCGCGACCTTTACAACAAGGATATCGACGAGATCCTGGTTTCCGGCGAAGAAGGCTACCGCGAGGCCAAGGACTTCATGCGCATGCTGATGCCGAGCCACGCCAAGGTGGTTCAGCCGTTCCGCGACACGACGCCGATCTTTGTGCGCAACGGCATCGAAGCGCAGCTCGACCGCATGCTGCAGCCGCAGGTGACGCTGAAGAGCGGCGGCTACATCATCATCAACCAGACGGAAGCGCTGGTCGCCATCGACGTCAATTCGGGCCGTTCCACCAAGGAGCACTCGATCGAGGACACCGCACTTCACACCAATCTGGAAGCCGCCGAGGAAGTCGCCCGGCAATTGAGGCTGCGCGATCTCGCCGGCCTCATCGTCATCGACTTCATCGATATGGAGGAGAACCGCAACAACCGCTCCGTCGAGAAGCGGCTGAAGGATCACCTCAAGAACGATCGTGCCCGCATCCAGGTCGGCCGCATCTCGCATTTCGGCCTGATGGAGATGTCGCGCCAGCGCATCCGTGCCAGCGTGCTGGAATCGACGATGAAGCCTTGCCCGCATTGCGGCGGCACCGGCCATGTGCGCTCCGATTCGTCGGTCGCGCTGATGGTGGTGCGGGCAATCGAGGAATTCCTGCTCAAGGATTCGCGCAGCCACATCACGGTGCGGACGCCGGCGGCGACCGCGCTCTATGTGCTCAATCACAAGCGCGGCACGCTGGTGGAATTCGAGCATCGCTTCGGCGTGACCATCACCATCGAAGCCGATGACGCCGTCGGTGCACAACACTATGCCATCTTCCGCGGCGCGTTGGCCGAAAAGCCGGAAGGCTTTGTCGAGGCGCGCACGTTCCCGGCCTATGTCGAGCCGGAAGAACCCGAGGACGAGATCGTCATCGAAGAGGAAGACGAGGCACCGGTGCAGGCCGAGCAGCCACGCCCTGCCCAGCAGCCTCAGCAGCCAAGGTCCGGCGAGGACGGCGAAGGCCGCGATCGCAAGCGCCGCAAGCGCCGCAGACGGCGCGGCGGCAAGGATCGTGAACATGGGGATCGTGAACACGGGGATCGTGAGCACGGGGAACGCGAACATGGCGATCGCGAGCATGGCGCTGCTGTGGAAGGTGCTTCCGTTTCGGCGCCGATAGACGATGCCTTCGCAGCCGCCGGCGATCAAGGTGCCGAAGCGGAACGTGAAGCGCCGGCCGGTGTTGCCGAAACGGCGGAAGCGGCGGACGACGGTCACGGCAAGAAGCGCCGGCGCGGCAAGCGCGGCGGCAAGCGCAATCGCCGCGAAGAGGGCGAAGGCGAGATCGAAGCCAGCGCCGGCGAGCCGGCCGCCATGACGGAAGGTGCCGTGTCGGAAGCACAGCCCGTGACCGGCGAGCCGGAAGGTGCGCCGCCGGCCGAAGAGCTTGCGGTGCGTGCTCCGGCGAATGACGACACGCCGAGCGCCGAAAAGCCGAAGAAGCCGCGCCGTACCGCCAAGCCGAAGAAGGTTGCGGCGGATGCAGTTGCCGAGATTGCGGGCGCCGAGACATCGGCTGCCGAGGCCGCCTCCGTGGCTTCCGGCGAGACCCCCACGCCGGTTCCGCAGGAGACCGAAGCGGCGGCTGCCGAGGAAACGCCGAAGGCCCGGCCGTCGCGGCGCAAGCCCGTACCGGTGGATGCTCCGGTCGTGCCGGTCGTCTCCTCGATCGTCCCGGACGAGGCAAAGGCCGACGAGGCAAAGACCGAGGAAGCAAAGGCCGAGGAAGCAAAGGCCGAGGACAAGCCGAAGCGTGCCGGCTGGTGGCAGCGGAAGGGCTTTTTCTAAGCTTTTCCGCGCATTAGCCAGACTTTCTGATTAAAAAAATCCCGCGCTGCGGATCGGTTGCGCGGGATTTTTTGCTCCAATTCAGGCGACAGGCACCAGAGCGGAATGCATTCAATTGAATGGGGCATTCCGCTCTAACTGTTTG
Organism: Mesorhizobium sp. M0601; assembly: GCF_040320845.1. NCBI lineage: Bacteria > Pseudomonadati > Pseudomonadota > Alphaproteobacteria > Hyphomicrobiales > Phyllobacteriaceae > Mesorhizobium > Mesorhizobium sp. M0601. The sequence continues at coordinate 26,856 of NZ_JAMYQK010000024.1, forward strand.
TTTTGCTGCATTTGTGCGGACGCCAAATGATTCCATTTGGCTGCAAAATGCTTATGGTGCGAAGATCGACCAGTTCATCGTCTTCGCCAGTTTTTCCAACGCGATCGAGCCCAGCCTGGAATTGCCGTTGGCATTGAGGCCAGGGGACCAGACGGCAAGCGAGGCGACGCCCGGCACGATCCCCAATATGCCGCCGCCAACGCCGCTCTTGCCGGGAATGCCTACGCGGAAAGCGAAGTCGCCGGAGCCGTCATAGTGGCCGCAGGTCAGCATCATCGCACCGATGCGGCGGGCGCGCTCTGCCGAGACGACGGAATGCCCGGTCGCCGGGTTCTTGCCGCCATTGGCAAGGAAGCGGCCAGCCAGGGCCAGTTGCCGGCAGCTCATGGCGATAGCGCAATGGTGGAAATAGACGCCCAGCGCCAGTTCCGGCGCATGGTGAAGATTGCCGAACGATTTCATGTAATTGGCAAGCGCGAAATTGCGAAAGCCGGTGGCGCGTTCGGACGCCGCGACCTCGCGGTCGATGACGATGGTGTCGTCATCGGCCAGGAACTGGATGAAGCGCAGGATCTCGCCGATCGCCTCGCGCGGCTGATGGCCGGCAAGCAGGATGTCGGAGACGACGATGGCGCCGGCATTGATGAATGGATTGCGCGGAATGCCGTTCTCGTGCTCGAGCTGGACGATCGAGTTGAACGGATTGCCCGAAGGTTCGCGCCCAACCCGCTGCCACAGCGCGTCGCCGACATTGCCGACCGCCAGCGTCAGCGTGAACACCTTTGAGATGCTCTGGATCGAAAACGCCTCGTCGGCATCGCCCGCGGTCAGCACGCGGCCGTCATTGGTCACCGCGGCAATGCCGAATTTTTTCGGATCGATCTTGCCGAGCTGGGGAATATAGCTGGCGACGTCGCCGCGATCGGTACGCTCCGCCATTTCGGCGGCGACCTCGCGCAACGCCTGTTCAAGTTGAGGCGCCTGTTCAAGCTCCGGCATCGTCGCCCCCGCTACTTCAGCCAGCGTTCGATACGCGCCATCGCCTCGACCATGTCGTCGTGGCTGCCGGCATAGGAAAAGCGCATCGTGCGATGGCCTTGCAGCGGGTCGAAATCGCGGCCCGGCGTCGCCGCCACATGCGCCTCGGCAAGCATCCGGCGCGCAAACGCCATGCTGTCATTGGTGTGCCTGGTGACGTCGCAGAAGGCGTAGAACGCGCCGTCCATAGGCGCGGCCAAAGCAAAGCCGAGCTCCGGCAGGCGTTGCATCAGGAGCTCGCGGTTCCAGGCATAGCGCGCCTTCACCGCTTCCAGCTCTGGCGTCGCCTTGAACGCCTCGATCGCGGCAATCTGGGACAGTTCGGGCGGCGAGATGTAGAGGCTCTGGGCGATGCGCTCGACTGGCCGCACCAGTTCCTGCGGCAGCACCATCCAGCCGATGCGCCAGCCGGTCATGCAATAATATTTCGAGAAGGAATTGATCACCGTCACATCCGCGCCGAAAGCAAGCGCCGTCGTGTCGGGCGCCGCATAGGCCAGCCGGTGATAGATTTCGTCCGAGATGACGGCGATGCCGAGCTCTTGCGCCGTCTCGACCAGCGCCTCGAGATCGCCGGCGGGAATGACCGCGCCGGTCGGATTGGCGGGGCTGGCGAACAGCACGCCCTTCAGCGGCTTTTCGCGATGCGCGGCCTGCAGGTGCTCGGCATGCAGATAGGCGGCGCCGTCCAACTCGATCTCGGCGATGTCGATGCCGAGCGCAGCCATGATGTTGCGATAGGCAGGATAGCCGGGCGCAGCGATGGCGACGCGGTCGCCTGGATCGAACATTGCCAGGAAGGCGAGGTTGAAGGCAGCTGACGATCCGGTGGTGACGGCTATCCGCTCGGGCGAAACGTCAAGCCCGTAATGCTCGCCATAATGCGCCGCGATCGCCTTGCGCAGGCCGGCGAGGCCCAGCGCGTCGGTATAGCCGATGCGGCCTGCTTTCAAGGCATTGGCCGCCGCTTCGCGAACCCCGGCCGGCGCCGGATCGGAAGGCTGGCCGACGGCCATGGAAACGACCGGCAGGCCCTTGGCTTTCAGCCGATTCGCCTCGGCCAGGATGTCCATGGCATGGAACGGTTCGACCGCGCCGCGGCGCGAAAGCGAAACAACCATTTTTCAATCCACCACACTTGTCCGCACGTGCCGGCCATGCTGGCCGCGCCGCACAAATGCCCGATTGGTGTGGGGATCACAAGTTCGGTAAGTTTAGGCTGCCGACTTTTCATCCTTCGCCCACTCGTCTACCAGTGGACCTGCCATGTTGAGCCGACCCAAATCGACGATCGCCAGGACAGCGCGCGCCCTCGCGACGCTGTCGCTTGCTGCGGTGGTCGCCATGGCCGGCTCGGTCAATGCCTTTGCGCAGAATGTGCCGGTTGTGCGCGATGCCGAGATCGAGGCGCTGGTGCGCGATTACGCGCGGCCGATCTTCAAGGCGGCGGGCTTGTCGGGCGACGCCATCAACATCGTGCTGGTCAACGACCAGAGCTTCAACGCCTTTGTTGCCGGCCGCCGGCTGTTCATCAACACCGGCGCGCTGATGACGGCCGAAACGCCCAACGAGATCATTGGCGTCATTGCCCACGAGGCCGGCCATATCGCCGGCGGACACCAGCAGAAATTGCGAGAACAGCTCGAGCGCGCCAAGACGATGGCGATCCTGGCGACGCTGCTTGGCGCCGGCGCCATGGTGGCCGGCGCCACCAGCAACAGCCGCGGTCTCGCCGGCGCCGGCATGGGCGTGGTGGCCGGCGGCGGCGAGATGGCGCAACGCAGCATCCTCGCTTATCAGCGCACCGAAGAGATGACCGCCGACCGTTCGGCGATCACCTATCTCAATGCAACCGGCCAGTCCGGCATGGGCATGCTGAAGACGTTTGGCCGCTTCCAGAACGCATTGTCGCTCTCGGGCGCGCAAGTCGATCCCTACAGGATCAGCCATCCGATGCCGCAGGAGCGTATCGCCAATCTCGAAGTGCTGGTGAAGCAGAGCCCTTACGTCGACAAGGTCGACCCGCCGGCACTGCAGCAGCGCCATGACATGATGCGCATCAAGATCGCCGCCTACATGCAGGGCCAGGCGGCGGCGTCGCGATTGATGCGAAAGAACCCCGGCAGCCTCGCCTCACGCTATGGCGACGCGCAGATGACCTATCTGTTCGGCAATCTGGCGTCGGCGCTCGCCAAGACCAACGCGTTGATCAAGGAACAGCCGAAAAATCCCTATTTCCAGGAATTGCGCGGCGACATCCTGATGAAGGCGAACCGGCCGAAGGATGCGGCGGACGCCTATGCCAAGTCGGTCAGCCTCGATCCGGCGCGATCGGGGCTGCTGCCGGTCTCGTACGGCCAGGCGCTGATGGCGATCGGCACGCAGGATTCGCTGAAGAAGGCGGTGGCGCAGATCAACACCGGCCTCGGACGGGACCGCGAAAACGCCGCCGGATACCGCTATCTGGCACAGGCTTACGGGGAACTCGGCAACATCCCGGCCGCCGAGCTTGCAACCGCCGAAGGGCATTTCTATTCCGGCGACTACAAGAATGCGAAAATCTTCGCCATGCGGGCGCAGCAGAGCATGAAGCGGGGCGAGCCGGGCTGGCTTCGCGCGCAGGACATTATAAACTACGCACCATCAGGTAAGAAGAAGTGAACCTTTCGGACGCAGGCTGCCACACGGCCAAACCGGGCGGACCCGAACACAGGCAAGAGGATCGAGGACCATGACCAAGGCAATTCTGCTGGGCACTACCGGAGTGGCAGCGGCTCTCGCCATGCTGGCGTTCGGCTTCGTCGCCGGCAATCCTCAGACGGCGAAGGCCGGCACGGCACAGCTTGCCCAGACGGCACCCTCGGGTACCAAGCTCGACCGTGCCGAAGTCGAAGGCATCGTCCGCGACTATCTGCTGAAGAACCCGGAAGTGCTTCTGGAAGCCCAGCAGGCACTCGAGGCCAAGCAGAAGGAAGAACAGCGCGTCGCCAGTCTCGGTGTCATCAAAGACGCCAAGGACCAGATCTTCAATTCCTCATTCGACGGTGTTGTCGGCAATCCGAACGGCAAGGTCACCATCGTCGAATTCTATGATTATAATTGCGGCTACTGCAAACGCGCCATCGACGACATGCGCGCGCTGACCAAGGCCGATCCGGACCTGCGCTTCGTGCTCAAGGAGTTCCCCATCCTCGGCCCGGATTCGCAGAAGGCGAGCGTCGTCTCGATGGCCTTCCATTTGATGAAGCCGGAGAAATACGGCGAATTCCACAATGCCCTGCTCGGCGGCCAGGGGCGCGCCACCGAGGCGGCGGCGATCAAGGTGGCGCTGTCGCTCGGCGCCGACGAGGCGGCGCTGCGCGAAAAGATGAAGGACCCGAGCATCACCGAGGCCTTCTCCAAGACCTATGACCTCGCCACCAAGCTCGCCATCACCGGAACGCCGTCCTATGTCGTCGGCAACGAGGTGGTGTTCGGCGCGCTTGGCCAGGAAGTGCTGGCCGAAAAGATCGAGGCGGCGAAGGCCGCGCTCTGATCAGCATTCGGGTTTCGATTAGGCTGCGGGTTTCTGGCACGGGCCGTTTTCCGGCTGTTGTGGACGGCGAAAGAACGCACTTGCGCTCTTTTCGCCAGCGTCTATGCCCATTATAGAGGGTCCGGCGCGCCGGCTTAGCCGCGCCGGGAAAGGTCGGCATTTTTTGAAAACGGTTTTCGTCCTGAACGGCCCCAATCTCAACGCGCTCGGCAAGCGCGAGCCGGGCATTTATGGCGGCAAGACGCTTGCCGCGATCGCCGACGACTGCAAGCAGGCAGGTGCCGCACTTGGGCTGGAGATCGATTTCCGCCAGTCGAACCATGAGGGCGACCTCGTCGACTGGATCCACGAGGCCGCCGACAAGGCCGCCGCGATCGTCATCAATCCGGGCGCCTATGGCCATACCTCGATCGCCATTCACGATGCCATCCGCGCCGTCGCGCCGCTGCCGGTCGCTGAGGTGCATCTCTCCAACATCCACGCGCGGGAACCATTCCGCCACGTCTCCATGGTCGCGCCGGTCGCCGTCGGCATGATCTGCGGGTTCGGGCCGCTCGGCTACACGCTGGCGCTGCAGGCGCTGGCTGCACGCCTATGACCGGCCAACAAACAGAAGGCTCGAAAATGTCGATAAAGAAGAACGGTGTTGACCAGCAGCTGATCCGCGATCTGGCGGGCATACTGAACGACACCAACCTGACCGAGATCGAGGTCGAGCTGGGCGATCTGAAGGTGCGCGTCTCGCGGCAGGCGCCGGCCGTCCATGCCGTCGCCGCAGCTCAGCCGGCCTATGCCCCGGCAGCTGCGCAGCCTGCGGCAGCGGCCGCGCCGGCGACGCCCGACGTGTCGAAGAACGCCGTTGCCTCGCCGATGGTCGGCACCGCCTATCTGGCACCGTCGCCCGACGCCAGGCCGTTCATCGAAATCGGCCAGAAGGTCAAGGAAGGCCAGACGCTGCTGATCATCGAAGCAATGAAGACGATGAACCAGATCCCCTCGCCGCGCGCCGGCACGGTGACGGCGATCCTGTTTGAAGATGCGCAGCCGGTCGAATATGGCATGCCGCTCGTCGTGATCGAGTAGAGCCGGGAACAGGCGAAAGATGTTCCAGAAAATCCTCATCGCCAATCGCGGCGAAATCGCCCTCAGGGTGCTGCGCGCCTGCAAGGAGCTCGGCATCCAGACGGTGGTGGTGCATTCGACCGCCGACGCCGACGCCATGCATGTGCGTCTCGCCGACGAGAGCGTCTGCATCGGCCCGCCGCCGTCGCGCGACAGCTATCTCAACATCCACCAGATCGTCGCCGCCTGCGAGATCACCGGCGCCGACGCGGTGCATCCCGGCTACGGTTTTCTGTCGGAGAACGCCAAGTTCGCCGACATCCTCGCCGCGCACAACATCACCTTCATCGGCCCGACCGGCGACCATATCCGCATCATGGGCGACAAGATCGAGGCCAAGCGTACCGCAAAACGCCTCGGCATTCCCGTGGTGCCCGGCTCCGACGGCGCGGTCACCGAGGACAAGGAAGCCAAGCGCATTGCCGCCGCGATCGGCTACCCCGTGATCATCAAGGCGTCGGCCGGCGGCGGCGGGCGCGGCATGAAAGTGGCGCGCAGCGAGGCCGACCTCGAGGTGGCGCTGCAGACGGCACGCTCGGAGGCTGGTGCGGCCTTCGGCGACGACGCCGTCTATATCGAGAAATATCTGCAGAAGCCGCGCCATATCGAAGTGCAGGTGTTCGGCGACGGCGCCGGGCGCGGCGTGCATTTCGGCGAGCGCGACTGCTCGCTGCAGCGCCGCCACCAGAAGGTCTGGGAAGAAGCGCCCTCGCCGGCTCTCAATGCCGAGGAGCGCGCGCATATTGGCGGCGTCTGCGCCAGGGCGATCGCCGATCTCGGCTATTCTGGCGCCGGCACCATCGAATTCCTCTATGAGGACGGCCAGTTCTATTTCATCGAGATGAACACGCGCCTGCAGGTCGAACATCCAGTAACCGAGGCGATCACCGGCATCGACCTCGTGCACGAGCAGATCCGCGTCGCCTCGGGCGGCGGGCTTTCGGTGCGCCAGGAGGATATCCGCTTCCACGGCCATGCCATAGAATGCCGCATCAATGCCGAGGATCCGCGCACCTTCACCCCCTCGCCGGGCACCATCACCCATTTCCACACGCCGGGCGGGCTCGGCATCCGCGTCGATTCCGGCGTCTATTCGGGCTACAAGATCCCGCCCTACTACGACAGCCTGATCGGCAAGCTGATCGTGCATGGCCGCAACCGCGTCGAATGCATGATGCGGCTGCGGCGCGCGCTCGACGAATTCGTCGTCGACGGCATCAAGACGACGCTGCCACTGTTTCGCGACCTCGTTGGCAACGCCGACATCGCCAATGGCGACTACGACATCCATTGGCTGGAAAAATACCTGGCCGAAGGCGAGTGATACAGGGCGAAGCGATGACCCGTCCCTACGCACCCGGTTATCGCATCCCGACCGACCTTTTGCTCAAAGCCTATGCCTCCGGCGTCTTCCCGATGGCCGAAAGCGCCAATGACCCCGAAGTATTCTGGGTGCGGCCGGAGACGCGCGGCATCATTCCGCTCGACGGGTTCCACATACCGAAAAGCCTGAGAAAGACGATCCGCAAGAACCTGTTCGAGTTCCGCATCGATTTCGACTTTGAGGCGACGATCGAGGCCTGCGCTGAAAGGCGCGAGGAACGTCGGTCGACCTGGATCAACGCGCCGATCCGCGAAGCCTATATCGAGCTGCATCGGATGGGCCATTGCCATTCGGTCGAGGCCTGGCACAACGACCGATTGGTCGGGGGGCTCTACGGCGTATCGCTCGGCCGCGTGTTCTTCGGCGAGAGCATGTTCGCCAGGGAGACCGACGCGTCAAAGGCCTGCCTGGTTCACCTCGTCGAACGCCTGAAGGCGCGTGGCTTTGCACTGCTCGATACGCAGTTCACCACCGAGCATCTCAAACGCTTCGGTGCAATCGACGTGCCGCGCGGCAAGTACGAGAAGATGCTGGCCGAGGCGCTGAAGGGCGAGGCCGTGTTTTTTCCATAACCTGGAATGGCTCATCGTTTCACAGGAACGCAATTCCGGACGGAAAGCCGTTCACACTTCCTGGAATTGCTCTTGCGGCCGGTCAGCCTTTTGCTGCCGTCACCAGCGGCGTCTGTGCGTGGAACATCATCTTCCAGCCATTGACGCGGTGGACATAGCCGGTGCTGACCAGCGCCGCATAGGCTTCGCCATCTTGCCGCGTCGCACGCGCCTCGTAGGTCAGCATGACGATGTCGCTGCCCGGCTCGATGATGCCCTTGAGGTCGATGTCGAGATCGCGCCAGCGGTTCGGGTCCGTGGCAGTTGCGGCCAGATCGGTATTGCTCATCACCCGCGCCATCTGCGGGAAGGCCACCAGGCAGTCGGTATCGGCATTGGCCTTGAAATAGTCGGCACCGCCGCTCCAGAATCCCCTTTCGATGTCGAGAAGTTCGTTCTTGTTGGCCATCATCATGGCAACCTCCTCCGTAGAGAGGCACCAACGCTCGGGCAACGCGGCGGTTCCGCAGGGCGCGGTATGCGCCGCGCACTGACAGATTCTAGTTGGTTTTGGGGGCGGCGGGTGCCGGCACGTCGGACTTCTGCTTGCAGCCCTTCAGCCAGATATCATAGACGGCATGCTCGACGGCGTTGATCCCGGGGCTTTCGGCAAACATCCAGCCGGTGAAGATACGGCGTATTTTCCGATCGAGCGTGATCTCGTCGACCTCGACGAACGAATCCGTCTTCGGCTCTTCGTTTTCGGGCCGCGAATAGCAGATGCGCGGCGTCACCTGCAAAGCGCCGAACTGCACCGTCTCGTCGATATAGACATCGAAGGTGATGATACGGCCGGTGATCTTGTCGATGCCGGCGAATTCAGCGACTGGATTGGTGATGCGCTCGGATACTGCCGGTGCTGCAGGCGCCACCGACGCGTCCGGCGCAGGCGGCGCCAATTCCTGCGCAGTAGCGAGCGCCACCATAGAAGCGAGAACGACCGCGGTTAATCCGCCCGTCAAAATTCGGCTGAACATGCTCATGCAAGGTCCGGTAGTTTGCGCCCGGGTGATTCTCTTAACGCCAAGGCTAGTTGCTGCTGTCGGATCAGCAAACAGCTAAACAGCAATTGTGGCGACAAAGGACCGCCCTCGTGGGGACCGCCCCGTAGGGACCGCGCGCGTGTCGCGGCGATCGATCACGAACCAGGCGTCCAGGCGTCGTAGTCGCCCGTCACCTGCGGACGATGCTGGTTGGTCAGCACCGAGCCTTTCGGGCGATAGGCCGCGGGGCTGCCGGTGAGGTTCGGCACATGCGGCTTTTGCCAGTCGCGTGGCTTGTAGTCTTCGCTTGGCGGCGCAACGTCGACACGGTGATGGATCCAGCCATGCCAGCCGGGCGGAATCGCCGAGGCTTCCGAATAGTCGCGGTAGATGACCCAGCGACGGGTGCGGCCTTCCGAATCGACGCCGCCCTCATAGTAGACGTTGCCGACCTCGTCCTGCCCGACCTTCTTGCCGTGCCGCCAGGTGTGGAAGCGCGTTCCCAATGTCTGGCTATTCCACCAGGTGAAAAACTGCAGAAGGAAAGTCTTCATCCAAATCCTCGTGGCAAGTCCTTGAAGCAAGTCCTCGCGGCGGCTGCGGCGCCTGTTCCTGCTTATGGCGTCACGGCATTGCGAAGGCAAGGGTCTTGCCGCAACAGGCGAGCAAATGGCTGACGGGAAAGCGATACGTTGATGCTATTTTCGCGGCCGTCCGAAGCAGATGAAATAGGTTGTTGGCAACCTTACGCAGCGTTATTCTAGCAGTTGAAGCTTCGTTGCCTCAAGGACGGCAAATGAGAGGGGCTCATGTCATCGCTGGCGGGCACGGCCGGTCGCGCATTGCCGCAGGTCGTTGAGGCGATCTACGATTCGATTGCCGACGTCGGCCGCTGGCAGGCGACACTCGAGGCCATCTGCAATCTGGCGGAAGGCCAGCTTGCCATGCTCGCCGTCATCGACACGATCAGCAGCTCCGCGCGGTTTTCGGTGTCCTGCGGCGATCCCGCAGTTCTTGAGCCGTTGAAGCATGACTACGGCTCGCAAGTGCCGTTCTATGCGGCGGTTCCCAAGATGGAGATCGACGTGCCGTTCACCGTCGATTCGATCTACGCCCTGCAAGGCCCGGATACGCGACAGAGATGGCTCGAAAGCCGCATCGTGCGCGAATGGGTGCAACCCAACCGCCTGGACGATTTCTTCTGGGTGGCGTTGATGAAGCGGCCGACCCGGATCGGCACGTTGATGGTGGTGACCGATAAGGACAGGCGCCAGATTTCCCGCGAGGATCTCGAGCTTGTCAGCCTGCTGGCACCGCATGTGCGGCGCGCGGTGACCATCGGCGACCTGTTCGAAGCCGAGCGGCGCAAGGCCGAAATCTTCCGTTCCATCATCGAAAGCCTCGACCATCCGGTGCTGATCGTGACCGAAGACATGACCATCATCTTCGCCAACCCGTCAGCCGAAGCGCTGCTCGCCGAAAACATCTCGGTCGCTTGCGTACGCGGACAGCTTTCCTTCACCTATGCCAACGCCGACGCCGCGATCGGCCGTGCCGTCCAGCTCGGCACGCGCGACGAATTCGCGCTCGGACCTTGCGGCATCAACATTCCCCTGGCCAGGACGTTGGTTCCGGCAGTGGCCCATGTCATGCCGCTAGCGCGGCGTGAAATCTCGGCGCGCATCTCGCAACGCGCCGCCGCAGCGATCTTCATCGCCGCGGCGGGTTCGGCACCGACCCCGGCGCTGGACGCCATTGCGGCGCTGTTCGGACTGACCGCGGCAGAAAGGCGAGTCGCCGGTCACGTTGCCGCCGGCCTGACGCGAAAGGAAATCGCCGCGGCCGGCGGCGTCTCGGACGGCACCGTCAAGTCGCAGCTGGCGACGATCTTCGACAAGACCGGTACCGGCGATCAGCGCGAGCTCGAACTGTTGATGCGCGAATTGTCACCGCCGTTGCGCTCCAGTTGATTTGCGCAGTTTCCTCGAACCGGCGGTGGTCCAAATGACTCGGCAGGTAAGTTTTCAAACCTTTGACACCATCGTCCGCAAAATCTGGGATACGAAACCGGCATCGTTGCAGTTCGGCCAAAATCATGGTGCGGTCGTTCGCGGTCCAGAAACGCGGCACTATGCTCGGCTGGAATGAAAATGGTTTCTGGCGCGGATCTCGATCTTGACACCGACATCTACCGAGCGGCTGCTCCCCTACCTCTTTCTGCTTGGGCTGATCGCAATCGCGGTCGCTTTCCGGCCACTGCTGCCCGTCGACGAAACGCGATATCTCAGCGTCACCTGGGAAATGTATCTGAGCGGACAGATCTTCGTCCCGACGATGAATTTCGCGCCCTATCTGCAGAAGCCGCCACTGCTGTTTTGGCTTATCGACCTTGTCTGGAACATTTTCGGCGCCAGCCGGCCGGCGGCGATGCTGGTCATCTTCGCCGCCGCCTCGCTCGTCATCTGGCTGACGACAGCGTTGGCAAAGACCCTGTTTCCGGGCCGCGACGACATCGCGCGGCGCATCCCCTGGCTGGTTGCCGGAAGCAGCGTGTTCGTCATCTATTCGACGCTGATCCTGTTCGACCTGTTGCTGACGGTCTTCGTGCTCGCGGCGCTATTGTCGTTGATTGCCTTTGCCCGCAGCGGCAACCGCTGGCAGGCCGTTCTGGCCGGGCTGTTCATCGGCATGGGCGTGCTGACGAAAGGCCCGGTGGTGCTGATCCATATCGGCGCGCCCATCCTGTTCTACCCGTTCTGGCGCGACCGGCGGGCGGGACTGACGACACCGAACTTCCTCGCTGGAGTTGGCCTGGCCCTGCTCGCCGCGCTGATTCCGGTGGCGATCTGGCTGGTGCCGGCGACCATCCTGACAAAAGGCAATTTCGTTTATGATCTCGTCTGGAACCAGTCGGCGGGGCGTGTCACCGGCAATTTGCGCAATTCGCATGGCCGGCCGTTCTATTTCTATCTGCTGCTGCTGCCCGTCATGTTCATACCGTGGATCTTCATACCCGAGGTGTGGCGGTTGAAGCTGCTCACGCGGATACGCAGCCTGATCGACGCGAAGTCGCCGGATCTGCGCGCCTTGCGCCTGCTGTCATTCTCGTTCGTTGCCGTGTTTCTGGTGTTCAGCGCGATATCCGGCAAGCAGCCTCATTATGTCGTGCCGATGTTGCCGTTCGTGGTCATCCTGTTCGGCTATTTCATGGCGGAGATCCCGCTCGCCAGGCTGAAGAGCTCGGCCATCGTCATGCTTGTCATTTTCGGCATTGGCCACGCGGTGGCATCGGCAACCGCGTTCAAACGCTATGATCTGACGCCGCTCGCCAACTTCATCTACGAGCGAAAGGATGCGGACTGGGCCGTGGCTTTCGACTATCAGGGCGAAGTCGGCTTCCTGGCCCGGTTGCAAAAGCCGTTCGAAAGCACCGACAAACCGGAAGAATGGCTTGGCTCGCATCCCAGCGGCTATGTCATCGACAAGGTTTCCAAGGATCCCGGCACTGCAGGGCAAATCGCGTTCCGGCTTCGCGTCGAACGCGGCTATCTCGTCGTGCTGAAGGGACAGCATTGACGATCGTCACCGGTATGCGAGTTCGTCCCCCGCGCGGGAGATGAAGGCGTTGCTGCTTCGTGGTTCCATCGCTCGATAGAACCGGGAGGTATTCATGCGCAAGCTCATCTCGACGACGCTTTTTGCCGTATCGCTCGCTGTGGCCGGCCTTGCCACCGATCCGGCATGGAGCTTCAAATGTCAGTCCGGAACGATTGGGCAAGGCAGTTGCTCCTGCTCCGGGACCGCCGACTGCACCGATATGCGGCATTCCAAAATGTGCAAGGGCGACCTGAACTGCGGTTCGGGCAAATGCTCCTGCACGGCCGCATTGGTAGTCGACCCCGGCCCGAAAACCCCCAAGCCCAAGGTCGTCGCGCCGATGGCGACAACCAAAGGCGTCGTGAAGCAGTAGATATCCAATCCGAAAGGACGGCGGCTCGACGTCGCTGGGCCGGCCCGATGTTTCGCGGTTCGTCCCCCATGCGGGCGATGAACCGCTGTCGAAGAAATGGTGTTGTCTAGCCGGAGGGTGGTTTCCAACCGAAAGAGCGAGGATACCATGTTGAAAACCTGCACGATGCTGTTTTTCTGCCTGATGGCGGCCGCCGCGGCCGCCCAGCCGCCGCCGTCGGGGCCGCCGGTTCCCAGTGCGGCACTTGCCCCATGCAACGCCACGCAATCGAACAGGCCCTGCAAAGCCGAACTCGGCGTGTTCCTGATCACCAACACCGTCCGCAACCTGGCGCAAGCCAAGGTCGACGCCACCAACGCACAGCTGGCCGCCCAGGGACGATCATCACGCGCATCGATCGAATCGCTGAAGCAATGGCGGCCGTCGCGCTTTGCGACGCAGATGCTGAACCAGCCGAACAGCTGGTTTGTCAAAGTTCCTTACATCCTGACCATCAAAGTCTCGATCCCGGTGACCTCCGACCGCCACATCGGCATTCCCATAGACGTCAACGTCTTCTGCAGCGGCTGGCAGACCGATTCCAGCCAGGTCATCATTCGCTCGCAACCCGGCCCGGCGAGCTTCGAGGGCGGCAACATCCTCGAAGACGTTTTCAACGTCGGCAACTACATCGACGCTCAGGTTCGCAGCTCGTTTTCGGCACCTCTGCCGGTGACGACGCCGGTTCCAAATTCGAAATGCTCGGCAATAGACGGCTCCGACGCCGGCACGCAGGCCACCGGCGATGATCTCATCTTCTGGACGGTGCCGCGGCGCAACCTGGTGGTGACGGACGCCATAGCCAAGCCGACGGTTGAAGTGACCTTCGACAGCCTCACACGCCTGCCAGCCCGCGACTTCCACAACAATGTCGTCTATGCGGAATCCGAGGCCATAAACCTCAACGTCTATGCCAATGAGGATGGTCGTCAGAAGGCGCTGACGATGCGCGAAGGCGACGTGGCTGCGCTGAACGTTCCCGCAGTACGGCTGGACGCGCGAAAATACGATTCGCTGGTCGTCATCGGCAATGTCGACCAGCCGCCGAACGACCCCAGAGACAGCGCCTTCGCAGTAGCGGCCAAGACTGCGGGATTCGGTGCCGGTTCCAAGATCATGCAGATCCCGAAGTGGTATTCGAGGCCGCCGGACCAGTTCAATCCCAAGCCTACATGGATCAGAGTTCCCGGCTATGAGCTGCACTATACGGTACGCTATCTCAACAGCGGCGGGCTGGCCGTCGATGGTGGAACCAGTACGGTCCGGCCTCCAAAAGTCGCCGTTCCGATAGAGACGCTCATCAAGCCGAAAACGCCCTGACGCGGCCGCTCGCGGATGACGGCGGCGGTTCAGACCGCTACCGCCTTCCCCCGCGCGGCAGATGCGGCAGCACCGGCATCATGGCCTGATCTTGCCGGAACAAACGCGCCGCTGCGCCACGAGCGAGCGGCGCCATCGATGGAGACAAACGATGCAGCACCTTCCCCTCACCATGCCCGCCGTCAGGATCATTGCGGCAATCTCGCTGCTTGCCTTCCCGAACTTCCTGCCGCCGGTCACGAGCCCGGCGAACGCGCTGCCGGTCAGCCAATCCTGCCGGATCACCACCTATTACAAGGCTGCGGCAAAGGCGACGGAGGTTGGCGTGCGCTCGACGTGCCAGGGCGTCAAAAAATGGGGTGTCACCTCGAAATATTACGAGGTGGAAAAAATCGAAGCCGCCACGCCCCCGCACACGTCGGGCGGCGGCGGCAGCCTGCCGTGCGAGTTTCTCGCTGCCGGCTGCTCCAACCTGCCTGAGAAACGCAACTGAGCGCCAGGCAAACGAGCTAGCCGATCGCCTTCTCCAAAACCAGCGCCGGCAATCCCGAGGCGCCGCCGCAACCGGCCGTGTTGCCGGCGGGCAAGAACCCCCTCGAGCGGTAGAAGGCGACAGCCGGAGCATTTGCTTCCTCGACCTCGACACGCAGCGTCCGGGCCTCCGGAAAGCTGGCCTCGATCTCGTCCAGCAGCGCCTGGCCGATGCCTTGCCTCTGCCAGGCCGGATGCACGTAAAGCTGGTTCAGCATGACGATCCTGGCATCCGTGGTAGCGGCGGCGAAAGCCATGCCGCCGATGTTTTTGCCGTCGTCGGCGACCAGGAACTCCGAGTTCGGCCGCGTCAGCCGTGCCTTGAGCGCGGCGATAGAATGCCATTCATCGGTGATTTCGGTGACCCGCGGCCCGCCGTAGATGGCATCATAGGTGGCATGCCATGTATCGACCAGCAATGCGCGCACCGCCGCAAGATCGCGCTCGCCGGCGGTGCGGACGAACATCCTACTCGATCCCGAGCCTGGCCTTGACCAGCTCGTTGACCGCCTGCGGGTTGGCCTTGCCGCCGGTCGCCTTCATCACCTGGCCGACGAACCAGCCGGCCATGGTCGGCTTGGCGCGCGCCTGTTCGACCTTGTCCGGGTTGGCCGCGATCACCTCGTCCACCGCCTTTTCGATGGCGCCGGTATCGGTGACCTGCTTCATGCCGCGGCTTTCGACCAGCTGACGCGAATCGCCGCCCTCGTTCCAGACGATCTCGAATAGATCCTTGGCGATCTTGCCGGAGATGGTGCCTTCCTTGATCAGATCGATGACCGCGCCGAGCTGATCGGGCGAAACCGGAGCATTTTCAATACTCTTGCCGGCTCTGTTCAACGCACCCAGCAAATCGTTGATGACCCAGTTGGCGGCAAGCTTGCCATCGCGACCAGCGGCCACCTTCTCGAAATAGTCGGCGACCGCCTTTTCCGATACCAGGATCGAGGCGTCGTAGGTCGACAGGCCGAGCGAGGTGATCAGCCGCGCCTTTTTCGCGTCGGGAAGTTCCGGCAGGTCCTTTGCCAACTCGTCGACATAGGCCTGGTCGAATTCCAGCGGCAGAAGGTCGGGATCGGGGAAATAGCGGTAGTCGTGCGCTTCTTCCTTGGAACGCATCGAGCGCGTTTCGCCCTTGTTGGGGTCGAACAGCCGCGTTTCCTGGTCGATCTTGCCGCCGTCCTCCAGGATGGCGATCTGGCGGCGCGCCTCGTAGTCGATGGCCTGGCCGATGAAACGGATGGAGTTGACGTTCTTGATCTCGCAGCGCGTGCCGAATTCGCCGCCGGGCCGGCGCACCGAGACGTTGACGTCGGCGCGCAGCGAGCCTTCGTCCATATTGCCGTCGCACGTGCCGAGGTAGCGCACGATGGTGCGCAGCTTGGTGACATAGGCCTTGGCTTCATCGGCGGAGCGCATATCCGGCTTGGAGACGATCTCCATCAGCGCCACGCCGGAGCGGTTGAGATCGACATAGGACATCGTCGCATGCTGGTCGTGCATCGACTTGCCGGCGTCCTGCTCCAGGTGCAGGCGCTCGATGCCGACCTCGATGTCCTCGAATTCGCCCTGCCGGTCCGGGCCGACCGAGACGATCACCTTCCCCTCGCCGACGATCGGCTGCTTGAACTGCGAGATCTGGTAGCCCTGCGGCAGGTCGGGATAGAAATAGTTTTTCCTGTCGAAGACCGATTTGTGGTTGATCTCGGCCTTCAGGCCCAGCCCGGTGCGGATCGCCTGCTTGACGCATTCCTCGTTGATGACCGGCAGCATGCCGGGCATCGCCGCGTCGACCAGGCTGACATTGGCGTTGGGCGCGGCGCCGAAAATGGTCGAGGCGCCGGAAAACAGCTTTGCCTGCGAGGTCACCTGCGCGTGGACCTCGAGGCCGATGATGATCTCCCAGTCGCCGGTGGCGCCGGGAACCAGGCGCTTGGCGTCGGGCGTGCGGGTGTCGATGATGCTCATAAGGGCCTGCATACTGAAATTGCGGATATGCGAGAACGCATATTTTGCTGTGCAACTTCGCTAGTGCAAACCGCCAAAAGAGACAAGCGCAAAGCCGCAGGCCGCCGACGCGGCACAGGCCCGCACCTGCCGCGATGAACTGCGATAGCAGCTTGAAAAATCGACCTGCCGGCAACCCGGCCGCCGTCACCTATGCCGTGGCGATATAGGCCCTGATCTCCTCGGCCTCGCGCTCGACATCCTCGATGCGCCGCTTGACCACGTCGCCGATCGACACGATGCCGTCGAGCAGCCCGTTCTTTTCCACCGGCAGATGGCGGAAGCGGCCCTTGGTCATGATCTCCATAACCTCGTTGACGGTGTGGTTCTCATTGCAGATCTTCACCTTGGGCGTCATCGCCGAGCGGACGGCAAGGTCGAGCGCCGCCGCCCCCACCTTGGCGAGAACCCGCACCACATCGCGCTCGGAAAGAATGCCGACGATCTTGTGATCGCCGTTGGTGATGACCAGCGCGCCGATCCTGTGTTCGGAAAGCATGCGGATGGCTTCGCTGAGCTTTTCGTTCGGCCCGAGCGTCACCACGTCGTGGCCTTTTGCCTCGAGAATTGCCTTAACAGTCATGGCGTCCTCCTCTGCATTTCCTGCCGGCTCCTGCCCTGGCCGGCTTGCCCTGGGATGAGCATGGTGCGCCGCGAACGGTTGCATTTCAAGTGCGGCCGTCTCAGGTCTCCGGCTCGTCCGCCTGCCGGGGCACCTGCTCTCGCCGATCAAAAAACCGCAGGCCGAAAAAGCCGGCAAGAAAGCCGCCAATATGGGCTTCCCAGGCGATCTGGCCGTCAATGCCAGGCGCCAGGCCGAAGAGGCCGGTCGCGAGGTTGATCACCATCCACATGGCGAGAAAGGTGACGACGCCGCGCGAGCGCAGCACCGCCGCCATCGGCAAAGGCTGGCCGGCGAAGGCGGCCTTGCCCGACGATCGGTCGATGCGGAAGCCGTAGCGTGCCGCCGCGCCCATCATGCCGGAAATCGCGCCGGAGGCGCCGACCAGCGGCGCCTCGCCAAGCGGGTGCATGGCCCAGAACAGCGCCACCGCCGCCAGTCCAGTCGCGGCGAAGAACAGGCTGAAGCGCAGCGCGCCGAAGCGGTTGGCCAACGGTGAGCCGAAGGCCGCAAGCCACACCATGTTGATGGCAAGATGGGCAAAGCCGCCATGCAGGAAGGCATATGTAAAGGGCCGAGAAAACAGGAACCAGTCGAAGCCGTATTGGCCAGTGTAGAGAACAGGAATGAAGGCCCCGTCGTACAATAGTGTCAGCTGCTGGTCTTGGCTAAGCACATACTGCTGCATCAGAAAGACGACGACGCAGATGCCGATCACCGCCAGCACTACGGGCGGCAGGTTGAACACCGGTTCGCGGCGCTCCGGTTCGCGGGCGACAGGCCCGCTCTCGCCCTGCTCGATCTCCGGTGGGCTTTCTGGGTCGCTCATATGGCTTGCACTCAGTCGCTGGATTGGACTTGGCGAGCATGTAGATCACGGCCAACCGAATCACAAACGGCGAATCAGCAGCCCCGAATCAAAAAAGAAGCCGTCCAAGGTTTCCCTTGAACGGCTGGTCGAGCCCCCTTGCTCCCCCTGAACTCTTGACTGAAGTGCTGCCGATCGTCGCAAAACGACCGCTTCTGGAGTGGTTTTGGTGTGCCACAGGCCTGGCTGGCGCGCAACGTAAACCAGTTGTTAACCTTAACCGCCCCGACCCGTGAACAAGTATTAACGATGCTGGCACGCATCCTGCTCCGCAACGCATGTAGGTCTTCGGAGGGCGCCCTTCTGTTCACCGATGGGACATCAGAAGACAGAATGCGCGGAGCAGCATTAGCATGAACCAGACCGGATCGATCACGCTGTTCCATTATTGGAACCGGTTGCGTGACGGACGCCCTGCCCCGAAGCGCTCGGAAGTCGAACCCGCCGACATCAAGTCGCTGCTGGCCGACACGTTCATCCTGGAAAAGGACACGCGCGGCGAAGCGGTGTTCCGGCTCGCCGGCACCAGGCTCTGCGCGGTCTATGGCCGCGAACTCAAGGGGTTTTCATTCCCTTCGCTGTGGCGCGAGAAGGACCAGCGGCTGATCTCGAAGCTGACCGATGGCGTCTTCGACCTGAAATCGGTGGTGCTCATCACCTACGAGGGTTTCAGCCGCAGCGGCCGTTCCAACAGGTTCGAGCTGCTCGCGCTGCCGCTCGACGGCGGTGTCGAGAGCCCGCGTTGCCTCGGTGTTATAAGCGCCGTCGAAAAGCCCTTCTGGCTGGGCGCCGACCCGGTTCTCGACGCGTTGATCGATTCGATCCGCGTCGTCGATCCCGACAAGGAGCCGATGTTCCCGGGGAACCGTCCGGCGATCGAGGTTCCCTCGCTCGCCCCATCGGAATTCGACCCGCCCGAGACTATTTCGGCGCTCGGCCAGGCCCGCCGCATCCGTCACCTGGTCGTCTTCGACGGCGGACGCGAGGAATGATGCCCAAAGCTTAAAGCAACAGCGCCGGGCTTTCCCCTTTGTTAACCTGCTTTGTTGTAGTTTTCCGCTGAAATTCCCCGCATCCATGCGCGGAATGCCGAACGGGGTATGGCAGTGATGAGGTCAGCGGCGGTCGACCATGCGCCGTCCCAAGCTGAAAGGCGTAACTTTCAGCGCGTCCGCGTGAAAATTTACGGACGTTTCATGCTGGAAGACCGCACCGAACATCCCTGCCAGGTGGTCGACATGTCGCCCGGCAACGTCGCGCTGCGCACCGAGCGCGCCGGCCTGGCTGGCGAAAAGGTCATTGCCTATATCGATCACATCGGCCGCATCGAAGGCGTCATCACCCGCACTTTGCAGGATGGCTTTGCGATGACCGTCATCGCGTCGGAGCGCAAGAGGGACAAGCTTGCCGCGCAACTGACCTGGCTTGCCAACAAGCACGAGCTCGACCTGCCGGAAGACCGCCGCCATGAACGCGTCGCACCGCGCAACCCGACGAGCGTGCTGCAGCTTGCCGACGGACGCCAGTACCAGTGCCGCATCATCGACCTGTCGCTGTCGGGCGCGGCGATCGAGATCGACGTCAAGCCGGCCATCGGCGTCCAGGTGACGCTGGGCACCATGCGCGGCCAGATAGTGCGGCATTTCGAAGATGGCGTCGCCATCGAGTTCGCCGTCATCCAGCGGCCGGAAACGCTCGACACTGAATTCAGCTCGTCGCGCGGCTGACGCGGAAGCGTTAGCCCCATCGGGAAGAGAGGCTGGCGATCCTTTGCGCCCCCCTCTGTCTTGCCCTCTTTGCCACCACTTGGCATCTCCCTCACGAGGGGGGAGATCGGCTTTCAAAACGGCTTTCACCAATCTCAAGCGTCCCAGGAATGAGCGGAACGCCGGAACTGCCAATCTCCCCGCTTGTGGGGGAGATGTCCGGCAGGACAGAGGGGGGCGCTGTCCCGCTGTCGCGGATGCACCCGAAGGGCACCCTAACAATTCTATACTCAATTGCGTCAAATTTTATGTTTATTCTACTGGCGTTTTACTTAATGTCTACTTCGCGCTTTTGCGTCAAATAAATCCAGCCGTGTCATTGTCTCCTCAAACGGGGAGACTGAATAATGAACAGGATGAGGGGCAAGCTGTTGCTGGCGGCAATAGCGATGCAGCTTTTCGGTTGGGGGACTGTAAACGCGGCGGAGCCGGCCTTCATGCACACCGGCGGCCGCACCACGCAGCCGGTCGGACACTACGAATTGTGCCAGCAGCTTCCGCAGGAATGCAATCAGAGGACGCCTGGCCGGGCACCCGTCGAGCTGACCCGCAAGCTGTGGGCGACGATCGTCAAGATCAACAATTCGGTCAACAGCAGGGTCGCGCCGCGCACCGACATGGAAATGTGGGGCAAGGAGGAAGTCTGGTCCTTTCCCAATAGCGGCTTCGGCGACTGCGAGGACTATGCGCTGGAAAAGCGCCGCGAGCTGATGAGCATCGGCGTGCCGGCCGGCGATCTGCTGATGACGGTGGTGCGCCAGCGCAATGGTGACGGCCATGCGGTGCTGACCGTGCGCACCAGCCTTGGCGAGTTCATCCTCGACAATCTCCAGCCCAAGGTGCTGTCCTGGACCAATACCGGCTACACCTACCTGAAGCGCCAGTCCGAGCGGAATTCCGGCGCCTGGGTGACGATCAACGACGGCCGCTCCGACGCGGTCGCCAGCGTCCGCTGAGGACGCCAAGGCATGTCGCCCAAAAGTGCGTAGCGGTTTTGGGATAACGACATGCATAAAACAGAGGTTAAGTGCGTCGCATGACTTCGCGCTTTAGGAGAAACCCGGTCGAGTCCCCACCCTCCCCGTCCCCAACGACCGGGTTTAAGGAGCCGGCCCCGTCCCCGGGCCGGCTCCACCATTTTTGGGGAGCGTTTCGGACATCCGGACAGACAGCGGCTATCTTCCACGAAACTCTAGAGCCAAGCAGTTCCCATGATGCCAGTGACATCAGAGACCGCGATCCTAAGCGACACAGTGGGAAGCAGTATCCTTTTTGTGGTTCTCTCCTCGGCCACATTCTACTGCGTTCGTGAACTCGTGTCTGCGTGGAGAACAGGCTCCATTCGGTCAAAAACTGGACTCGTTCTGCGAAGCTCAGATCTTCTGATTTTCCGGCGGCTGGTTCGCGCGATCGCCTTCGCAGTTGCTTTACTTACACTTTGCCTTTTTGCTGTCACCGCCGAACTTATGCGGCATATGTTCGGTATCAGCGAGCTACGGGTGGGAGCGGCAATCGCTGTCTTAACTCTCTTTTTTCTGGTGGCTTTGGCTGCCAAGTTTAGTCGATGAGAAGCGCCGGTTACAGTTATCTCGGCTTTGCCTCCAACTGCGCTTCGTCATCCAAGCTGTCTCACGATCGTTTGTGGGATACGAGCTGCCGTTTGCCGTCGAAACGCTGTTACTTGCCCCTGATACGGAACGCGTCGACAAAGGCGGAAAACGCCGGAGAGGGATGGCGCCGGCTTGGATAGTACAGGTGGTAACCCTGGAACGTTGGGCACCATTTGGTCAGGACTTCCTGGAGAAGGCCACTCTCAATGTGAGGAAGGACGAGTTCGCGCGGCAGATAGGCCAAGCCCACTCCGTCAAGCGCGGCCTGGATCGCCGGCCCCATGTTGTTAAGCGTCAGTTGTCCCTCGACCCGAGCATTGAACTCGCGCGCTCCTTCCCGCAATTCCCAGGCATAGACCGATCCTGACGTCGGCAGCCGGTAGTTGATGCAGTTATGGTCGGTCAGCTCCTGCGGCGTCTCCGGCGGTGTCCGGTGGGCGAAGTAATGGGGTGAGCCGACCACAGTGTAGGTCACGTCGGCTCCGATGCGCACGGCTACCATATCCCGGGCAATGGACTCGCCCAGACGCACGCCGGCATCGAACTGGCGCTCGACGATGTTGGTGAAGGCGTTGTCGACCACCAACTCGACATTGATATCGGGGAAGTCGCTCAGGAACTTTGGCAGCCGGGCGCGGAAGACAATGTCGACCGAATCATCGGTGCACACCAGGCGAATGTTGCCGGACGGCCTGTCGCGAAGGACGCCGAGAGCGCTGACCTCAGCCGCGATGCCTTCGAAATGCGGTTCGATGCCTTCCTTGAGGCGTTGACCGGCCGCCGTCGGGGCCACGTCGCGCGTGGTGCGAGACAGAAGACGGACGCCAAGCCGCGACTCCAGCGACTTGATGGTGTGGCTAAGGGCCGAAGGAGTGACCCCGAGCTTGGCGGCTGCTCGGGTGAAGCTCCGCGTCCGGGTGATCTCCAGGAACGCGCGCATTTCGGCGAACTCGTCGCGTGGCATTGATGAGCCTCATTCACAACCACATCAAAATTATACCCGCTAGTCGCATTTGGCCAGCCCGACTACTTAGTTCGGAAACGGACAGGAGACTGCCTTATGACCATCGATTTCGTGCTGGACGGGGCCACTGCTGCTGACAGCGGGACGACCCCATGGTCTGCGGTGGTCTGCCTGTCGCTGCTGACCTTCCTTCTGGTCGGACTGGAGTTCCTCCCGGTGAGCCTGCTCACCCCGATCGCTCAGGATCTGGCCGTCTCCGAGGGTCAGGCAGGCCAGGCAATCGCGGTATCCGGATTCTTCGCCGTGGTTACCAGCCTCTTCGGCAACTCGCTGTTGCGAAACGTCGATCGACGGACGGTGGTTCTGGTCTATACGGCAGTGCTGGCCGCATCGAGCCTGGCGGTGGCGCTTGCTCCCAACTTCCTGGTCTTCCTGGCCGGGCGGGCGCTGGTGGGCATCGCGATCGGCGGTTTCTGGTCACTGTCGACGGCCATTCTGGCCCGCCTGGCCGCGGGACCCGACCTGCCCAAGGCCATTGCCTTGCTCCAGGGTGGCACTGCCTTCGCATTGGTGATCGCCGCGCCCGTCGGCAGCTTCCTCGGATCGCTGATCGGATGGCGGGGAACGTTTTTCGTCACTGTCCCCATCGGCCTTGCGGCGCTCGTGTGGCAGTTGGCCGTTCTCCCGAAGATGCCGCCGATAGAGATCGCCTCGGTGTCGAGCATGTTCGGCCTGCTGCGGAATCGCAGATTCGCCATCGGCATGGGCGCGACCGGGCTCGCTTTCATCGGGCAGAACGCGCTCTCGATCTATCTGCGGCCGTTTCTGGAAAACGTGACGGGCCTTGAGGTCAACACCCTCTCACTGGCTCTATTGGGCGTCGGCCTCGGTGGCGTGGCGGGACTGTCGATTGTCGGCTTCATACTCCGGCGGCACCTCACAGCCGTGCTGATCGGGCTGCCGAGTGCACTCGCGGTCTTCGCTCTACTGCTGATTGCCTTTGGACCGTTTGCACGCGCCACGGCCGGCCTGCTGGTTCTTTGGGGACTGTTCGCTACCCCGATCCCGGTGGCGTGGAACACCTGGATGAGCACGCTCATCCCTGAAGACCTGGAGGCCGGGGGCGGACTCCAGGTCGCCCTGATCCAGTTCGCGATCGCAGGCGGCGCTATTGCAGGAGGCCTGCTGTTCGACGTGGCCGGCTGGTGGAGCGCCTTCCTTCTCGCCGCCGTCCTGCTCACGGGATCGGCCTTGCTCGCCGCCTCGGCCGGCCCCCGCACCTGAACTCTTTCAATTCTTGTCAAGGAGAATCTCATGTCCGAAGGAATCGAGAACAAGGTCGTCGTCATCACCGGTGCCAGCAGCGGCCTCGGTGAAGCGACGGCACGCCATCTTGCCGCACGAGGCGCTTCCGTGGTCCTGGGTGCACGGCGGTCACACCGCATCGACGCCCTTGTCCAGGAACTGACCGGCGCTGGGCACAAAGCCAAGGCCGTTACTACGGACGTCACCGATGCCGGCCAGGTCCAGAACCTGGTGAACACGGCGGTCCGGGAATTCGGCCGCATCGACGTGATGCTCAACAATGCGGGCCTCATGCCGTTGGCCCCGCTCGAACGGCTCAAGGTCGACGAATGGGACCGGATGATCGACGTCAACATCAAGGGCGTCCTTTACGGCATCGCGGCCGCGCTTCCGTACATGAAGGAGCAGCGATCGGGGCACATTATCAATGTCTCGTCCGTATACGGCCATGTGGTCGACCCGGGTGCGGCGGTCTATTGCGCCACCAAGTTCGCGGTGCGTGCGCTATCCGAGGGTCTGCGGAAAGAGGTGAAACCCTACAATATCCGCACCACGGTGATCTCGCCGGGCGCTGTCAGCACAGAGTTGCTCGAGCATATCAGCGAGAAGGATATCCAGCAGGGGACCAGGGACTTCGTGAGCAAGATCGCCGTGGGGCCAGATACGTTTGCCCGAACGGTCGCCTTCGCGATCAACGAGCCCGACGACGTCGATATCAACGAGATCTTGTTCCGGCCGACCGCCCAGCCGGTTTGACTTGGAAGGGGTTATGCTTCGATATCTTGAGGCCCGGCTCCGCCATTTCCGGGTCGGCTAGACCTTCCTCAGCCCCGCCCTGAACCGCCTGCCGTTTGCCACATAATGCGCGGCCGAGGCGCGCAGCCTGGCGACTGCGTCCTCGTCGAGCATCCTGACGACGCGCGCGGGCGAGCCGACGATCAGCGAATTGTCGGGAAATTGCTTGCCTTCGGTGACCAGCGCGCCGGCACCGACCAGCGAGTTGTTGCCGATCTTCGCCCCATTCAGCACGATGGCGCCCATGCCGATCAGGCTGTTGTCGCCGATCGTGCATCCGTGCAGCAAGGCACGGTGGCCGATCGTGCAGCCTTGGCCGACGGTCAGCGGAAAGCCGGCGTCGGTGTGCATGATTGTGTGCTCCTGCACGTTTGTGTCGGCGCCGACGACGATCGGCTCGTCGTCGCCGCGGACGACGACGCCGAACCAGAAGCCGGCATTGCGGCCGATCCTGATATTGCCGATCAGGGTGGCATCGGGCGCGATCCAGTTGCTGTCGGCGTCCTCGAAGGCGGGCGCTTTTCCGTCAATCGCGTAGATCGGCATTGCTGTCTCCAGATCGTCTCACACCGACAAGCTGCCAGACCCTAGAAGCGAAGCCGCCCAGGACGCAATGGCGATCACCACCATGCCCAGCGCCAGCGCCCAGATGGTCGCCGTACAGCCGCAGGAGATCAGCCCCAGCACCGAGATGCGACGCTCGCGCCAGGCGTCCAGCGCCTCGTTGGCGAACATCAGCGGCCCGGCGCAAGCCGTCGCGGCGAGTGAGCGCAGCATGTGCTTCGACGATACATAGGGCTGGACGAAGGCAAGCCTGCGGCCGGCGATCAGCTCCATCGCCGATCCGGCCAGGCCGCAAGCCGTCAGCCCAGCCATAAAACTGAATATGATTTGTTCGACCGGGCCCATCTTTACCCTCCGTTTACCATGAAATCGCACAGTCGCCCGCAAAGCTGCGAAGCAAGAGCCGTGCCGCGCCGAGATGTGCCGTTCAGGTACACCCGATGGGACGGCAAATGAGGGTCGCGATGAAGCAGGCAGCCGCCACTGAGGGCCCGCAACTCAGCGTCGTCGATTCGACGCTGATGAGGCGGGTGTTTTATGCATTCGCGACGCTGGCGCTGCTTTCGGTGGCGATCAGCCTCGGCGGCAAATGGTTCGGCCGCTCGATCGCCATGGCCGGGTACACCGACGACACCACGGTCCACAGGGTCGTCATCGGCAACAACGTCATCGCCGTGCCGGCCAATGTCATCCGCTTTGCCCAGGCCCGGCGCGACGGCATCGCCTCGCGACTCGACCTCTATCTGCGCTATCCCGAGATGGACGGCTACAGCGAGGCTGCCCGCAACGACTTCAACCACACCGGACCCAGCAAGGACATCGTCTTCCTGTCGTTCGAGCCGCAGATGATGTCGCGCGACATGAGCGGCCGCTTCGCGCCGATCTACAGCGCGCTGATCGCCAAGCCGGGTACGCCCGGCCCTGGCGGCACCACGCTTTACGCCTTCAGCGAAAAATCAGGCTATCTCAACGAAGTGCTGGCGGTCGCCGATCGCCCCGGCAAGGATCCGTTCGTCGCACGCTGCCTGAGCGGCCCGAGCGCGGACGAATCGCTGGCGCCCTGCGAACGCGACATCCTGGTCGGCGACAATCTCAGCCTCACCTACCGCTTCCCCCGGGAATTCCTGGGCGACTGGCAGGGGCTCGACGCGGCGATTTCTGCCGAAGCAGCGCGTGTGCAGAAGACCGGGCGATAAGCAACGAAACGAGCCGTTCCGTAGCGATCCTTCGCGCCCCTCTCTGTCCTGCCGGACATCTCCCCCACGAGGGGGGAGATCGGCCATCATCTTGGCTTTCGCCAATCTCCAATGTTGCAAGAAGAGCGCGGCGCCGAGGCTGCCAATCTCCCCCCTCCTGGGGGAGATGGGCAGGCCAGAGGGGGGCGCTGTCCCACCGGCGTCCTGCAAGGTTCCGTACCGCCGCAGCACTTGAGGCGTAGCGGGCAGCTAAACTCCCAGCTCAGGCCAGATCGATGTCGAGGATCGCCATCGAGAAATTATAGTCGCCGTCGTCCTCGTCCTTGAAGACGATGCCAAGGAACTCGTCTCCGACATAGACCTCGGCCGAATCTTCCTTGCGCGGCCGCGCCTTCACTTCGAGTTTAGGGTTCTGGAAGGTGCGCTTGAAATAGGCATCCAGCTTTCTGATTTCGTCCGGCTTCAACAGTCTTCTCCGATCGTCGGCTTCATCGTTTGAGCGCGCTTCTGGCACGTCGACAATGGCCATGTAAAGGCAAGCCGGCATGGGGGGCAGGAATTCAGCCCCTGCCCGAGCACTCAGATGTCGAAGCTGACGACGTGGTCCATCGTCTGCGATGGCAACAGCTGGTCCATCTGCCGCGAAGGCTGGTCGCAGCCGGTCTCGCCGACGACGCGGGCCGGCACGCCGGCAACCGTCTTGTTGTGCGGTACCGGCGACAGCACCACCGAGCCGGCCGCGATCTTCGAGCAATGGCCGATCTCGATGTTGCCGAGGATCTTGGCGCCGGCGCCGATCAGCACGCCGTAGCGGATCTTGGGATGGCGGTCGCCGCCGGCCTTGCCGGTGCCGCCCAGCGTCACGCCGTGCAGGATCGAGACGTCGTCCTCGATCACCGCCGTCTGGCCGACGACGAGGCCGGTGGCGTGGTCGAGGAAGATGCCCTTGCCGATGCGGGCAGCCGGATTGATGTCGGTCTGGAACACCGAGGACGACCGGCTCTGCAAATACAGCGCGAAGTCCTGACGGCCCTGGTTCCACAGCCAATGCGCCAGCCGGTGCGTCTGGATGGCGTGAAAACCCTTGAAGTAGAGCACCGGCATGATGAAGCGGTCGCATGCCGGATCACGGTCGTAATAGGCCTGGATATCGACGCGCACCGTCGTCGACCAGTCCTTGTCGTCGGCCGCCATCGCCTTGAACGTCTGGCGGATGAGGTCGGAGCCGATGTCCTGGTGGGCGAGGCGCTCGGCCAGCCGGTGAATGACCGCTTCTTCCAGGTTTTCCTGATTGAGGATGGTCGAATAGAGGAACGCCGCCAGCAGCGGATCGCGGTTGACCGCTTCCATCGCCTCGTCGCGGATCGAACGCCAGATCGGATCTACCGGCTGCACCCTGGTGGGACGGGAAATCGTAACGCTGTTCATCTGATGTCTCCGGCCATCCAATGTCTCGGCCATTCAATGTCTCGGTTGGCGGCTTGCCTATTCTCCGGCCGCACCTATAAGCCAGATCATAGCACGGGTGAACTCAATTTTCCTTAGTGCTTGGTGAAATGGATTTGGTTGGCGGAATTTCAAGCAGCCATGGAAAACGCAACCTTGATGGACGAGACCCTGAAGCGCGAGCTTTCCGCGCTCTATGAGGCCGAAGATCGCCACTACCACGACCTTGGCCACATCGAGGCGATGCTGGCGCTGGCCAATGATTACAAGGCGTTGTTGCATGATCCTGAAGCAGTCGAGGCAGCGATCTGGTTTCACGACGCGATCTACGACAGCCGCGCCAAGGACAATGAGGCGAGGAGTGCCGCACTTGCCGAGGAAAAGCTCGCCGGTCGCGCCGATGCACAACGCCTCGGCCACATCGCGGCGATGATCACTGCCACCGCCGGCCACGAATTGCCGCCCCTTGGCGACCAGCATTCGGTTCGCGACGCGGCGCTGTTCCTCGACATGGACCTGGCGATCCTGGGTGCTGCGCCCGAGGCGTTCGACGCTTATGAACAGGCGGTCCGCCGCGAATATAAGTGGGTCGATGAGCCGATGTGGCGGGCCGGCCGTGCCGCAGTGCTAGAGGGCTTCCTCGCGCGTCCGCATATCTTCCACAGCGAGGAATTCCGCCGGCGCTTCGAAACCCAGGCCCGGCATAACATGGCGCGCTCGCTCACGGCGCTGGGGCACAGCCCGCGCCGATCGTAGCCCGAAGCGTCGGCCACTTGCGTCCGGAAGATTTGCCCGAAATCACGTAAACGCGCCTATGGTCGATGCCATGGCCCACAGCATAAACACCCCGGCGGCAAGCGACGCGCCGTTGACCACGATGCCAGCCAGGCCGAGCAAACGATTGTCGTTTGGACGACCCAGCGCCATCAGCCCGAAGACCGCGCCGGTAAGATGCGCCAATGGCCCGACCAGGAAAAATACCGCCATGAAGAAGCCTGTCACACTGTGCTGGATAACCACGGACGCGTCGCTCGGCATTGCCATCAACGCGGTGATCGCCATCGCGCCTGCCACCAATGCAGCCAGCGCTAGAACAACGGACCATTCGCCGAACCTGCTTTTCGCAACGACGCCCAGCAAAGCGGCGTCGCTTCTTCCCCATTGTGCCATCGTACCCCCTGCCCCTCGTTCAGCGCGTTGCGGGTTTGAACCGATCCACGCGTCACGCTTAGTTACTCCCGTATCGTTGCAAAACCGCTAAGAACCCCAGCTTCAGGCCCAATGGCCGCTTTTGGGCAGCCATCCATCAAAACCGATGCTCGGCATAAAACTCCAGCACGCGCTGCTTGAAGGTCTTGTCGCCGACCGCCAGCATATGGTCGCGGCCTTCGATGTGAAAAGCCCTGGCGTTCGGCATCAGGGCGGCGAGTTCATCCGGCGAGCCGCCGATGTCGTCCTTGGTTCCCACCGCAATCAAGGTCGGCTGGGCAATGCGGGCAATGTCGGCCTCGCTCAGCAATTCGCGCGAGGTGGCGATGCAGGCGGCGAGCGCGCGGCGATCGCTGCGGGTCTGATCGGCGAAGGCGCGGAACGAGCGGCCGCGCGGATCGCTGGTGCCTGCCGGATCGTCGGCCAGAAGGGCGTCGGCTATCGGATCCCAGTCGCCGACGCCGTCGACCATGCCGATGCCGAGACCGCCGAAGACCAGCGTCGCCACCTTGTCCGGATCGGAGAGCGCCAGGAAGGCCGATATGCGCGCGCCCATCGAATAACCCATGACATGAGCGCGTTCGATGCCGAGATGGTTCAAAAGCGCTGCCGCGTCCGACGCCATTTTTGCCGGCGTGTAGTCGGCTTCGTCATAGCTCTTCGACGACGAGCCATGGCCGCGATTGTCGAAGGCGATGGCACGGTAGCCGGCGTCGTTCAGCGTCTTGAACCAGCCGGGCGACACCCAGTTGACGTAATGGCTCGAGGCAAAGCCGTGGATCATCAGCACCGGATCGCCCTGCCCCGATGCCGGCTGGCGGTCAAGGAAAGCAAGGTCGAAACCGTCATGGGAGAAGAACTGCATCGGCCGAAGATCCTGCCCGCTCAGTCGGAATCGACACTCGGCGCATCGCCCTGGTCGGGCGGCGGCATGGCCGGCCCCGGCGCCGTGCCGATGGCGGGATGGCGCAGCAGGTCGCCGTCCTTAATGCCCTTTTTGGCGGCGGTGCCTGCCTTGAGCTCGAGCACGAAGCGCACCGGCTCGTCCGGCGAGATGATCGCCTCCGACTGCGGCTCGCCTTGCTCGATCGCCCGGATCCGGCCGTCCTGGCCGACGAAGATCAGGTCGAGCGGCATCGGCGTGTTCTTCATCCAGAAACTCACATCCTGCGGCGCGCCGAACACGAACAGCATGCCGTGATTGTCGGCCATGTGCCGGCGGAACATCAGCCCGGCTTCGCGCTCGGCGGGCGTGTCGGCGATTTCCACGGAAAACGAACGCTCGCCGGCCTTCGTCACCGCGACCAGCGGCGCCGGGTCGACGGGAAGGATCATCGCCTTGCCGTCGGCGGAACTCGGTTGCTGAAAATAGAAGAACGCACTTGCGGCGACGATGAGGAAAATCCCGGCGCAGAGCGCGCCCGCCGTCACCCGGTTGCTGTGAGCCATATGAAATCCTCGGCCGGAACTAGTGCGAGACCGGCAAGGTACCCATATCGGGGTGAATTTCGGCAGCCATAAGGCCTTTGTCGCCGCGTCCGAAGCGGACCAGCACCACCTGGCCCGGCCGGAGTTCGGTGATGCCGTAGCGGCGCAGCGTCTCCATGTGGACGAAAATGTCCTCGGTGCCCTCGCCCCGGGTCAGAAAGCCGAACCCCTTGGTGCGGTTGAACCATTTGACCAGCGCCCGTTCGAGGCCGCTTTCCGGCGTCACCGCGACATGGGTGCGCTGCTCCTGCAGCTCCGCCGGATGCACCGCCGTGGTGACATCCATCGAGAGCACGCGGAAGGCCTGCAGCCCGCGCTCGCCCTGCTTGACCAGGCAGACGACACGGGCGCCTTCCAGGGCGGTCTGAAAACCGTCCTTTCGAAGGCATGTCACATGGAGGAGGATGTCGCCCGAAGTACCATCATCGGGTAGGATGAAACCGTAGCCCTTGGCCACGTCGAACCATTTGATGGCGCCGGCGATTTCGACGAGATCGGCCGTATCGGCGCTCTCATCCCGCTTCAACGCATCGTTACCGGCCCCGTCCCGCCCCATGAAAGAGGCCTTTTCCCCCATAAGAACGCCCCCTTTTCTCAACAAACACCGCAACTGATTCTTGGTATCAGATTAACACCGCGGCTTCCGGTGTGTGCAAGACCTGACGTGCCTTTTTTCACGGTTCCGTACAGGAATAGCGGATTTGCCGTTTGCCGGCGCCGGCAAGCGTGGCCAATTGCCCTTTGGCCGGGCCGCCCCTATGTTGCGCCGCAACGCAACATAAGGAGGAAATCATGCGCTATCTGCACACCATGGTCCGTGTCGCCGACATCGATGCTTCGCTCGATTTCTACTGCAACAAGCTTGGCCTCAAGGAAGTGCGCCGCCATGAAAACGAGCAAGGCCGCTACACGCTGATCTTCCTCGCCGCCCCCGAAGACGAGCAAAGCGGCATCAGCGAGAAAGCGCCGCTGGTCGAGCTGACCTACAATTGGGACCCGGAAGACTACAAGGGCGGCCGCAATTTCGGCCATCTCGCCTATGAGGTCGACGACATCTACGCCACCTGTCAGCGGCTGATGGACAATGGCGTTACCATCAACCGGCCGCCGCGCGACGGCAACATGGCGTTCGTCAAATCGCCGGACGGCATCTCGATCGAGCTGTTGCAGAAAGGTCCGGCCAAGCCGAAGGCCGAGCCGTGGGCGTCGATGCCGAACACCGGCAGCTGGTAACCGATCACGCCATCTTGAACGGACGCAGGCGGGCCCTGGTTCGGTTTTCGCGTCCGCATTCCCAAGGAGAATTCATTCATGCCGGCCAGCCATGTCGACGTCGCCACCGAACATGCCAGCCGCTATCTGCAGCAGCTGTGCAAACATTGGGCGCACAAGTTTCCCGTCGAATTCGACCCGAACCACGGCACCATCGATCTGACGCTCGGCCGCACGGTTCTCGATGCCGACCCGGCTGCGCTGCACATTGCAGTGACGACCGATGAAGCCGGCTCGCTCGAGCGCCTGGAAACGGTCGTCGCCGAGCACATCAAGCGCTTCGCCTTCCGTGAAGAGCTGGCATTCGACTGGAAACGCGCTCCGACCGCGTAGACGACCTGTCAACCGCCGGCCTTCGCCATGTCCAGCAGCATCAGCACGGTGCGCCAATTGCGCGCCGTGCCCGGCACCTTCAGAACGCGCGGAATTTGATTGGCAAACACGGATTTGCCGAGCCCGTCAGGCGCATGCAGGTAGAGCACGTCGCCCTTGATCTCGAAGCGTTCTGGCCCGGTGCATTTTTCCGCCAGCCGGGCGACCTCCTCGGCGGTCGGCCGGCGCTCCAGCGCATAGGCATGCAGCTTGGTCGGCTCGCCGGCCACTTCCGGATAGGGATTGTCGGCCGCCAGCCGCTCGAGCCAGCCGATATCGCGCACCATGATGCGTGAATGGAACCCCCATTTCTTCTCGAATTCCGCTTCCAACCGCTTGGTCAGCGTCGCCGTATCGCCATCTGGCGACCGGAACACGGCGTTGCCGCTCTGCACATAGGTGGCGACATCGGAGAAGCCGAGCTGCTCCAAAAATGACCTGAGTTCCGCCATCTTGACGATGCGGTTGCCGCCGACATTGATGCCGGAAAACAGCGCGATAAAAACCTTCGCCGGAGCGTTCGGAAGATCGTTGCTGCTCATATGATGAACCCGGCGAGCGTCTCGTTGTCTGTGATGTCCTGGTAATGGACGCTCTCGGCGTCGAAATTCGCCTTGAGCAGGTCGAAATTGCGGCGGTCCTTGGTTTCGATGCCGATCAGCACCGAACCGAAATTGCGCGCCGATTTCTTCAGATATTCGAAGCGGGCGATGTCGTCGTCGGGACCCAGCAATTCGAGGAAATCGCGCAGCGCGCCGGGCCGTTGCGGAAAGCGGATGATGAAGTATTTCTTCAAGCCCTCGAAGCGCAGCGCCCGTTCCTTCACATCCGGCAGCCGCTCGAAATCGAAATTGCCGCCCGACACCACGGCGACGATGGTCTTGCCCCTGATTTCCTTCCTGGAAAAATCCTTGAGCGCATCGATCGCCAGCGCGCCGGCCGGCTCGAGCACGACGCCTTCGACATTGAGCATTTCGATCATGGTTGCGCAGAGCCGGTTTTCCGGGATCAGCCGCACGGTGTCGGCGGCAAACTCCTTCAGGTGGCGCAACGGCTCGCGGCCGATCTCGGCCACTGCTGCGCCGTCGACGAAATTGTCGACCTTGGCGAGCTTGATCCGCTTTCCGGCGGCAAGGCTCTCGCTCAAACTCGGGGCGCCGGCCGGCTCGCAAAAGACGAAGCGCGTTTCGCGGTGCTGGTCGGCGAAATAATGGGTGACGCCAGCGGCCAGGCCGCCGCCGCCGACCGGCAGCATGACGATATCAGCCATGCGCGCGCCGGGCATCTGGCCTGATATCTCATAGGCGACGGTCGCCTGCCCTTCGATGATGTCCTTGTGGTCGAACGGCGGCACCATGTGGGCGCCGGCAGTTTCGGTGAATTCAAGTGCCGCGCGGTAGCAGTCGTCGAAGAAATCGCCGACCAGCCTGATCTCGACGAATTCGCCGCCGAACAGCCGCGTCTTGTCGATCTTCTGCTGCGGCGTCGTCACCGGCATGAAGACGACGCCCTTCTTGCCGAAATGGCGGCAGACGAAGGCAAAGCCCTGCGCATGATTGCCGGCCGAGGCGCAGACAAACAGCTCGGCAGCGTTGCCGGCGGCGAGCGTCTTGCGGAAGAAGTTGAAGGCGCCGCGGATCTTGTAGGAGCGCACCGGCGTCAGGTCCTCGCGCTTCAGCAGCACCCGCGCGCCGGTCTTCTTCGACAGATAGTCGTTTTCCTGCAGCGGCGTCTCCGGAAAGATCTCGCGGATCGCGGCAGCGGCGGCAGCGACGCGAGAAGAGAAACTGGTCATGGCTGGAGCACCCCACAGGCTAGGCGAATTCGGTCCCGCTATTGCATATCCGGCCTCGCGAAGCCATTGTCCGGCCACCCGAAAGGGTGTTCCCAAAACCTCGTTGGCCGTTAGGAGCGTGTGTTCATGCCTGTCGCATCGGTGGCCCGGAAAACCGTGTCGCTGCCGGAGTTCGGCGAGCCGACGGTGATGCCACTGGTTACGCGCGCCACCTATGAGGCCCGTATAGCGGCACTGGTCGCGCGTGGCGGGTTCGATGCCTTCGTCGTCTATGGCGACCGCGAACATGCGGCCAATGTCGCCTACCTCTGCGGCTACGATCCTCGCTTCGAGGAGACGCTGCTGGTCATCGTTCCCGGTAAGCCGCCGAAACTGCTGGTCGGCAATGAGGGCTGGGGCTATGCCGAGATCTGCGACGGGCCTTACGAGCGCGTGCTCTACCAGACGTTCTCGCTGCCGGCGCAGCCGCGCGACCGCTCGCAAGCGCTGGCCGACATCCTCGTCGGTTGCGGCCTGAAAGCCGGCCAGCGCATCGGCGCCATCGGCTGGAAGCCGTTCGGCCCCGGCGATGCGGGTTTTGGCGAAACGACGCTCGACCTGCCGTCCTTCATCGCCGACACGTTGCGCAGCCTTGCCGGCGATAGGGGCGTGATCGTCAACGCGGCGAACCTGTTGATGAACCCTGCCGACGGCCTGCGCGCCATCAACGAGGCCGACCAACTGGCCGCGTTCGAATTCGCCGCGACCTATTCCTCGCAAGGCCTGCGCAATGTCCTGCAAGGCATCGAACCCGGCATGACCGAATTGCAGGCGGCGCGGCTGATGGGCATCAACGGCCTGCCGCAATGCTGCCACCCGATGCTGTCGGCCGGCGGGCGGGCGGCCTATGGCCTGCCGAGCCCGCGTCTTGACGTCATCAAGCGCGGCGACCCGATCACCATGGCCTATGGCATCCAGGGTTCGCTCAATGCCCGCGCCGGTTTTCTGGTCGAGGACGCGGCCGAGCTTCCGAGGGGCATCCAGGACTATGTCGAGAAGCTGGTCGCGCCCTATTTCTGCGCCGTCGTCGACTGGTACGAGACGGTCGGCATCGGCGTTCCCGGCGGCGCGTTGTGGCAAGCTGTGCACGAGCGCATCGGCGATCGGTTCTTCGGCGTAGCGCTCAACCCCGGCCATCTCATCCATATCGACGAATGGATGCATTCGCCGGTATTTTCCGGCTCCGACATCAGATTGAAGTCGGGCATGGCCTTGCAGGTCGACATCATCCCGGCGACCGGCACCGATTATTTCACCACAAACATCGAGGACGGCATCGCGCTGGCCGACGAGGCGCTGCGCGAAGAGATCGCGGCGCGCTTTCCCGAGGCCTGGCGCCGCATCGAGGCGCGCCGCGCCTTCATGCGCGACGTGCTTGGCATAAGACTGAAGCCGGAAGTGCTGCCGTTTTCCAACATTCCGGCGTTCCTGCCGCCGTTCTGGCTTTCGCGCAACAGTGCGATGGCAGTCGCGGGGCGCTGAGCGCATTTCGGGCGCCTGCGACTTACTTCTGCCGCACTTCGCCTGTCCGGGAGGTGCGGCGGAGGTGGATGGGCCTTTGGTCAGGCCGGAGTGGAATTGCTTAAGTGCCCTTGAAGACGATTTGCATCATTGTCCTTGCCGCGCTGCTCGCCGGCTGCGGCGGCCGCCAAACCGAGGAACTGCTCGGCAGCGCCATGATGGCAGTGCCGGTGACGGAAATCGCCGGCAATCACTCGATCTTCATCGCCACGACGCGCAAGCGCTCCGACGATCCCAACAAGGTCTTCGACGGCGAGCGTTCGGCGACGCTGAACTATGCCCGCGTCAACGTCACCGTCCCCGGCATCCACAAGACAGGCCAGATCGAGCGGCGCTCACGCGGCAAGTCGGACGATCCGGCCAAATACTTCATGGCTTCCGAGGTCGTCGGCTACGACACCCAGCCGAAATTCTCCAGCGCCCTCAGCGCCGACATCGCGGCGCGCGGCGGCCGTGTCATGGTCTTCGTCCACGGCTACAACACCGGCTTCGACGACGCAGTCTACCGCGTCACCCAGATCACCCATGATTCCGGCTATCCGGGCACGCCGGTGCTGTTTTCCTGGGCGTCGGGCGCCAAGACCACCGACTACGTCTACGACAAGGAAAGCGCCAGCGTTGCCCGCGACCAGCTGGAAGTGACGCTGAGAATGCTGGCGCAGACCGGCGCGCGGCGCATCGACATCGTCGCCCATTCGCTGGGAACCTGGGTTACCATGGAGGCGTTGCGCCAGCTCGCCATCACCGGCGACCGTGATCTGGGCGGCAAGCTCGGCGACGTCGTGCTGGCCTCGCCCGACATCGACGTCGACGTGTTCAAGAGCCAGATGCGCCGCTACGGCAAGCCGGACAAGCCGTTCATCCTGCTGCTCTCCGACGACGACCGGGCGCTGCGGCTCTCCGGCCTGATCGCCGGTGCGCGGCCGCGCGTTGGCGACTACAAGAACGCCGCCGACCTCGCCAGCTATGGCGTGTCGGTCGTCGATCTCTCCAGCGTCAAGGGAACCGACCGCTTCAACCACACCAAATTCGCCGATAATCCGGAATTGGTGCAGTTGATCGGCCAGAAGCTGCGCGAGGATGACGGGTTTGCCAGCGACCGCGAAGTGACAGACCGCATCGCCTCGGTCGGACAATAGCTGCATTGCGCGGCAGCGACCGTTGACCATTGCCGCACAATCGGAACAGTTTGAACTGGACCGTGCCGGCCTCTGCCTCTATCGAATAGGCCAAGACGTCTCCGGCTCGACGTCGCCTTTGCGGGAGCCCGCGTGATCGTGCCTTCGAAGATCTTTCTCGTCGCTGCGTTCGCGCTCGCGGTTACCGGCTGCGCCGGCCAGAACACGCACGATCTGCTCAACAAGACGACGATCATCGTGCCTGCTTCGGACATTGCGGCGACGCACAAGATCTTCGTCGCCACAACCCGGCAAAAGGCAATGAAAGAGCCCCGGCAGGTGTTCGACGGCGACCGTTCGCCGACCACCAGCTTTGCCAGCGTCGAGGTGACGGTGCCCAAAATCCACCAGCTCGGCGCCATCGAGCGGGTCAAGGGCTCGGCCAACAGCAATCCGGCGAAGGATTTCACGGCGACCGGCGTCACCTTCTACGAAGGCGCCCCGCAATTCGCCAAGGCGGTCGGCGCCGACATCGCCATGCGCGGCGACCGCGCGCTGGTTTTCGTGCACGGCTTCAACAACGGCTTCGATGACGGTATCTATCGGCTGACGCAGATCGCGCACGACACGAAATACCCAGGCACGCCGGTGCTGTTTTCGTGGGCGTCGAGCGGCAAGACGACCGGCTACATCTACGACAAGGAAAGCGCCAATGCGGCGCGCGACGATCTCGAAGCGACGCTGCGCATGCTCGCCAAGAGCCGCGCCAAGAGCATCGACATCATTGCCCATTCGATGGGGACCTGGGTGACCATGGAAGCGTTGCGCCAGCTTGCCATCACCGGCGACCGCGACCTCGGCGGCAAGCTCGGCTACGTCATCCTGGCCTCACCCGATATCGACGTCGACGTGTTCAAGAAGCAGATGATCCGCTACGGCAAGCCCGACAAGCCGTTCGCCGTGCTGCTTTCGGGCGACGACCGGGCGCTCAGGCTGTCGACCCTGATCTCCGGCGACAAGCCACGCGTCGGCGACTATGGCGACGCGGCCGACCTCGCCAGCTATGGCGTCTCGGTGGTCGACCTGACCAAGACCAAGGGCGGCGACCGGCTGAACCACGCCAAATTCGCCGACAACCCGTTCCTGGTGCAGCTGCTCGGCGACCGCCTGCGCGCCCCGGCGGGCCTCGCCTCCGAAGAGACCGCGCCGGCCCAGCTCGACAATCTCGGCCAGGGCCTCGGCAAGGCCGTCGGTTCGGTCGCCGAAATCGTCATCACCACGCCGTTCAAGGTGCTGACCATCGCCACCGGCGGGTGAGCCGACCTCTGCTGCCAATCGCGCCGGTGATTGGTAGCTGTCAACAAAAACGCTCTGCAGCGATCCTTCGCGCCCCCCTCTGTCCTGCCGGACAGAGGGGGCGCTGTCCCTCCAGGGTTCAGTGATTCTTCAAACAAACAAATCAACCTTCTGAAAAGTCGTCACGTCGATCAGGCCGACGTCGGAAATTCTGAGCTCGGGGATGACGACCAGCGCCAGCAGCGAGTGCTGCATGTAGGCGTTGTTGAGCGAGCAGCCCATCTGCCGCATGGCGTCGCTGAGTTTGTCGGCCTTGGCGGCGACGATTTCGGCGCGCTCGTCCGACATCAGCCCGGCGATCCGCATTTCGACCAGCGCCAGCTCCTTGCCGTTGGAAAACAGCACGACGCCGCCGCCGACCTCGCCCAGCCGGTTCACGGCCAGAGCCATATCCTGCTTGTTGGTGCCGACGACGATGATGTGGTGGGCATCGTGGGCCACGCTCGAGGCCATGGCGCAGTCGCCGATATAGCCGAAGCCGGAAACGAAGGCGTTGGTGACGCCGCCCGTGCCCTTGTGGCGCTCGACCAGCGCGATCTGGCAGACGTCGTTGCGGCGGTCCATGGCGACCAGCCCGTCCTCAACCCCAAGATCGGCCTCGAGCGCCCGCGTCGGCGCCTGGTTTTCGATGACGCCGATGACGCGCACCCGCACCTCGTTGGCGCCCAGGGGTGCGGCGATGTCGAAATCGCCGGGCTTGAGCTTCCTGCCGAGCTTGACGGTGTTCTTCGCCGTCTTCGGATAGTCGTAGGCCGGAATGTCGATTTCGAGCTTGCCGCCCTTGGCCAGCCTGACGCCGCGGCCATAGACCTCGTCGATGGTCATTTCGGCCAGGTCGGAGACGATCAGCAGATCGGCGAGCCGTCCCGGCGCGATCGAGCCGATCTCGCGCTCCAGCCGGAAATGCTGGGCGGTGTTGAGCGTCGCCATCTGGATCGCCGTCACCGGCGTCAGCCCTTGGCTGATGGCGTGGCGCACGACCCGGTCCATATGGCCTTCGTGCACCAGCGTACCGGAATGGCTGTCGTCGGTGCACAGGATGAAGTTGCGCGGGTCGAGGCCGCTCTCGGTCACCGCCTTGATCTGCGAGGCCACGTCGTACCAGGCCGAGCCCAGCCGCAGCATCGCCTTCATGCCCTGGCGGACGCGCGCGATGGCGTCCTCGGCGCGCGTGCCTTCGTGATCGTCCTCGGGGCCGCCGGCGACATAGCCGTGGAACGGCAGGCCGAGATCGCGCGAGGCATAATGCCCGCCGACCGTCTTGCCGGCCCTCACCGTCGCGGCGATCTCGCCCGACATCACCGGATCGTTGGCGGCGACGCCCGGAAAATTCATCACCTCGCCGAGCCCGATGATGTTTTCCCAGCTCATCGCTTCGGCAACGTCGGCGACGGTCAGTTCGGCGCCGGCATGCTCCAGCCCCGGTGCCGAAGGCACGCAGGACGGCATCTGCACGAGTACATTGACCGGCATGGCGACGGCCTCGTCATGCATCAGCCGCACGCCCGGCAGGCCGAGCACGTTGGCGATCTCATGCGGATCGATGAACATCGAAGTTGTGCCATGCGGGATCACCGCGCGGCAGAATTCCGTCACCGTCACCATGCCGCTCTCGACATGCATATGCGCGTCGCAAAGCCCCGGCACCAGATAGCGGCCGCCGGCATCGACCACCTTAGTGCCCTGACCGATGGCATGGCCGGCGTTCGGCCCGCAATAGGCAAAGCGGCCGCCGGCAATGGCAATGTCGGTGCCGGCGATGATCTCGCCCGAATGGACGTTGACCCAGCGCCCGTTGCGGATGACGAGATCGGCGGGTTTGCGACCCATAGCGACATCGACCAGATGCGTCGCCATCTCAGCCCAGGGTTTTGGTTTCGTCGCATTGGCGGTCTTCGGCATCAACAGGCTCCTCTTTGCCCGACTGTGCCAAGCCGCGAGGATTTTGACCAGCGAGGAAGTAAGCGCGGACGGCGAAGTTGCAGATCTCCCCCCTTGTGGCGGGGCAATCGCATTTGGATTCTTACGAAGATGGACCCCCACCCTAACCCTCCCCACAAGGGGGAGGGAATGCTGCCGCGCGCCTTTAACTTCCCCTTTGGCGCCGAAAGGCAGGCAATTTGCCGAGGTCAGCGCCAACGGAAGTCTCCCTCCCCCTTGTGGGGAGGGGTTAGGGGTGGGGTCCATCGTAGAGCGAAAGCCTCGGCTTTCCATCTGCAATAGCCCTGTCCATTGTGGGGGGAGATGTCGCCGAAGGCGACAGAGGGGTCGCCTATCCACGCGCGACGACCCCCTCTGGCCTGCCGGCCATCTCCCCCTCTAGGAGGGAGATCGATGCGCCATGGCCTTCGCCAATCGCCAAGGGCATTTTTTTGCCGGGCCGCAGCAACTTTGTTCTTGCTTTGTGCCGGCAGCTATGCTACTAATTTGGCTATGGTGCCAATTGGCTCCAATGACCCGTCCTCCCGAGGCGGGTTTTTCTGTTATGGCGCCATTCATGGCAAATGGCCCAGGCGGAATCCGATTCCGTTGCGGCCAATCAGCTTTCGTCTCGTTAGAGGATCCTTCTGAATCGACGGTCGCGGAGTTTGACGCACTCCATCGTTCGAGCCTTCGGCCGGTTCACTCAATTCGATCCCGAACTGTCACTTTTTGCTTGGATCGTCCGCCGGGTTGACGTAGGTGATCTTGAATGGCCCCTCGCCATGAACCTGGATAATCGTATCGCTTGTCGTCCAGGCGAAGTGATTCATTCCGGCCGGCGCGACGCCGAAGCCGCCAGCAGTCAGTTCGACACCTTTCGCCTCGTCGAGCTTGTCGCCCATTCCAATATGGAAGTTGCCGGAAAGCACCGTTACGTATTCCGTGGTGGGATGATTATGTGCGGCAATTTTGTAGCCGGCGGGTGTCTTCAACCGCAGCACAAAGGCGCCGTCCTTTGAGGGGTCTCCAGCGACAACAGCCATTTCCGCGCCAGCGGGAATGACAGCAGGAGCAGGACCCCATTTGATGTCTTTGGCGTTCGTCGGCATCTCATCGGCAAACAGAGGCGCCGTCCCAACAAGCAGCAGTGCCAGAGCAGAGGCAAGCTTGAGCATGACAATCTCCCAGTGTCTGTAGAGGACGGCGTCGAGTATCGGCGCGCCGATCCACTTGCCAATTGGAGTCTATCAGGGCAGAGCGCCCGAACGCATCCTGCGAACGGGGGACGCGCATTCGCGGTAGCCGCGGAAGCTGCCGCTAAAAACATTTCCAGGTGAAACGATTTTGTTTGTATAACTGTAGGTGATCGGCCTCGCTAGCTTCCAGATTTCTCTACGGCAAAAGACGGCTTGACGGCCCCTGCCCGGCATCTGAAAAGGACTGGCCTGCGGATGTGGCGGAATTGGTAGACGCAAGGGACTTAAAATCCCGTCCTAGTCCTTTGCACCCTCGCAACTAACCCCTCAAGGCTTGTAATTCCCCGGTTTGCGCCGGGGTTTTTCATTTCACCACTCGTGCAACGGATTTTGTGGGAAACACGCCGTTGTGGGAATCGTGTGGGAAAAGGAGAACCGACGTTCATGGCCAAACCAATCCACATGAATCTGCAGGCCGGCACCGACGACGAGTTAGACAACTACGCCAAGGGTGGCTCCAGAAGAGGAAATCGAATTAAATCAGCACAATCTTAGAGGTGCGTGAGGCGGTTTCTCAAGCACCAGCACATGACTGCCAAGAGGTGATGTGTGAGTGCTCTTAACCTTGAACCCCTCGTCAGAAAGCGTTTCGATAAATTCGCCATCCGTTCCAGGCGGAACGCGGGCAACGACGTTCGAGGTGCGCCTCACAATATTGGAAAGCACCCTTCGTGCCTTGTCCGGGCCGATGTTGCGCTGCATGTGCTGATAGACGGCCAGCAGCAGGACGATATCGTATTTCGGTAGAAGGATATTACCGAGGCGCCGGCTGCCAAGATTCAGGCGATCGAACCGGGCATGCACCGGGGAGCCACTCAACAACATCTTTGCAGTCTCGATATGCGGCTTGGCAACGTCGATCCCATGGATCGAACTGGGTTTCAGCTTGGATATCTCATAGGCGACAACACCCATATTGCAGCCAACATCGAGAATGGATTTCCCAGCATAGTCGATCTCCAATGAGAATATCCCGTCCAGTCTATCCTCCCATGTTCCTGCAAAACCTCTTTTGAACCTTGACCACCACAAATCATATACTCATAATATTAGAGATCGCCGAAATATAGCGCTCGTTACCTTCTACTATTCATAAGTCGTGACCAAGAAAAGCCTGCCCCCCACAAAAACACAGAAAAACATCATGGACACCACGTTCAAGCGCGCTGCGAGGCGCCTTGCTGATCTCAACTTGCGGGAAACTAGGCGCCCGCATTAGAGTAGGAGAGGACGGTGTTTAGGACATCGCCTTCAAAGCTAGTCCAGCCAACCCCATTAACGCATCACGACCACGATCTCCTGGCAGTCGCCTGATGGCTCAGAACCGCAAGGGCATCCACCGTCTGATGCAGCACAGCGACGTCTGCGACATCGGCAAGTGGGAGGTCATAGAGGTGTGGCGCAGCATCCGCGAACACATCCCAGGACTGTCCGACACCGTGGTCTACACAACGCGGCATACGTGCTGCTCGTGGCAGATCATCCGTGGCATCGACATCCGGCGCGTCCAAATCTGGATGGGCCACAAGTCGATCCAGACCACCCCTGAACTACGCCCACCTCGCACCCAATCACTTGCTCGACAACCTGACCGCCCTCGAAGGTGGCGCGGCTCCGAGGCTCGTGGTAGTGAACGGCAAATCCTAAGCCGACCGTGTGGGAAACCATGTGGGAGACCGGTGGGATTTCCCCACAATGTGGGAAGTGGGCGTGGCGGAACTGGTATACGCAGCAGACTTAAAATCTGCCGGTGTTTCAAGCACTTACGGGTTCAAATCCCGTCGCCCACACCAAGCCTCGCAAGGGACTTAAAATCCCTCGATCTCTGATCGTACGGGTTCGAGTCCGTCGTCCGCACCAGCAACATCGGCGCCATTGCGGCCTAAAGCGTGTCGCGTTCGATCGGCCTCATGCGACGCGCTTTAGGTTCTTGTTTTTATGCATATCGTTATCGCAAAACCGCTGCACACTTTTGCGCGACATGCATTAAGCAAGAGCGTGAACTCGCCGCATACAGGCTGCCACATGCCATTTCTCGACCAGGAGCCGGCGAGCCGATGCGGGATCTGCGATATGCGTATTCCGGCGTCCGCATGTTCGTTTGCCAGCTTCCAAAGCGCACTCAGGCAAGGGCGGCGGTATCGGTCACACGCATCATCGCCAGCAATTTCGATATGATCTTGTCACATCGGCTGCTGTATGGTGGAAAAGGAGTCCGCCCATGCGAACCACCCAGCCGATAAGTATCACCCTCCCGCGCGACATGGCCGAGGCCGTCGCGCGCAAGGTCGAATCCGGCGCCTACGCCTCCGCCAGCGAAGTGCTGCGCGAGGGCGTGCGCGCGCTGCTCGACCGCGACGCCGCCGTTGAACGCTGGCTGCGCGAGGAAGTCGCCCAGAGCTACGACGAGTACAAGGCGAATCCGTCCAGCGCCATCCCTGCCGAGCAGGTGATGCTGCGTATCCGCGACCGCGCCGCCGCGCGACGCGACGATGCCACTAAGGAATGACGCGCACGGTTGTATTTTCCGCGCAAGCGGAGCACCAGTTGGATGCGCTGTATCGCTACATAGAGGAATATTCCTCCACAGCCCGTGCGGAATCGTTCGTTGGCGGCATCGTGGCCTATTGCGGGGCTCACCCACCAATCGGGTTCAGCTTCAGGTGCTGGATCAAAATAATCGTCTTGGCGTCGATGATCCGACCATCGTTGATGCCAGCCAGTGCCTCGTCTAGCGGCATCTCCAAAACCTCGATGTCCTCGCCTTCGTCGTGGGCGCCGCCGCCGTCGGAAATGCGGTCGGCGGGCGAGTAGCGGGCGACGAAGAACCAGAGCCGCTCAGTGACGCTGCCGGGACTCATATAGGGCGAAAACAGCCGCTGCACGTCCTTCAGGCGGTAGCCGAGTTCCTCCTCGGCCTCCTTGCGGATGCAGGTTTCGGGATCGTCTTCGTCGAGCAGGCCGGCGCAGGCCTCGATCAGCGGCTCCTTGTGGCCAGTGACGTAGGCCGGGTAGCGGAACTGCCGCACCAGAAGCACCGTCGAGCGGTCGGGATCGAAAGGCAGGATCACCGCGCCGTCGCCGCGATCGTAGGTCTGGCGGGTGTGCGTTTCCCATTTGCCGTCGCGCCGGCGGTAGTCGAAGACGGTCTTTTTCAAA
Source organism: Mesorhizobium sp. M0601 (assembly GCF_040320845.1). Lineage (NCBI taxonomy): Bacteria > Pseudomonadati > Pseudomonadota > Alphaproteobacteria > Hyphomicrobiales > Phyllobacteriaceae > Mesorhizobium > Mesorhizobium sp. M0601. The sequence continues at coordinate 71,040 of NZ_JAMYQK010000024.1, forward strand.
ACCGCCCACTCGTCGGAAAGGACTTCCTCGGAGCGGATGCGAATGCGATCTTCCATGGTGGACTCCCTGCTGCCGCGGCAAGGCGTAGCCGCGAACGGCGGTTCGTGCAATCGGGTCAGCAATTGGTCCAGGCATGTTGATATTCAGGTGATGCCGGCCTGACCTGAATTTCAAACATGCCTGGTGCGCCGGTTCACCGTCTCGTGTCTGGCGCTGGCACAATCGGCTGCCTAAATAGCGGCAACCCTCTCCGGAGTTTTTTATGACCTCATCGCTTTTCCAGCCGATCACCCTCGACGGCCTCACCTTCCCCAACCGCATCGCGGTCGCGCCGATGTGCCAGTATTCGGCCGAGGACGGCTCGGCCAGCGATTGGCATCTCTATCACTGGATGAACCTGGCGATGTCCGGCGCCGGCATGGTCACCGTCGAGATGACCGATGTCGAACGGCGCGGCCGCATCTCGCATGGCTGTCTCGGCCTTTATTCCGAGGACAACGAGGCGGCGGCGCGACGCACGCTGGATGCAGCCAAGCGTGTCGCCGCACCGGGCACGAAATTCGGCACGCAGCTTGCCCATGCCGGGCGCAAGGCGTCCAACCGGAAACCCTGGGAGGGCGGCGGCCCGCTGCATGCCGATCAGGATCCGTGGCCGATCGTGTCGGCCTCGGCGATCGCCTACGACACCGGCTGGCAGGTGCCGCGGGCGCTGGAGGACGACGAGATCCTGCAAATCATCGAACGCTTCGCCGATGCGGCGCGGCGGGCCGAGCGCGCCGGCTTCGACTTCATCGAGCTGCATGCCGCGCATGGCTATCTGATCTTCCAGTTCCTGTCGCCGCTGTCCAACCGGCGCACCGACCGCTGGGGCGGCTCGCTGGAAAACCGCATGCGTTTCGCCGTCGAGATCGCCAAGGCGGTGAAGAAGGCGACGCCCAGGCTGATGCTGGGCGCGCGTCTGTCGATCAAGGAATGGGTCGATGGCGGCTTCGAGGTCGAGGATGCGATCGAAGTGGCAAAAGCGCTGAAGGAAGCCGGCGTCGCCTATCTCTGCTGCTCGAGCGGCGGCAACTCGCCCTTGCAGAAGCTGCCCTCCGGGCCCGGCTACCAGGTGCATCTGGCCGAAGCGGTGCGCAAGGCCGTCGGCATCCCGACGCGGGCCGTCGGCCTGATCGACGATCCGAAACAGGCCGAGGCGATCGTCGCCGACGGCCGCGCCGACATGGTGGCGCTGGCGCGCGCCTTTCTTGCCGATCCGCGCTGGGGCTGGCGCGCCGCGGCCACCTTCGGTGAAAAAATCCACCCGGCGCCGCAGCTTGCCCGCTCGGTGACGACGATGCAGCACTGGATGAAGGCGGCGAACTGACGGCGGGTTCGTCTCGCTGGACGGGCCAGCACAGCTTCGCATGGATCCTCTGCCGGTGTAGAGTGGCCGGGGGCCGCGGCTGGGCGCGGCGGGTTGGGGGAGCAGAGACATGTCGTTCAGGGGGATTTCCATTGCGGCCGCCGCCGCGGTTGTGGCCGTGCTGTCGTTCGCCGCGCCGACGCCGGCCGGGGCGCAATATTGCGAAGGCACGGTGCACGGACTTTCCAGGCACTACAATCTGGCGACGGGAAGCGGCTTTCTCGCCGTTCGGGCCCGGCCGAACTCGTCGTCGCGCATGGTCGGGCAATTGTTCAACGGCGACCAAACCGAAATCTTCGACCGCCGCGGAAACTGGTACAAGGTCGATTTCGGCGGCCGCACCGGCTGGGCGAATGCACGCTGGCTGCGCAACGACTGCGGCTATTGAGCTATTTTCGCCTGAGCTAAAAAGCAGTTGCAACCAAATCGGCCGCTCCGCGTTGGCGGCGATGATGGACAGCAAGCCATTTGAAAAGCCGGTCGTGGTCGAACTCGGCCATGTCGGCAAATATCGGCAGATCCGCAGCGCCCAGGAGGCGGCGGAGTGCCTGATGACGATCTGGCCACTCAACCGCGGGCCGCGTCATCGTGATGCCCTCGACACTTGCCTAAAAGTGCTGGAAGGTTATCGTTCGACGGCGGATGCGCGCCGGGCACTGATCGAAGCCGCCAGGGAATCGGACGTGCTGGTCGCAGACGACAGGCTGCTAGACGACAGACTGGCCGACGACAGGCTGCATTGAGGCAACGGGCTTTCAACCGGAGGGTTTCATGGCGAAACTGACCTACAAGATCGTCGAGCATGACGGAGGCTGGGCCTACAAGGTCGGCTCGACATTCTCCGAAACGTTCCCCACCCATCAGGACGCGTTGCGCGCCGCGGAGATCGCTTCGGCCGAACAGCAGGTCGCCGGCAACACCGACGGCATCCAGTACGAGGACGCCGACGGCAAATGGCACGACGAGCTCGCCGACGGCCGCGACCGGCCGCAGACCGAGGTCTCGGATTAGAGTGTGCGCCGATATCCAGGTGATGCCGGCGTGCTTTACAGGTCGGTTTGGTAGCGCTACCGTCTCACATCGCGCGTGACCGGGGAGGAGCCTGGGCGCCGTCGCGGGCCAGGCAGGAAAGCGGTTTCCTTCGAAGTCGTTGCAGGAATCAATCGGGAGGAGATCGATGGCGTCTGTCGCAATCGGCGATGTCTACAAATCATTTGGGACCGTCGAGGTCCTGCACGGGGTCAGCGTCGATATAAACGACGGCGAGTTCGTCACGCTGGTCGGTCCTTCGGGTTGCGGAAAGTCGACCCTGCTCAGGATGATCGCCGGCCTGGAAAAGATCTCGCGCGGCCAGATCGCGATCGGCAAACGTGTCGTCAATAACGTTGCGCCAAAGGAGCGCGACGTCGCCATGGTCTTCCAGAACTATGCGCTCTACCCGCATATGACGGTCGCCGAGAACATGGCGTTCTCGCTGATGCTCAAGGGCGTTCCCAAGACGGAGAGCGATGCCGGCGTGCGGCGCGCGGCCGAAATCCTGGGACTGGTGCCGCTGCTCGACCGTTATCCGCGCCAGCTTTCCGGCGGCCAGCGCCAGCGCGTTGCCATGGGCCGGGCGATCGTGCGCGATCCGCAGGTTTTCCTGTTCGACGAGCCGCTATCCAATCTCGATGCCAAGCTCCGGGTGCAGATGCGCGCCGAGATCAAGGAACTGCACCAGCGCCTGAAGACGACGACGGTCTACGTCACCCACGACCAGATCGAGGCGATGACCATGGCCGACAAGATCGTCGTCATGCATGACGGCATCGTCGAGCAGATCGGGCCGCCGCTCGAGCTCTACGACCGGCCGAACAATCTGTTTGTCGCCAGCTTCATCGGCTCGCCCGCCATGAACATGCTCAGGGGCGAGATCGTAAGCGACGGCTCGCCGTCATTTCGCGGCGCCGGCGGGATTTCGGTCCCGTTGGCCTCGGCACTTTCCATCGGCAATGGTGAGCCGGTCGTGCTGGGGATACGGCCCGAGCATTTACGGCTGTCCGACAATCAGGGCATTCCGGTCACCGTCGTGGTGGTCGAGCCGACAGGGTCCGAAGTGCAGCTCATCGGCCGCACCGCCGGCGGCGATGAGATCGTCGCAAATTTCCGCGAACGCCATTCCTTCACGCCGGGCGAAACCATCCGGCTTACGGCCGAGCCTGGCCTCATCCACCTCTTTCACGGCGAAACCGGTCAGCGGTTCGAAACGCCCATCAGGCAGTAGGACGGCAAGGACAATAAGCAGGAGGAAGCGAGCATGAAATTCACCAGACGTGACGTGATCCGCACCACCGCCGGCGTTGCGGCGGGAGCCTTGGGAAGCCGGCTCGTCGGCTCTCCCGCCTTTGCCCAGGAGGGGTTGAAATACAAGCCCGAGGACGGCGCCAAGCTCAGGCTGCTGCGCTGGTCGCCTTTCGTGCAGGGCGACGAGGATCAATGGCTGGCCAACACCAAACGCTTCACCGAAGCGACCGGCGTCGAGGTCCGTGTCGACAAGGAAAGCTGGGAGGACATCCGCCCCAAGGCGGCGGTCGCCGCCAATGTCGGCTCCGGTCCGGACCTGATGTTCGTCTGGTTCGACGACCCGCACCAATATCCCGACAAGCTGCACGACGTGACGGAGCTGGGGGAATATCTCGGCTCGAAATATGGCGGCTGGCACGATGGACCGCACCAATATGCGACACGGCAAGGCAAGTTCCTCGGCCTGCCGCTGGCGACCATCGGCAATGCCATCGTCTATCGTGAAAGCTGGGTGAAAGAGGCTGGCTTCTCCGAATTTCCGAAGGACACGGCAGGCCTGCTCGAGCTTTGCAAGGCATTGCAGGCGAAGGGGCACCCGGCCGGCTTCACGCATGGCCACGGCGTCGGCGATGGCAACAACTACGCCCACTGGCTGCTGTGGAGCCATGGCGGCCAGATGGTCGACGAGAGCAGCAAGGTGACGATCAACAGCCCCGAGACGCTGAAGGCGATCGAATACGCGCAGCAACTCTACAAGACCTTCATTCCCGGTACCGAAAGCTGGCTCGACGTCAACAACAACCGCGCCTTCCTGGCCGGCGAATTGAGCGTCATCGCCAACGGCATTTCGGCCTACAACACCGCCAAGATCAACAAGGACAAGGATCCGAAACTGGCCGAGATGGCCAAGGACATCCGCACCACCAACCTGCCGATCGGCCCGGTCGGAAAATCCGTCGAGCTGTTCCAGGTGACCACGGCCGTGATCTTCGACTACACGCCCTACCCCAACGCCGCCAAGGCCTACCTGCAGTTCATGTTCGAGGATCCGCAAATGTCGCAGTGGATCACGTCGTCGGCAGGCTATTGCTGCCAGACGCTCAAGGCCTTCGACAACAACCCGGTGTGGACGGCCGATCCGAACAATGCCGCCTACGCCAAGGCCTCGGCGACGCTGCGGCCCAACGGCTATGCCGGCCCGCTTGGCTATGCCTCGGCAGCGACCATGGCCGACTATGTGCTGGTCGACATGTTCGCCAAGGCGGTGACAGGCCAGGCGACGCCGCAAGAAGCGATGGAAGAAGCCGAGAAGCGCGCCAACCGCTACTATCGCGTTTGAGCCGGTTCAGCCGGGCAGCCATGCTGCCCGGCTTCGAATCGCGCATGGCCGCCCGGCCGTTCAATGAGACCTTAGAGGAGCCGACCCATGGCCGTGACCTCCACTGCCGCTCAGCCACGCCGGTCGGCGCTGTCGCGCATTCTGACGTTCGTGTCCGAAAGTCATAACGCGCTTGGCTTCGGCTTCATGCTGCCGGCGGCGGCGCTGCTGCTGGTCTTCCTGACCTATCCGCTCGGGCTCGGCGTCTGGCTCGGCTTCACCGATGCCCGCATCGGCCGCCCCGGCATCTTCATCGGTATCGAGAACTACGAATATCTGTGGGATGACGCCGTCTTCTGGCTCTCGGTCTTCAACACCTTGCTCTACACGATCAGCGCCTCGATCCTGAAGTTTGCGCTCGGCCTGTGGCTGGCGCTTATCCTCAACCAGAACCTGCCGTTCAAGTCGTTCTTCCGCGCGATCGTCCTGCTGCCCTGGGTGGTGCCGACGGTGCTGTCGGCGATCGCCTTCTGGTGGATCTACGATTCGCAATTCTCGATCCTGTCCTGGGCGCTTATGGAAATGGGCCTGATCGACCATCGCATCAACTTCCTCGGCGATCCGGAGAATGCGCGGGCTTCGGTTATCGCCGCCAACGTCTGGCGCGGCATTCCTTTCGTGGCGATCACGCTGCTTGCCGGCCTGCAGACGATTCCGCAGTCGCTCTACGAGGCCGCCACGCTCGACGGCGCCAGCCGCTGGCAATTGTTCCGCTATGTGACGCTGCCGCTGCTGACGCCGATCATCGCCATCACCATGACGTTTTCGGTGCTGTTCACCTTCACCGACTTCCAGCTGATCTATGTGCTGACACGCGGCGGGCCGGTGAACGCCACGCATCTGATGGCGACGCTGTCGTTCCAGCGCGGCATTTCCGGAGGCCAGCTTGGCGAAGGCGCCGCGATCGCGGTCGCCATGATCCCGTTCCTGCTGGCGGCGATCCTGTTCAGCTATTTTGGCCTGCAACGCCGCAAATGGCAGCAGGGCGGCGGAGATTGACATGACCGCGATCGAAACGAGCAAACGCCCGGAACTCGACGAAGGCGGCATGGGCTACCTGCAGAGTTTGCCGCGCCGCGTGGTGACGGTCTACCTGCCGTTGCTGATCTTCGTCATCGTGCTGTTGTTTCCGTTCTACTGGATGACGATCACGGCGGTTAAGCCCAACCTCGAGATGACCGACTACGCCAATTTCAATCCGTTCTGGGTGGTGCATCCGACGCTCGAGCATATCCGCTACCTGCTCTTCGAGACATCCTATCCGGGCTGGCTGCTCAACACGATCATCATCTCGACCGCCGCCACGTTCTTGTCGCTGCTGGCTGCGGTGTTCGCTGCCTACGCGATCGAGCGCTTGCGGTTCTCCGGGGCGCGGCAGGTCGGCCTCGCGGTGTTCCTGGCCTATCTCGTGCCGCCCTCGATCCTGTTCATTCCGCTGTCGGTGATGGTGTTCAACCTTGGGCTTTACGACACGCCCTTCGCGCTCATCCTCACCTATCCGACCTTCCTGATCCCGTTCTGCACCTGGCTGCTGATGGGCTATTTCCGCTCGATCCCGTTCGAGCTGGAAGAATGCGCGCTGATCGACGGGGCGAGCCGCTGGCAGATCCTCACCAAGATCGTGCTGCCGCTGTCGGTACCGGGGCTGATTTCCGCCGGCATCTTCGCATTCACGCTGTCATGGAACGAGTTCATCTACGCCTTGACCTTCATCCAGTCGTCCGAAAACAAGACTGTGCCGGTCGGCGTGCTCACCGAGCTGGTGCGCTCGGACGTCTATGAATGGGGGGCGCTGATGGCGGGAGCGCTGATCGGCTCGCTGCCGGTGGTGGTGCTCTATTCGTTCTTTGTCGAGCATTATGTTTCCTCGATGACCGGAGCCGTGAAGGAATAGCCGACGTGATTAAGTTCGGAGGTATTCCCGGCGACCGGGATGCCCGGGGCGGGCACCCTGCCGGCCGAGACCGCGTTCCGGGAGGGTGTCAGCTGCTGGTGTCGGACTTCGGCGCAAATGCGCGGTCGGCAATGCGTTCGATGAAAGCGACGACCCGTTCCGGCTCGACGAATTGCGGCATGTGGCCAAGCCCCTCGACAGGTTCGAAATCGAGCCCGCTGATCTTTTCCATCAGCGGCCAGCCGTGGATATCGATGCCCAGCACGCGATCGGAAGCACCAAACAGAATGCCGGCCGGCAAGGTGATCTCGCCATAGCGTTGCTCGATGCGGCCAAGGTCGTGCGCGATCGCCACGACATCGGTCGATGTCGCATAGAAATGGCTTGGCCTGAGCCCGCACCAGCCGCCGCCCTCGACCATATAGTCGGCCGGCGCCGTCTGCGGCGCGAAAATGAAGGCCAGCGTCGGCTCGGCATATTTGAGAGCCGCCGGGATCGCCACCGTATGAGCCATGATCCGGCGCCGCAGCGGCGACTTGACGTATAGCGGGCCGAACTTCTCGCGCGCGTCCGGCTCCAGATGGGTCAGCGGCGCCAGCAAGGCGATGCCGGAAATCGCCTCTGGATGCTCGACAGCCAGCGTCAGCGCGATGGCGCCACCCAGCGAATGACCGACGACCAGCGGCTTTTCCAGCCCAAGCGCGTCGATAAAATGCCGCACGACCTCGGCCTGCTCGGACAGCCGTCCGCTGGCGGCCCTGGCCCGCACCGAATAGCCGGAGCCCGGGCGGTCGAGCGCGATCAGCCGATAGTCCGGGCCGAACCGTCCGAACAGCGTGTGGCCGAATTGATGAAGCTGCGCGCCGAGGCCGTGCAGGAAGACGATCGGCCGCCCCTCGCCCGTCTCGACATAATGGATGCGGTTGCCGTCGATCTCGATGAATCTGCCACTGGCCGGCACCAGCCTTTCGGCCTTCGCCGCGATCCGCAGCGTCGCCAGCAGCGGATAGGCTGCCACGACGAGCGCCAGCAGAAACAGCGCGCCGGGTAGCCATAGCAGAATTGATACCGGCATCTTTCCCTCAGCGCCCAAACCGGCGCAGCATCACCCGCCGACGGCTCCACTGCAAGGGAGGTGGCACAGGTGGATCCGTCGTTTGGCGGCATTGCCGCCGGCCGTTTGCCGCGCTATCTCAGGCGACCCGTTTTCCGGAGCCTGCCATGACCGAAATCGTCACCGCCGCCATGCTCGTCATCGGCGACGAGATTCTGTCCGGCCGCACCAAGGACAAGAACATCGGCCACCTCGCCGAGATCATGACGGCGATCGGCATCGACCTGAAGGAAGTGCGCATCGTTGCGGACGAGGAAGACGAGATCGTCGCTGCGGTGAATGCGCTGCGCACCCGCTATGCTTATGTCTTCACCACCGGCGGCATCGGCCCGACGCATGACGACATCACCGCCGATTCGGTTGCCAAGGCCTTTGGCGTGCCATGCGAATACGACGCCAAGGCCTACGCCCTGCTGGAGGCAAGCTACGCCGCCCGCGGCATCGAATACACCGAAGCGCGCAAGCGCATGGCGCGGATGCCGCGCGGGGCAGACCACATCGATAATCCAGTGTCGGTTGCGCCGGGCTTTCGCATTGGCAACGTCCATGTCATGGCCGGCGTGCCGGCGATTTTCCAGGCGATGCTCGACAATGTCGTGCCGACATTGCGGGCCGGCACCAAAATGCTGTCGGCAACCGTGGGATGCCCGTTCGGCGAAGGCCTAATCGGCGGGCCGCTGGGCGACATCCAGAAGGCGCATCCGGACACGATCATCGGCTCCTACCCGAAATATGGCGACGGCAAGTTCTGGACGGAACTGGTGGTGCGCGCCCGCAGCCAGCAGGCGCTGGACTCCGCACGCGCCGACGTAGAGGCTATGGTGGCTGGCTTGATCAAGGAAAGCCGAGTGGGCTGATCGGCCGGCCTGACGGAACCAGCATCGCGCAGTGACGTTTGTCACGAGTGGGATCGCCGTATGAAGTGAGGGACTGCCATGCGCTTCAAGACCATCGTCGCCATATTGCAGAATGAACCGGATGCCGAGCGCGTCCTCGATTGCGCGATCCCGCTGGCCAGCCGATTCCAGAGCCATCTGATCGGCATCCATGCCGAGGCGCTGCCCGTGCCCTACACCTCTGCCACCGGCTTTCCGGACACCGAGTTCCTGCAGGTTTCCGCCGACATGAACCGGGAGCGCGCCGAGAAGTTGCAGGCCGCCTTTCACAAGCGCATCGAGAATTCCGGCCTGTCGTTCGAGTGGCGCAGCCTCGAGAGTTTTTCCGGCGACAGTGCGCTGACCGGCATCTCGACCGTTCGCACCGCGGACCTGATCATCGCCGCGCAGCGCGAATCGGGCAGCGACCCGAGCGCCGACGTCGACACCCTGGTCTACGATGCCGGCCGGCCGGTGCTGGTGGTGCCGCATTCGGGTTCGCTGGTGACCAGCTTCAAGCATGTGCTGCTCGCCTGGAACGGCAGCAAGGAAGCCGCGCGCGCGGCCTTCGATGCCCTGCCCTTCATTATCGAGGCCGAAAAGACGGACATCGTCGTCATCGACCCGCCCGATACGCTCGACGAGGCGCCGGAAACAGCCGGCGCCGAGATCGCCGCCTCGCTGTCCAGGCATGGCGCGACCGTCAGCGTCTCGGTGCTGAGGTCCGGCGGCGCCTCGGTCGACGACATCATCCAGACCAGGGTCGCCGAGTCGGGTGCGGACCTGCTCGTGCTCGGCGCCTACAGCCATTCCTGGCTGCGCCAGCTGCTGTTCGGCGGCGTGACGCGAACGGTGCTGCGCACCGCACCCGTGGCGGCCTTTCTGTCGCGGTAGGTTCACAGGGATAGCTTTCCACGCCCCTTGCCAAGGCCAAGCCTTTCCAGTTAATTCCGCGCGCATTCCATGGTGTCTGCGCGCGATGCGCGCTTTGCGGAGTGCGCGAAAGATGTCCCTGCCCGAAAAAGCCTTCCCGGTCTCCTGGGACCAGTTCCACCGCGATGCGCGCGCGCTCGCCTGGCGGCTTGCCGGCGCCAACAAGGGGCAATGGAAGGCGATCGTCTGCATCACGCGCGGCGGCCTGGTTCCGGCGGCTATCATTTCGCGCGAGCTTGGCATCCGCATCATCGAGACGGTCTGCGTCGCCTCCTACCACGATTATACCAGCCAGGGGCAATTGCAGGTGCTGAAGGAGGTCACGCCGGCGCTGCTCGTCGATGACGGGGCCGGCGTGCTGATCATCGACGACCTCACCGACACCGGCAAGACGGCGGGCATCGTGCGCGCGATGATGCCCAAGGCGCATTTCGCCACCGTCTATGCCAAGCCGAAAGGCAGGCCGATGGTCGACACTTTCGTTACCGAGGTCAGCCAGGACACCTGGATCTATTTCCCCTGGGACATGGGCTTCACCTACCAGAAGCCGATCGCCGACGACCACGCCGGCTGATTCGCGGCAACGCCGCTCATTGTAGCCGGTCGCCCAAGGCACCATCCGCGACCGACAAATGCCGGCGTAATGCTCACGCGGTCGCGCCATTTGGGTGGGACCGGCGCAAATTGGCGCAATTTCGCTGGTCCATGAAAGATTTTTTACTTTTATTGCTCACGATTAGCCGTAAGATTCGTAAGACGGCAAACGATTCTGGAAGCTGGGGCAAGCTTCTCCGATGTTGACGAGGCCAACCACGCACAACCATCTGGCCGAACGGGTCCGGCGACTCTTCGGCACGGTGCCGTCCCGCCTGCAGGTTGCAGCGCTGCCCTGGCGCGATGGCGGCGACGGCGTCGAAATCATGCTGATCACCAGCCGCGATACCGGCCGCTGGGTGCTTCCCAAGGGCTGGCCGGAAGCAAAGGAGCCGCTTTGTGAAGCGGCGGCACGCGAAGCGGGCGAGGAGGCCGGGCTGCGCGGCACGATCTCGCATCACGAGGCCGGCCGTTATTTCTACGCCAAGCTGCTGGATTCCGGCGAGGAAGTGCCGTGCGAGGTGCTGGTCTTCCCGCTGCAGGTCGACAAGGTCGCCGACCGATGGAAGGAAAAGCGGGCACGCACTCGCAAATGGGTCAGCGCCGCCGAGGCTGTGCGCATGGTCAACGAACCCGACCTCAGCCAGATCATCGCCCATTTCTGCGCGGATCCGCATCGGTTCTCCTGAGTCTCAGTCGCGCATAGCCTATTCGCTCAGGTGCTGTGAACGTCGTTGCCGAAGCGCCTCCACCCAGAGCCGAACCTTCCTCGCTGCGCTCCGCTTCTATCCCCGTTATCCACATATGTGACACACAAGATGTGGGGGTCATAAAAGCTACGCAAACGAATCCTTGACGGCGCAAAACGAGTCGCCTTTTATAGGCCATGCGCTCCTGTTGAGAGTGCGACCGGAAAAGTTTCGAGGCCGGTCTTTTTCCCGGAATATGTGCGTTTTGAGCCGCATTCCCGCCTGTTTACGAGGCCGGCGAAGGCGTGGGATTTTGAAGCCTTGGGGGGCGAAAGGGGAGGATTGTCGGACTTGAATAAATTGTCTGTTAATACTATATTTAGTGTTTGCAGGTAGGTTCGACGCTAGATAATGTGAATTTCCCTCGATCGAGGGCGTTACAAAAAGTTTTCAGTTTTGAGGGACCCACAGGGTCCGTGAGCGCGTTGGACAGCGGCCTCGCAAGAGGTTCGACCGGCAGGGCGGCGGAGACTGTGACGATGAGAGCCGGCGGTTTTCGAACGCCGGCAGATGGCGGACATGCGCGTTTCGTCAAGAGGGCAGAAATCCTCTGGGAAAAGCGCTATATGTAGACAAAAGGGACCGGACCAATGCGCATCGAGCGTCGTTTCACCAAGCCAGGACAATCTGCCTATTCGGAGATCGAATTCCGCAAGGCGCTTTCGGAGATCAAGAATCCGGATGGCTCGGTGGTGTTCCGCTTGGACAACATCGACGTGCCGGCGCAGTTCTCCCAGGTTGCCGCCGATATCCTGGCGCAGAAATATTTCCGCAAGGCGGGTGTTCCCGCACGGCTGAAGAAGGTCGAAGAGACGCAAGTCCCCTCCTTCCTGTGGCGCTCGGTCGCCGACGAGGCTGAACTGGCCAAGCTGCCGGAAGCCGAGCGCTACGGTTCCGAGACCGACGCCCGCCAGGTCTTCGACCGGCTTGCCGGTACCTGGACCTATTGGGGCTGGAAGGGCGGCTACTTCAAGTCGGAGGAAGACGCGCGCGCCTTCCGCGACGAGCTCGCCTATATGCTGGCCACCCAGCGCGTCGCGCCGAACTCGCCACAATGGTTCAACACCGGCCTGCACTGGGCCTATGGCATCGACGGCCCGAGCCAGGGCCACTTCTATGTCGACCCGTTCACCGGCAAGCTGACCAAGTCGAAGTCTTCCTACGAGCATCCGCAGCCGCATGCCTGCTTCATCCAGGGCGTGCAGGACGACCTCGTCAATGAAGGCGGCATCATGGACCTGTGGGTGCGTGAGGCGCGCCTGTTCAAATACGGCTCCGGCACCGGCTCCAACTTCTCGTTCCTGCGCGGTGAAGGCGAAAAGCTGTCGGGCGGCGGTCGTTCGTCGGGGCTGATGAGCTTCCTCAAGATCGGCGACCGCGCGGCGGGCGCCATCAAGTCGGGCGGCACGACACGCCGCGCCGCGAAAATGGTCATCGTCGACGCCGATCATCCCGACATCGAGGAATTCATCGACTGGAAGGTCAATGAGGAGCAGAAGGTCGCCTCGCTGGTCACCGGCTCGAAGATCGTCAAGAAGCATCTCGAAGCGATCATGAAGGCCTGCATCAACTGCGAAGGCAATGGCGACGATTGCTTCGACCCGGCGGTCAACACCGCGCTGAAGCGCGAGATCAAGGCGGCCAAGAAGGACGCGGTGCCGGAGAACTACATCTACCGCGTCATCCAGTTCGCCAGGCAGGGCTACACCTCGATGTCGTTCAAGACCTACGACACCGACTGGGATTCGGATGCCTATCTCACGGTTTCCGGCCAGAACTCCAACAATTCGGTGTCGCTGAAGGACGATTTCCTGCGCGCCGTCGAGCAGGACGGCGACTGGCATCTCACCGCCCGCAAGGACGGCAAGGTGCTGAAGACGCTGAAGGCGCGCGATCTCTGGGAAAAGATCGGCTATGCCGCCTGGGCGTCGGCCGATCCGGGCCTGCATTTCAACACGACGATGAACGACTGGCACACCTGCGCCTCGGCCGGTGCGATCCGGGCGTCCAACCCGTGCTCGGAATACATGTTCCTCGACGACACCGCCTGCAACCTGGCCTCGATCAACCTTCTGCCCTATCGCAACACCGACGGCACCATCGACATATCAGCCTACGAGCACACGGTGCGGCTGTGGACCATGGTGCTGGAAATCTCCGTCATGATGGCGCAGTTCCCGTCGAAGGAGATCGCCAAGCTTTCCTACGAGTACCGCACGCTCGGCCTCGGCTACGCCAATATCGGCGGCCTGCTGATGACCTCGGGCATTCCCTATGATTCCGACGAGGGCCGCGCCATCTGCGCCGCCCTCACCGCGATCATGACCGGCACGGCCTATGCCACTTCGGCCGAAATGGCCGCCGAGCTCGGCGCCTTCCCCGACTACGACCGCAATGCGCAGAACATGCTGCGCGTCATGCGCAACCACCGCCGCGCGGCCTATGGCGAAAGGGACGGCTACGAGAAGCTCGCCGTCAACCCGGTGCCGCTGGTCGCCTCGGATCTCAAGCAGCAGGAACTTGCCGACCATGCCAAGGCCGCCTGGGACCGCGCCATCGAGCTCGGCGAGGAGCATGGCTACCGCAACGCGCAGGCAACGGTGATCGCGCCGACCGGCACAATCGGCCTGGTGATGGATTGCGATACCACCGGCATCGAGCCCGACTTCGCGCTGGTAAAATTCAAGAAGCTGGCCGGCGGCGGCTATTTCAAGATCATCAACCGCGCGGTGCCCGAAGCGCTGCGCACGCTCGGCTATTCCGAGGCCCAGATCGCCGAGATCGAGGCCTATGCCGTCGGCCACGGCAATCTCAACCAGGCGCCGGGCATCAACCCCGGCTCGCTCAAGGCAAAAGGCTTTACCGACGAAAAGATCGCAGCACTCAATGCGGCGCTGAAGTCGGCCTTCGACATCAAATTCGTCTTCAACCAATGGACGCTGGGCTCTGACTGGGTGAAGGAGACGTTCGGCTTCACCGACGAGCAGCTCAATGATTTCTCGTTCGAGATGCTGCCGGCGCTGGGCTTCTCGAAGAAGGACATCGAGGCCGCCAACATCCATGTCTGCGGGGCGATGACGCTGGAAGGCGCGCCGTTCCTGAAGGCCGAACACCTGCCGGTGTTCGACTGCGCCAGCCCGTGCGGCAAGATCGGCAAGCGTTCGCTGTCGATCAACAGCCACATCATGATGATGGCGGCGGCGCAGCCCTTCATCTCCGGCGCCATCTCCAAGACCATCAACATGCCGAACGACGCGACGGTGGAAGACGCCAAGGGCGCCTACATGCTGTCGTGGAAGCTGGCGCTGAAGGCCAACGCGCTCTATCGCGACGGCTCGAAGCTGTCGCAGCCGCTCAACGCCTCGTTGCTTGCAGACGTCGAAGACGACGAGGACGAAGCCATCGAGCAGCTGATCGCGGCGCCGGCCGCACAGCGCGCCGTGCAGGTGACCGAGAAGATCGTCGAGCGCGTCGTCGAACGTCTCTACCGCGACCGCGAGAAACTGCCGAACCGCCGCAAGGGCTATACCCAGAAGGCGGTCGTCGGCGGCCACAAGGTCTATCTGCGCACTGGCGAGTTCGATGACGGTCGTATCGGCGAGATCTTCATCGACATGCACAAGGAAGGTGCGGCCTTCCGGGCGATGATGAACAACTTCGCCATCGCCATCTCGCTCGGCCTGCAATATGGCGTGCCGCTCGAGGAATTCGTCGAAGCCTTCACCTTCACCAAATTCGAGCCGGCTGGCATGGTGCAAGGCAATGACGCCATCAAGAACGCCACGTCGATCCTCGACTACGTCTTCCGCGAACTCGCCGTCTCCTATCTCGGCCGCCACGACCTCGCCCATGTCGACCAGTCGGACTTCGACAAGACGGCGCTCGGGCGCGGCATCAACGAAGGCAAGGCAACGCCCTTCTCCAAGGGCCTGACCCGCGGTGCCTCGCCGGTCAAGCTGGTGTCGGGTGCCGAGCCGAAGGGCTTTGCTGGCTCGGGCTCCGGAACTCCAGCCCGTACCGCCCCGACCGCCTTCTCCGGCTCCAACGTGCTGACGCTGAAGCCGGCCAGCGACGAAGCCATCGCCTATAAGCGCGACTACGAGGAGCGCGCCAGGGAACTGGTCGAGGACATCGTCTACGCGGAAGCCTCCGACCCGACGGAGCTGTTCACCGATGAGGCCGCGAAAGAAGCAGCCGAAGCCAGAGCACTCGCCGCCAACCGGCGCCAGCAATCATTGATGCAGGGCTACACCGGCAACGAATGCTCGGAATGCCACAATTTCACGATGGTGCGGAACGGGACTTGCGAGAAGTGCGATACTTGCGGGGCCACGAGCGGGTGCAGCTGAGTTCAGACCAGCAACCGATGATTCGCATTCTAACTTAGAGCTCCGACAAAATGTCGGAGCTCTTTGGATTTTCCGATGACACACCGCACTGCTGCCGAGGCTCTTGCTAACGAAATAACTGTGCTGGGCAACGATTATGGGCTTGCCTTCCACCATTGCTGCCAAGAGCTTTGGCGGGTTTCATCCTCATGCGACCGCTATGAGGCGCTATTTGGTAGCCAGGAGCGAGTTAACCTTCTGAATGACAGTAGCGGGAGCTTCTGGCATGCGATGCAGAGCGTATTGCTCGAACATGTCTTGTTGGGCATTTGCCGATTGAGCGACACGGCCGGAACCGGGCAGCGACGGAACCTCAGCATTTGGACCTTGGTTCACCTTGATCCATCAAGATATAAGGGCAGATTGAAACAACGCGCTGAAACAGCGGCCAAAAAAACGTCGTTTGCTAGAACTTGGAGAGACAAGCGAATTGCCCACAACGACTTAGAGCAATCGACGGGTGTTGCTAATAAGCTGGCCCCTGCAACCGGAAAGAGGATAACGAGGGCAATCCTTTCGATTCATGAGGTGCTTCGATGGATCAACGCCAAGCATTTTGATAGCGACATGGGTCTTTTGGAAATGGGAGACTACGACGCTATTGAGTTGATGACGTACATTGACGACGGCAGGAAATATCGAGCTTTGAGGGAGTCAGAATATAATTCTGGAACCCGGGTTAGGTATGAAAATAGCTATGATTGGATTCGCACAGGTACGGAGCCCAGCAAACGCTATACAGTCGATTTTGACCTAAAGCTACCAAAGGCAACTAGCCGATAGACTGCCATCGTCGTCCGACTCCAATATCACTTCCCCTTTGCAGTGCTAAATCAAGCTCAGGTGAGACCGATGCGTTACGCGGTGGTGATTGAAAAAGCTGGAAACAATTTTTCTGCTTACGTGCCGGATCTGCCAGGCTGCATCGCCACTTGTGCAGCGGTGCCTGAGGTTGAAGCCGAAATTCGTGACGCGATACGCTTTCATATTGAAGGCCTGCGGGCCGATGGGCTGGATGTGCCCAAAGGGGTCAGCCTGGCGGAATATGTAGAGGCGTAGAAGGTGCGATCTCCCCTTCTCCCCTTGTGAGATCTTTGCACAGAAGCCGATCAGTGATTCTGTTGTGAGGTTGGAGCAGGGAGATTCGCGATGGTGGATCGTGTTCTGGGTCA
>NZ_JAMYQK010000025.1:0-85884 GCF_040320845.1 Mesorhizobium sp. M0601
TGGGTATCGTCGATCCGGTCAAGGTTGTGCGCACGGCTCTGCAGGACGCGGCCTCGGTCGCCGGCCTGCTGGTCACCACCGAAGCCATGATCGCGGAGGCTCCGAAGAAGGAGTCGGCTGGCGGCGGCATGCCTGGCGGCATGGGCGGCGGCGGCATGGGCGGCATGGGTGGCATGGATTTCTAATCCAGCCAATCTCGCAAGCTTTCGGAAAGGGCGGCAGCGATGCCGCCCTTTTTGTTTGCTTCATAGCGGGCTGCCCCGGCTCAAGCGGCGATATCAATGCACCGCGGCAGTGGCACTCTTGGCCGGCAAAGCGCCCTCAATCAGCGCCGCGACCTCATCGGCTACCGCCAGCACCGGGGCGCGGTCGTGGGTGGCGCGTGCGATCACCATCAGCCCTTCCAGCGATGATTCGACCAGCAGTGCCAGCGCATGCGCGCGGCGCTCGGGCACCCCTGCCCTGACGAAGGCCGCCCTGAGCAAGCCTATCCATTGCTCGAAGGCGGAGCGGCACAACTCGGCCAGTTCCGGCATGTCGATCGGCGAGTCCAACACCACGGGCGCGATCGGGCAACCGAGCGTGAACCGATTGTCTTCCAGCATGCGCGCGACCGACTGGTAGATGTGGTGGACGGCCACCGCCGGGTCCTTTTCGGCTGCAAGGGCCTCGCCCAGCCTTTTCGAGACGTCCTCGACGCTGTCGCGCGTCACCTCGATGACCAACTGGTCCTTGCCGCCCGGAAAATGAAAATAGAGCGAGCCTCTCGGCGCGCCTGAGGCGCTCAATATGTCGTTGAGCGAAGTGCCGTGATAGCCGCGCTGCCGAAGCAGGCGCCCCGTGGTCTCGAGTATGCGGGTACGGGTGTCGTTCGCCATGTCAACCTCTGTCAGGAGTGAGCATTATAGACCTTGCCTCGAATATGACAATCGGTCTACATAATATGTAGATCAGTCTACATATCGAGAGGCAAATGCGCAGCTATCGTCTTGAAGGAACCTGCGGGACCAAGTGCCTGGTGATGCGCGACGAGGCGCAGCCGACGCCGAAGCCGCACGAGATCGTCGTGCGTGTCCGCGCCACCGCGCTCAACCGCCGCGATACGATGATCCTCAACGGCACCTACCCGCTGGCGCCGCGCCAAGGCGTTATCCCGCTGAGCGACGGCGCCGGCGAAGTCGTTGCCGTCGGCGAGGCCGTCACCCGCTTTGCCGTCGGCGACCGCGTCACCGGCAGTTATTTTGCGCGCTGGATCGATGGCCGCATCAATGCCGGTCTGATCGACCAGCTTGGCTGCACGCTGGACGGGATGCTGGCCGAATACGCCGTGCTCGACGAGCAATGGGCGGTGCGGCTTCCCGATCATCTCGACTGGCATCAAGCGGCGACACTAACCTGCGCCGGCCTGACCGCCTGGAATGCCGTGACGGCGGCCGAAATGCCGAAGCCCGGCCAATGGGTTCTTGTCATCGGTTCAGGTGGCGTCGCGCTATTTGCGCTGCAATTCGCCAAGCTGCTCGGCTGCCGTGTCGTGGCAGTCAGCTCGCGCAACGAGAAGCTGGACCGGCTGCAGGCGCTGGGCGCCGACCTCGTCGTCTCGACCGCCGACATGCCGGAATGGGGTGCTGCGGTACGAGAGCAGACCGGCGGCATCGACCTCGTCGTCGAGACCGGCGGCCCGCCGACCTTCGGGCAGTCGATGATCGCCTGCGCGCTTTACGGGCGCATCGTGCTTCTCACCATACAGGATGCGAAAGGCGGGACGGTGCAGATCCCCGGCCCGGTCTACCAGCGCAGCCTCGCCACCATCAGCCGCCTGTTCGTCGGCAATCGCACCAACCTCGAAGCCATGCTGCGCGCCATCTCGGTGCATCGGCTTAAGCCTGTCATCGACAAGGTGTTCGCCTTCGACGAGGCCAACGACGCCTATCGCTATTTCCAGCAAGGCGACGTCTTCGGGAAAGTGGTCGTCGACAGCGCCTGACTGGTTCGCCCCAAAATCTGATCGACCCCTCAAATCAAAGGAGAGACACAATGACCATTATGACCATTCGTGAAGCCGAGGCCCAATGGCAGGGATCGTTGAAGGAAGGTTCGGGCCGGCTGAAGCTCGGCAGCGGCGTCTTCGAAGGCGCCTACTCGTTCCCGTCGCGTTTCGAGAACGGTCCCGGCACCAACCCCGAGGAATTGATTGCGGCGGCGCATGCCGGCTGCTTCTCGATGGCGCTGAGCGCCGTCCTCGGCCGCGAAGGTTACACTCCCGCACGCATCCACACGATCGCGAAAGCGCATCTCGGCGCCACCGCGGCTGGACCGACGCTGACCCGTATCGAGCTGGAAACCGAGGCAAGCGTCGCCGGGCTGGCGGCGGGGGAGTTCGAGCGGCTGGCGCAGACGGCCAAGGAGAGCTGCCTCGTGTCGCGGGCGCTGGCCGGCGTCGCAGTGATCACGCTCAAGGCCCGCCTCATCGAAACCGCTACCGATCACTGAAGGGAAGGAATATCCAATGACACAGGAACTCGTCATCGACATCGCCGCCGCCAAACGCTCCGCCGAAACGGCCGAGATCATGCGGCGCTACAACGACGTCTTCCAGCGCCACGACCCGTCGGCGCTCGACGATCTGGTGGCGGAAGATTGCGTGATCGAAAACACCACGCCGGCCCCGGACGGCGCCCGCCGCATCGGCAAGGGCGCCTGCGTCGAACTGTGGTCGGCGATCGCAACCGGACCCGGCACGCGCTTCGACATTGAAGAAACTTTCGTCGCCGGTGATCGGGCGACGATCCGCTGGCGCTACTGGATGGCCGACGGCAATTCGCTGCGCGGCGTCAACCTGATGCGCGTGGCGGACGGGCAGATTGTCGAGGCCATGGGCTATGTGAAGGGATAGATTTGCGCTGCCCGCGACCTTCCTGTCTACCGGTCCGCCAGCGCCAGTTTGGCGCCGAGCATGACAAAGGCTCCGGCGAAGGTACGGCGCATCCAGGTCAGCACCTTTGGCCGCGACACGACATGGCTGCGGATTGACGCCGCGAAAACGCCGTAGCCGACAAAGACCACGAAGGTGAGCAGCATGAAGATGCTGCTGAGTTCCAGCATCTTCGACAGCGCATGCGGTTCGGTGGTGCTGACGAATTGCGGCAGGAAGGCAAAGAAGAAGATCGACAGTTTTGGGTTGAGGATGTTGATGAGGATGCCCGAAGTGATCACTTTGCCGGCCGAGCGCGGCGCAACATTTTCTTCGACGCTCAGGCCACCCTTCTCCTTCAGCGTGTTCCAGGCCATGTAGAGCAGGTAGGCGACGCCGAGATATTTCAGCGTCTCGAAGGCGACGGCACTGGTGTGCAGCAGCGCCGCGAGGCCGGTGATGGCGGCCGCCATGTGCGGAATGATGCCGAGCGTGCAGCCGAAAGCGGCAATGATGCTGGCGCGCGCACCACGCGAGAGCCCGGCGCTCAGCGTATAGAGAACGCCGGTACCGGGCGAAGCCACGACAATCAGCGACGTCAATAGAAATTCGATGCTCACGGATGGTCTCCCGGTGCTGGCCCTGCCGCCGGCAGCGTAATCAGCGAAACGTGCGGGCACAAGCCAACCTGAGAGCCTATGCGCATTCAGATCATGCTGTTGGCGTGCAGCTTGCTATCGGCAATAGGCTGCCGAACTTCCCAGTGTTCGACCAGCTTGCTGTCCTTCAGCCTGAAAATGTCGACAATGGCCAGGCCCTCCTCCTCCGGTTCGCGTTTTGCGTGCATGTGCACAATGACGAAATCCCCTTCTGCAAAAATCCGCTTCACCTCTCCCCTTACGAGGGGAAATGACTGTTTGAGCTGCTGCAGATAGGCTTTGAAGCCGTCCGCACCATCCGCAATGTTCGGATTGTGTTGGATGTAGCGTTCGCCAAAATGCATCGAAGCAGCTTCGATGTTGCCCTGGTTTACCGCTTTGTCGATGAAGTCCAGGACGATCGTCTTGTTGGTCTCGAGCGAATTATGGATCTTGGCTGGAACTGGATTTGATGGTTCGTCACGCATGTTTTTGCTCCTTCAGGTGCCTGCTTCTGCCCGGTGTGGACGGGAGCGTCCGCAGGCCGATATTGCCAACATGATCAGCCACGCTTGTGAGACGGTCGATACGCTATTCGCCTAGATTCTTATCCAATCGTCTAATATCGTCAATCTGGTTATCGGCGGAGGATGGTTCTCATGGATGCCTTGTCCGAAGTTCTTGCTTCGCTGAGATTTGGCAGCGCCATGATCGGCAGCGCGACCCTGCATCGGCCCTGGGGTATTTCGGTGGATCCGACAAGGAATGCCGCCATCCACGTCATCCAGAACGGCGAATGCTGGCTGCGGTTAGCCGGTGAAAGGGAGCCGATCCGCTTAGGCGAGGGAGATGTCATCCTTGTCGCGAGCGGTATCGGGCATACCCTTTGCAATCCGGCGGATGCACCGACGGCATCGATATCCGCCGTCCTTTCCGCGAATCGGAGCGGAGCGGAACCGAAAAGCGAAAGCGGCGCGACAACTCTTCTTTGTGCTAGATATTCACTCGACGGCGTCGGGCCATACCCGATGGTTTCGCTGCTTCCTCCGCTGATCCATTTGACCCGAAATCAGATTGGCACCAGCGAGCCGCTGCGGCTTGCCCTGGAACTTCTGCAGGTCGAAGCGAAAGGCGATCTCGGCGGCCACGACATTGTCGCCCCTCGCCTTCTCGACAGCACGCTGATCTTCTTGTTGCGTGCCTGGATCGAACATCAGCCACTCGGAACAGGGGGATGGTTTGGCGCCTTGCGCGACAAAGGCATTGCGCAGGCTTTGCGCCTGATCCACGAGCGGCCGGGCAATCCCTGGACCATCGCTTCCCTTGCCAGCGGCGCAGCACAATCGCGGGCCACCTTCGCGCGTCGCTTCGCTCAACTGGTAGGACAGCCGCCGCTGTCCTATGTGACCCGGTGGCGGATGAACCTTGCCGCCAGGGCTCTGCGGGAAACGAACCAGAACATTGGCGAGATCGGGCGCGCCGTCGGATATGAATCGGTGCCGTCGTTCTCGCAGGCATTCAAACGATTGACCGGACGATCGCCCGGCCTCTACCGCAGCGACTTTCGCGCATCTGATTGACGAAATTCAAACTGGGACGCCAGCCCGAGGGCCGTCATTCAAGCGTCGGCAGACCGTGAGCCCGACGCGCGATCAGGCAGTCGTCATCGCCCGGCATGCAGGCGCGGCAGACGTCGGGGCGGATGTCGTAGATGCCGCAGGCCGTTGACTTGCCGACCTCGCCGCACAGTGCCGAACAGCGCGCGCCGTCGCAGCGCATACCGGCTTCGTCGGCAGCCACGTATTTTTGCGGGATAAGGTCGAGCTGCGCGTCATCCTCGGTGGAGAAGCGCGGCCATCTGGACGAGTAGGCGCAGCAGGCGCCACAGGTCTGGCAATCGAAGGCAACCGGACCGGCGCCCTCTCGTGGCGACGAAAACTCCTCTGCGACCGCCAGGGCAAGCAGCCTTGGCGCAGATTTCCGGCCGGCATTTTGCTGCAAGGACGCTATTTCTTCTTGGGCTTGCGCGGCGGTGCTTCCGCCGGCGACCTGAACAGATCGGTGCCCGCCTCGGCGGCTTC
Source organism: Mesorhizobium sp. M0601 (assembly GCF_040320845.1). NCBI lineage: Bacteria > Pseudomonadati > Pseudomonadota > Alphaproteobacteria > Hyphomicrobiales > Phyllobacteriaceae > Mesorhizobium > Mesorhizobium sp. M0601. The sequence continues at coordinate 5,631 of NZ_JAMYQK010000025.1, forward strand.
GCCGGTTTTTGGCGCGGCCGCCGGCTTGGCCGGCTTCACGGCGGCAGCAGGCGCTGCCGGCTGGCCCTTGGCGGAAAACTTGATTGCCATATCAATCCTCGTCAGAGAAACGCGATGATGGCGCATTCGGATTGCGAAGGCGGCCGATGAGCGCCGAAACGGCCGTGATGTTCATTTCTTCGGGCGACCAGTTCCTGGCTTCCTCGATGTGCCGGGGCGCCAGTTCGCGATGCGTGCTGCCGCTGTAGGCAGCATCCGGATAGGTCACGCGCTCGTGCGTCTTGGCGTTTTCCCGGACATATTCGATCAGATAATTGGGGCATTCGGCGCGGCCGCGCACGCCGAGCCGCACCTGAGCATCGCCGTGGGCACGCCGGCAGCGCTCAAGCTTTTCGAGCACGCGCCGGACATATTCGACCGGCTTGTCTAGTTCACCCACGACATCGGCGATGGTCGAATCGGCGGCGATCGCCTTTTGAGGCACGCGTTTGGTGGCCATCAGCGTTTGCCTGCGCGTTTTGGCGAGGCTGCGAGCGCAACCGCCGCCGCCATGTCGTCGGCTTCCTTCTCCAGGCGCAATTCGCGCAGCCGCGCGGTCTTGGCTTCGCGGGCCTGGCTGACGGCATCCCGTTCGGAATTGATGCGGTCGAGCGACATCGACTGGGTCCGCGTCTTGCTGAAAATGGATTCGGCCTGGTCGCGGGGTTTTTTTGAAGTTGCGGTCAAGGTCTTTCTCCCGGTTCGGAGCACGCCGCCGAAAAGTGGCGAGACTGGTCTTTCGGCCAGGATCCCGCACAAAGCAATACGGCAGCCGGTTTCAAATTGCTGGAACGTCCTTAGAGACCGTTTGGAAATTCTACTCTGACGGCCATCTGATGGGGTTTTCTGCGCTTCCGGTGCTCACGGACCCAAATGTCCGCTGCGCTCCGGTTCTCGAAACCACCACCATATGACTCGCCGGAGCGAATTTCGAAACAGCCTCTTAGCACGTCCGGGCCGTCGAGCAGCGCTCTTTCGGCGGTCGAAGCGCAAAAATGAAAAAGGCCAGGCACCGCCTGACCTCCCATGAGAACGCCTGCGCATCCCGAGAGACGCGCAAGGGAACGTTCTTCTCATGCGCATGAGCGGGGACTTAACCTCCCCGCCACCATGCGCTGGAATTTGCCATTCACCGGTGCCAGTACATCCGTGGTCACCGGTGAGGCTTAATTCCGTTTTAGGCCGCCTTCAACTGGTCGGCGGACATCTTGCCCGACTTGTTGTCGCGGACCATCTCGTAGCCAAGCTTCTGGCCCTCGACGATGTCGCGCATTCCGGCGCGCTCGACGGCTGAGATGTGGACGAAAACGTCGGCAGAACCGTCGTCAGGCTGAATAAAACCAAAACCCTTGGTGGCGTTGAACCATTTAACTGTGCCTGTGCTCATAACGAACCCTTTCCATGGCAAATATTCGTTCGCCGTCATGCGGATGCACAACAACGTTTGTCTCGATTTTGATGGGGGAAGTTCGCCAAAGGCGCGCCTAAGCACGCGGATAACAAAAGTCGGTCAAACAAATATCGACAAAGTTCTTATAGACTTCTTTGCGCCTTATGTCAATTTTTTTGATTTGTCACACTCGCCGAGGGCGCCGCGACTGCCCGTGCAGGCATATTGGAGAGCGAAAGCCGGGCGAGCCGAAGCCACTTAGCCGGGAACCATTTTGGCGCCGGAGCATTCTCTTCGGTGTCGAAAGCCGTTCTCGAAAGAGCGATCTTGAGAAAAGGCGGACGACAAACAGGACGCCCCCCGCGCAGATAAAAGGCACGAGGGACGTTCCTGTGTGATGCGACCATTCGCGCCGCCTGCCCTCACAGCATGCCGCGGCTGAGCCCGCCATCCACCGGCAAAGCCACGCCGGTGATATAGGCAGCGTCGTCGCTGGCCAGGAATGCGGCAACCGCGCCGAATTCCGCGGGGGCTCCATAGCGCTTTGCCGGGATTTCGGCCTGACTCTCGGCGGCGATCACAGCAGCGTCGACACCCCTGTCGGCGGCGTCCATCGCGTCGAACTGTTTCGTCCGGTCCGTCGCAAAACGGCCAGGCAGCAACAGGTTGACGGTGACGCCGTCCGCCGCCACTTCGCCGGCCAGGGTCTTGGCCCAGCCGGCAAGCGACGCGCGCAACGCATTCGAAGCGGTGAGGCCGGGGATCGGCTCGCGGACGGACGTGGAGGAAACGGCGATGATGCGCCCCCAGCGCCGCGCCCGCATGCCTCGCAGGAAAGAAATGGCGATACGCATCTGGCTCAGCACCATGCTGGTGAACTGCTTCTCCCAGGCGCTCGCATCGAAGACGCTGGCCGCGAAGGGCGGCGGGCCGCCGCCATTGAGCAGGACGATGTCGATCCGCTGATGCTCGTCCTCGATGGCACGGATCAGCCGGGAGACGCTGTCGTTATCGGAAAGATCGGCGCTGAAGGTCGAGCAGACGGGGCCGGCGGACTCGATCGCGCGCCGCGCCGCATCCAGGGTCTCCTCCCCTCGTCCGACCAGGATGATCTCGGCGCCTTTCGCCGCGAGCGCTTCGGCGACGCCGAAACCCAGGCCCTTGCCTCCGCCGAGAACCAGCGCCTTCCGCCCCTCAAGATTTGTACTTATCAAGCCAAGCCTCCTCTGGTTTCACTGCGCACTCCCGGATAAGCCCTGAGTGCATGCTTTGGGCGTGCATCAGCGGACATGCACAATGGCGTCGGCTTCGACCGGAACATTGGCCGGCAAGCCGGCCATGCCGAGCGAGCAGCGGGCATGCTCGCCACGCTCGCCGAAAACATGGAGCAGAAATTCGGATGCTCCGTTGCCGACCTCCGAATAGGCCGCAAAGCCGGCCGCCGCGTTCACATAGACGGTCAGCTTGGCGAATCTCACGACGCGGTCGAGATTGCCGTCCAATTCCTTGTCCAGCCAATAGACGATGTTGGCCGCGCAGAGCCGGGCGGCGTTCCGCGCCGCGGCCAGATCGATCTCTGCGCCGACCTGGCCGATCGCAGCGATCTCCTGCCCGATCTCGGGGATCTGACCGGAGACATAGACGATGTCTGCGACCCGAACCGTCGGCGAGAACGGCAAAGCGGGCCGATCGAGCGACGGCCAGGCGACACCGAACTCCTCAAATCTTCGTCTGTAGGACAAGGTGGCTGCTCCTGTTTTCGTTGGTGCGAGCGGACCTTGAATTCAGATCGGGCTTTCGGATAGCCTGATAGTGCTGACACAGCTATCAGGAATTCTTATGACCGGAGATATCGACGTCCGGCTGCTGCGCGCCTTCGTCACCGTGGCCGATACGGGAACGGTGAGCCGAGCGGCCGATCGGCTTGCCCGCACCCAGGCGGCGGTGAGCATGCAGCTTCAGCGCCTCGAAGGTGAAGTCGGCGCCGAGCTGCTGCGCCGCTCGCCGCGCGGCGTGACGCTGACCGAGGCCGGCGAGATCCTGCTCGCCTTCGCCCGCAAGGCCATCGCGATCGGTGACGATGCCAGGCGCGAGATAGAAGGCCGCAGGCTGGTCGGCCGTGTCCGGCTGGGCATCGTCGAGGATTTGGCGATAACGCGGCTGCCGTTGATCATCGCCGAATTCCGCCGCCGGCATCCTTCCGTGGAGATCGAGCTGACGTCGGCCAGCAGCAGCGATCTCAGCAAGTCGCTGGGCGAAGGAAGATGCGACATCGTCATGGCCGATCCGGCGCGCTTCACAATGGCGCCGCGAGGCCATGTGTCACGACAGCTGGTCTGGGCGGCAAGCCGCATGATCGAGATCGATGACGAGGTCGAGCTTCCGCTGATCATCTTCGAAGGCGCCTGCTCCTGGCAGGACAGAATGCTGGCCTCGCTCGCCGAGGCCGGAATCGGCTGGAAGATCGGCTGCCGCGTGTCGACTTTCGCGACGCTGATCTCGGCGCTGAGGGCCGGGCTTGGCATCGGCCTTCTGCTGCAAGAAGGACTGCCGCCCGACTGCCAAAGCCTCAACGGACGCTTCAACCTGCCGCCGGCGCCGATGGCGGATTTCGGCGTCTACCTCGCGAGGGACCCGTCGCGGCTGGTCGAGGAGTGTGGCGATTTCCTGCGAGCGGGATTCGAAGCGTAGCGAAATATCTGACGCCGTTCACCGTTCCTGGTCGGTCGGGCGGATGACGATCTCGTTGACGTTGACATGTGCCGGCTGGCTCACGGCGTAGAGAATGGCCGCGGCGATGTCCTCGGCGGTCAGCGCCTCCATGGCGGCGAGCCGCTGGTCGAGCCCGGCCTTCGCCGCCGGGTTGGTGACATGGTCGCCGAGTTCGGTGCGCACAAGGCCAGGCTCGATGACGGTGACGCGAACCTTATCGGCATAGACTTCGCGGCGCAGCGATTCGGAAAAGCCAACGACGCCGAACTTGGTTGCGGCATAGCCGCTGGCGCCGGGATTGGCGACGCGGCCGGCGATCGACGAGACATTGACGATGTGACCCTTGGCGGCCCTGAGATGCGGCAGCGCCGCCTTGGTGACGCCCATCAGCGCCAGCAGGTTGAGCTCGATCATGCGGCGCCAGTCGTCGAGCAACGCCTCGGCGGCCGGCGACAGAAGCATCACCCCGGCATTGTTGACGAGGATGTCGAGGCGGCCCCATTCGGTGACAACCTTGTCGACCATGGCGGTGACATCGTCGTTGCTGGTGACGTCGGCCTCGATGCGGAGCGCCGTGCCGCCGGCCTTTTCGATACGTGCGGCCAGCGCTTCGAGACGATCGGCGCGGCGTGCGGCAATCGCCACCTTGGCCCCGGCGGCTGCGAGCGCCACAGCCGTTGCCTCGCCGATGCCCGAGGAGGCGCCGGTGACGAGTGCGACCTTGCCGGCCAGTGCGGAAGAAACAGCTGTCATTGTGAAATCTCCAAGGCCCCTGCCCGATCTTCAGATAGGCCGCGGGCCGCGAAGTGGAAGACCGGCTTTGCTTGGTTCTACTCGTCTGGGCCGGGCTCCGGCCAAGGCTCTTTCGCCGCCTCGGCATACCAGTGGCGCATCGCCGGCATCGAAAGCACGGCGTCGACATAGGCGCGGGTATCGGTTGCCAGCGTGCCACCATAGGTGTCGAAGCGGGTGACGACCGGCGCGTACATGGCGTCGGCCGCGGTGAAATGGCCAAACAGGAACGGGCCGCCTTTGCCGTGCTTTTCGCGGCATTGCCGCCACAAATCCTCGATGCGCGCCCGTTGCGCCTCACCTTCGGCGTCGAGCGGCCTGTGGCCTTTCGGCCGGCGCAAATTCATCGGCCAGCCATAGCGGACCTCGCGAAAGCCCGAATGCATCTCTGTCGCCGCCGAGCGGGCCAGCGCACGAGCGCCGATGTCGGCCGGCCAGAGCTTTTTCTCGGGAAACAGCTCAGCAAGATATTCAAGGATGGCAAGGGTTTCCCAGACGATCCGGACCTCGCCATTCGGCAGCCGATGGTTCAGCACCGGCACCTGGCCGGTCGGCGATATCCTGGCCAGATTGGCCGCGGTCTCGGGCGTGCGCAGGCGCACAAGACCTTCCTCGAACGGGACCTCCAGATGCTTCATCGCCAGCCACGGCCGCAGTGACCACGACGAAAAACACTTGTTGCCGATGAAGAGCGTGAATTCAGCCATTGTCCCTCCGGCCCTGTCTGTTCGGGCGTTCTGGTGCACCCTATCCTGTCGGCTTCGCGGCCGGAAGCTATCCCAATCGACGGGCAGAAGCCGGAACCTAAGCGATCCGCGACCGTTTCTCCAGGCGAACGGTCCAGGAGATGCGAGATGGTGAACAAGGATCAGGTTGCCGGCGTTGCCAAGCAAGCCAAGGGCTCGGTCAAGCAGACCGCCGGCAAGGCCACCGGCAACAGGCGCACCGAGGCCGAAGGCGACGTCGACAAGGCCACCGGCAAGATGCAGAAGGCTTACGGCGACGTGAAGGACAAGGTGAAGAAGGCGCTTTGACGCCGGCCCTTCGTGAACCAGGAAGAGGCGGCTCGGCCGCCTTTTTTGGCCCTCTCCTGCCCGTCAGAAAGTCAGGCTTTTGCTGTATGCATTGGTGAAGGTGACCTCGCCATGATCTCCGGCGGCTTCGCCCAGCACCACATCCATGCTGTTTCCCGTCACCCGCGCCAACGCAAAGCCGCCCATGAAGGCGGCCTTCGGCTTGAACAAGTCGACCCCGTCACGGTGGTAGATCATCGGCGTCGCGTGCTGGTGGCCATGGAAGATGCCGACGACGTTGTAACCCTTCAGCACAGCCAGCAGCGCCTGCCTGTCGGCTTCGCTCCACCAGTGGGGCGGACCCTTGCCGCCGTCGTCGAAGGTTTTCTCGGCGGCGTCCCATCTTTCGATCGAAAAAGTATCCCAGCCATAATGCTGGAACAGGATGACCGGGCGGCCGTCGCCGGCATAGGTTGCCAGGTCCTGCTTCAGCCATGGCAGGCTGCTGGTGGCGCCATGGCCGGTATCGCCGGCGAAACGGTGCGTCTGGACAAGATGCAGGCCGCCCCAATCCCATGAATAGCAATCGGTCCCGACATCGTAGTCGGTCGCCGGCGCAGGCGGCTTGAAGAACACGCCGGGGCGGTGGTTGACCTCGACGTAGTCGCGCATTTCGCGGCGGTACCAGTCGACATGCGAGCGCGGGCCGTTCTGGTCGAGGTCGTGGTTGCCGAGGCCGACATAGACCGGCATGTGCACGCGGTCGGGGCCGACGCCTTGCTGGTAGCGCTGGCTGAACTGAAGCAGTTGCGTGCCCTCGCTGGGCTGGGTGATCTGGCCGCCGCCATCATCGGTGATGTCGCCGCCAACGACCAGGCCGAGCGGCGTGCCGATGTTGCCCGTCGAGCGCAGGCCGGTGGCAACGCCATCGATTTCAGCCGGCCATTGCCTGTCGCCGACGCCGTTGAGTGCGGCGACGTTGCGCAGCAAGGCAGCGTCGGTCTTGCCCTCCTGCTCGCAATGCGGGCTCAATCCGTTCGCCGTGCGGCAGGCATGGACATCGGCGATAAACAAGAAGGTGGCGTCGATCGGCGGGATGCGCTGGCCGGTCTGGCCGAAGGCCGGGTGCGAAACGGCGCCGGCCGCGGCAAGGCCCGCTGCCTGCATCAGGAACCTGCGCCGGGAAACCGGCCGGGCGGGAATGCGATGCATCATGCGCTAAAATTCAGCACGACGGGGACCGGCAGTCCAGTTGCTCGTAAAGTATGTCGACACGTTCTCCCAGGTCTGGCATTGCTTTCGGCATTCAACTTGCGCGGGCAAAGGAGGACGCCATGAAAGCTACATCCATCGGCATGACAATGGCGATTCTGGCGGTGACGAGCGTAGCGCATGGCGCCGGGTGCATCGACGCCAAATCGGCCAAGGCCGGCTTCATTCTCGAAAGGCCCGGCATCCGTAGCGAATTTCGTCCGGCGGCGGGCGGAATGGTTGCCGTGGCCAACAAATACCAGTCCCAATCGCCGCAGTCGCAGTACCTGTTCGGCGGGCTGATCGAGGTGTTTCGCGATAGCAGCACGGGGCAGCTGGCGATGATCCCGTTTTCCGATCTCAGGAAGGTGTTCCCGCTGAAGGCGGGTGCCAAGAGCAAGATCGTGTTTGCCCGTCTTGCACCGAACAAGCCGCCGAAGGGCACCGAGACGCTGGAGATCAACGTTAAGGGCAAGGAGACGTTCAGCCTGGGTGATTGCAAATACTCGGTACTCGCGGTCAAGCAGACGATCAGGAGCGAGGCCGGCGAGACGCGGGACGAGTTCACCGCGCTTTACGCACCCGACCTGCAGGCAGTTGTGGCCAGGCGCTATGACGAGGGCACTAGCGCCGAAAGCGTGGTCGGCTACGAGCTGATCAAGCCGCTGCCGAATTAAGAGCTCGGCCTCCCGCCTCGGTCGCGATATCAGCGACTGCGGCCTTTGTCCTGCCAGCGTTAAAGCGCTCTGTGCAGTATCCTGCGACGTCGCCTCGTGACTCCCTGTTCCAATGCCATCAGGCAATCGCGCAACACGCTTGCGTCCTGCGCGGTCTTGGCCATCGACATCGCGCCGGAATAGGTGGCGACAGCCAGCGCCGCGAAGCGCTGCGGATCGATGCCCTGCTCCCGGCCCGCCTGCTGGTCGGCCCTGATCTTGTCGACGATCGCCTGACGCCAGGCCGAAAAAATGCTGGCAAGGGCAATGCGGAAATCCGGATCGGCAAGCGACAGTTCATGCGCCAGATTGTTGAGCGGGCAGCCGCGCACGAAACCCTGCCGCTCCAGCTCCGCCGCGACGGCCGCGAACACGGAGCGCACGCCCTCGCGCGCTGAGGGAGCCATCCGCACCGGCGCGATCCATGTCTCTTCGACCGCGGCGGCGACCCGCTCCTCGATCACTGCAAGCGCCAGCGCCTTCTTGGTCGCGAAATGGTGGTGCAGCGCGCCACCGGTGACGCCCGCAGTCGCCATCAGGTCGCCCATGCTGGACGCATGATAGCCGCGTGCCTGAAACGCCTCCTCGGCGACATCGAGCACCTTTTTGCGCATGCCTTGGGGGTCGTTGGTGCGTTTTTGAGCCCGCGACCTTGGGCGAGCGGATATCTCTGCTGACATCTTCACACGATAGCAGATTGACAAAACAGGACAACCGGTCTGTTTTGTAAAACAGGATGACTGTCCTGTTTTGGAGATCGCGCAATGGACCTGCCTTTGAACGTCGGTTCTAAATCCGATATGCTCACCTCGCCCGTTGTCGAACTCAGGCAATACACGCTGAAACCCGGTAGGCGCGAGACGCTGATCGGCATCTTCGACAATCACCTGATCGAGAGCCAGGAAACCGCGGGGATGACCATCATCGGCCAGTTCCGCGATCTCGACCGGCCGGATATGTTCGTCTGGCTGCGCGGCTTCGACGGTATGGAAGCGCGGAAAAACGCTCTGACCGCCTTCTACGACGGGCCGGTCTGGGCTGCGTGGCGCGACGCCGCCAACGCCACGATGATCTCATCCGACGACGTGCTGCTGCTGAAGCCGGCCTGGCCGGGCGCGAGCCTAGACCTCTCGGGATCGAAACGATTGCCCCAGGCGGACCTCGAAAAACCGAGCGCAAGCAGCGATTTGCAGGCAATTGTTGTCATCAGGATTCATCATTTGCGACCGGGCCTGGAAGCCCGTTTCGCCAACGACTTCCATACCGCGGCCCTTCCGGTGCTCGCCGCATTTGGCGCACGGCCGCTTGGCGCCTTCGTTACCGAACATGCCGAAAACAGCTTTCCGCGGTTGCCGGTGCGGGCCAGCGAAAACGTCTTCATCAGCATCACCGGTTTCGCCAGCGCCGAAGCGCATGCCCGCCATGAGGCAGCCTTGGCTGCCTTCCCGAGATGGCAGGAATTCGAGCAGGCCACGCAGTGGGAATTCGCCAAGCCCGTGGAGGTTCTGCGCCTGGCGCCGACGGTGCGGTCGCTGCTCGGACAGCCAACGCCGGCGTGACCAATGCCGTTGAAAGCCACCTATGTGCACTGAACCCTCTGTCTAGTTCACACCTGAAAATGCCTCGCATAGATCACCTGGTAACGCGTGGTCCATGCGGTTGCCTGCTCCAGGTCAAGGCAAACGCGCAGCAGCCGGTGATCCTCGTTCTTGCGGCCAATGAGCTGGATGCCAATCGGCAGGCCGTCTTTCGACTGGAAAAGCGGCAGGCTGGCGGCCGGTTGGCCGGTGACGTTGAAGATTTCTGTGAAAGGCGCAAAGCCGTAGGCCCGGCTCGCCCAAGCCTCGTAATCGAAGAGAGCACCATCGCCATGGATGGCGCCAAGCCGGGGCGTAGGCTCGGCCGTCGTCGGTGTCATGATCAGGTCGAACCCATCGAACGCCATCGCCATCGCCAGCGAAGCGCTGTGCACATGGTCCTGCGCCCTGAGATAGTCGGCGGCCGAAGACCGCCGAAAACGGTCGAGCGCGTGACGAGTCAGGCTTTCGATTTCGCCGGCCCCCGGCATCCGCCTGATCTCGTCGGCGCGCTCGTCAACCAGCCGCGCGACCTCCGACATCCAGAAGATGCTCCAGTCCGCTTCGGCGCTGGCTTCCCGCGGGAAACGCGCCTCTGTGACCTCGTGCCCCCTGTCCTCGAGGAGGATCATGGCTTCCTGGAATTTTGCCCCGATCTCGGACGCGACGGGCGTGCCGTCCGGCCGGCGCGCCAGGCATGCGATGCGCAGACGCTCGCCGGGCGAAGACAGCCAGTCCAGGTAGGACGGCACCGATTTGGACACGGAGTAAGGCGCTCCTTGCTCTGGACCGGCAGTCATGTCCAGCATGGCGGCGCTGTCGCGAACGGTGCGGGACAGCACGTTCTCGGCGTAGAGCCCGGCGCCGACCTGACCTCGACCAGGCCCGACAGGCGTGAGCCCGCGCGACGGCTTCATGCCGAACACGCCGCAACAGGCAGCCGGCACCCGGATCGATCCGCCGATATCGGAACCGTGGGCGACCGGCACCATGCCGCTCGCCACCGCGGCAGCAGCTCCGCCGCTTGAGCCGCCCGCCGTCAGCGAAGGATCCCAGGGGTTCGAGGTCGGGCCGCGAAAGCTGGGTTCGGTGACGAAGTCGTTGGCAAATTCAGGCGTGTTTGTCTTGCCCAGCAAGATCAGACCGGCGGCCCGCCAGCGCTGGACGATCTCGCTGTCGGGCTTCGGCGCGGCATCCTTGAAGTAGAGCGACGAGTGCGTCGTCGGCCACTCCCGTACATTGACGCCGGTGTCCTTGACCAGGAAAGGAATGCCGGCGAGTGCCGCCTGCCGGTTGCAGCTTGCCGCGACGGAAAGCGCCCGGTCCGCATCGATCAGCGTCACGGCATTGAGGGCGGGATTGATGCTTTCGATCGCTTCGATAGCCGCCTCGACGACCTCGACGGCGGATAATTCGCCCGAGCGAACATGCCCGGCCAGGGCGACGGCATCCAACGCCACGTATTCGGAAAGATTCATGACTGCTCTCAGCCCGGACTACCGGTCGCTTCGGCTGTCGGCTGGGGTCCAGCTTTGGTACCGATCTTGAAATACCGGCCGATGGCTGCCGCGACCAATGCCGGATCCTCCCAGTGCGGGTTGTGTCCGCATCGCACCGCGCTCACGAAAGCGGCGCTAGGGATTTCTTCGAGGAGCCGCAGTTGGTGCGTTTCGTCGAAGAGCAGGTCGTGCGCGCCAGCAATGACAAGCGCCGGCAGGCGCAGCATGCGCGCCTTGTCGGTCAGATCGATGCGCCGAACCTGCTCCAGGATTGCGCGCCAGAGTGCCGCCGGCATGGCTGACGCCTCCTCCGCAGTCATGGTCAGGAATTCCGCTGGAACCTCGGCCTCGCAGGCATGCCAATAGTCATAGAACGGATCGGCCGGCGATATCGGGTCTCGAAGTGCCCGCACACCAATGGTCATCGGGTGATCCTCACCGATCTGCGGCCGCAGCGTTCCGGCCATCAGCACCAGGCCGCCGATCATCTCGGCGTAGCGCGCGGCTGCCTCGATCGCCACCATACTGCCCAGGGAATGCCCGACCAGAACCGGCCGCTCGAGCCGCAATCGCTCGATCAAACTCGCCACATCTTCCGCGAAATCCGCCGGGGCGAAGCCGCGTGTCCCGGCCGGCGAGGCGCCATGCCCGCGCAGGTCTGGAATGACAAGCCGGCGCCCGGCGAGATGCGGCGCCAGCAAGGAGAAGCTGCGGCTCGTGTCGGAGAAGCCGTGCACCAGCACCAGCGCGGGCTCCTGCCCGGCGATTTCGACGCAGGCCGTTTCAGTGCAGCCGGCACCGACCCTGCGCTTGCGGCCGTTCCAGCCCGCCTGATCGGCCGATATCACAGGCCGAGCTGCTGCTTGACTGCGTCGAGCGCGGGCTTGCCATCGAATGTGGTGACACCGGCAAGCCAGGCGCCGAGCCTATCCGGATTCTCCTTGAGGGCCTTCAGGCCGGCTTCCTCCGGCTTCATACCGTCATTGATGAGATAGCCCATGCCGAGATTTTCGAAATCGACATCGAAGGCGAGGTTCTTCAGCAACTGCCCGACATTCGGGCATTGCTGCAGATAGCCCTTGCGCACCTGCGTCGTCACCGTCGCGGCGCCGAAGTTCGGACCGTAGAACTTGTCGCCGCCGCTCAGATATTTGAAGTTGTACATCGTGTTCATTGGATGCGGCGCCCAGCCCTGGAAGACGATGAAGCGCTTTTCCTTGATCTCGTAGCCGACCTCGGAAAGCATGCCGGCTTCACTTGATTCGACGACCTGCCAGCCATCGAGGCCGAGCGACTTATCGGCGATGGCGTCCATCATCAGCTGGTTGGAGCCCGGCTCGATGCCGTACATCTTCCTGCCGAACTTGTCGGCGAACTTTTGCAGGTCGGCAAAATCCTTGACGCCGGCTTCCCAAACGTAAATCGGCACGGCAAAGGTGTATTTGGCGCCGACGAGATTGACGCGCACATCGTCTACCGAGCCGTCCTTCTTATAGGGCTCGTAGTAGGTGATCATCGCCGGATCCCAATAGCCAAGGAACACGTCCAAGTCATTGTTCTTCAATGATTCATAGATGACGTTGATGCCCAGAAGCGAGCTTGCCGGCTTGTAGCCGAGCGCATCGAGCAGGACGCTGGTGACGCCGGTGGTGAAGGCAAGGTCGTTCCATCCAGGCTCGGCCATGCGCACGACCTCGCATTGCTCAGGTTCAGCCGCAAAGGCCGGCCGGATCGCCAGCAGGACGCAGAGCGAAGCGCCTATTCCAAGGCTACGAAGCATTTCGGTTCTCCTCATTTCACCAACGACGTTGACCATTCGGTTTTTAAATTGTCCCAACGGTCAATCATTGATCTCGGCGGACAAAAATGTCAACGTCGGTTTTCGATGCATGGATCCTGGCCCGTGAAACTCAAGCGTCTCAGCGACATACGCCGCAAGGAGCTGCGGCAAGCCGCCTTTGCCGTGCTTCAGCGCGAAGGCATAGCTGGCGCGACCATAGAAAAAGTGGCGGCACAGGCCGGTGCGTCGAAGGGCATCGTGCTGCACTATTTCAACAGCAAGCGGGAGCTGTTCGAGCATGCCATGCGCGAATCGAACCTGGTGCTGCGGCATGCGGTGGTCGAGCGGCTGAGACAGGCGCGCACGCCAATGCAACGGATAGAGGCCATCATCGAAGGCAATTTCGAGCCGCATCTCTTCCAGCCGTCCCTCTGCCACGCTTGGCTTTCGCTTTGCGCGGAGGTGCCGCGCGACGAAAAGCTTGCCCGCATCCAGAAGGTGATCCATGCGCGCATGCGCTCCAACCTGCTATCTGGCCTGCGCGGTCTGGCGCCGGCACGCGATGCTGACGAGATCGCTTTCGGCGTCACCGCCCTGATCGACGGGCTGTGGTTGCGGCTTGGCCTGCAGCCAGGCAGCGTCACGCGTGAACAGGCCATTCATCAGGTCAAGGATTTCGTCGCTACGCGGCTGGCTGTTCGGCGCGGTGCAGCCGCTGCCGAATAGACAGGCGCATCAGCCGAAAGTTCATATTGTAGGATAGGCCGGCGGCTTGACCACAATTGGCAACGGCGCTGTTCTGCTTATCAGACAAGACGGCAATGCGCGGGAGTGTTGGATGAGACTAGGCGGCAAACGGGCACTGGTCACCGGCGGCTCGGACGGGATCGGGCTGGCAATCGCCGAGGCTTTCTTGCGCGAAGGCGCGGACGTGCTGATCGTCGGCCGCGACGGCAAAAACTCGACGCCGCCCGCAAGCAGCTCGGGGATAATGTCGACACGCTGTCGGCCGATTTGTCGGCCATTGCCGGCATCTATGCCGTGGTCGAGCATGCCAGGCGCGGCCCACCTGTCGATATCCTCGTCAACAATGCCGGCGTAGCGTTCCTTGTGCCGTTCGAGACCGTCAGCGAGGACCAGTTCCAGCAGTCATTCGCGCTCAACGTCACGGCGGTATTCTTTCTCACCCAACGGCTGTTGCCGCATCTCGCGCCGGGTGCGGCTTCGGTGATCAACATCTCGTCCTATTTCGCGCACAAAATGATCCCGAAGCGGCCGTCCAGCCTCTATTCGCTGTCGAAGGGCGCGCTCAATTCGCTGACCAAGTCGCTCGCCTTCGAGCTCGGGCCGCGCGGCATAAGGGTCAACGCGATCGCGCCCGGCACGGTCGACACAGCGATGCGGCGCAGGTCGATCGAAAACCTGCCTGAGGCCGCGCAAGTCGAGCTCAAGGCCTATGTCGAGCGCAGCTATCCGCTCGGCCGCATCGGCCGGACCAGCGACCTTGCCGGCATCGCGGTCTATCTCGCCAGCGACGAAGCAGCATGGACCAGCGGCGGAATCTTCGCCGTGGATGGGGGACACACGGCGGGGTAAGGTTGCGATCTCCCCCCTCGAGGGGGAGATGGCCGGCAGGCCAGGAGGGGTCGTCTCGCGTGGAACACCAGCCTGTTCCGTCCGCTATGGGAGTTGCGTCAAGACCTACCGCCCCCCTCTGTCGCCTTCGGCGACATCTCCCTCTCAAGTGGGGAGATTGCCAGCACCTTCAACCGATTTGCATTCCCGTCACCCGCAATCTCCGCTTGAAGGCATTTGTGCAACGCGATACGCCGTTTGCAAATTGCAAACCGGAGAGACTTCGTGAGCGCGCCAGAGACCAGAACCGAAACCGACACGTTCGGTCCCATCGAGGTCGCCGCCGACCGCTATTGGGGCGCGCAGGCGCAGCGTTCGCTGGCCAATTTCAAGATCGGCTGGGAGAAACAGCCGGCCTCGATCGTTCGGGCGCTGGGCATCGTCAAGCGGGCGGCAGCGGAGGCCAATATGGAGCTGAAGCGGCTCGATCCGGCGATTGGCAAGGCCATTATCGAGGCCTCGCAGGAGGTCATCGACGGCAAGCTGAACGAGCATTTCCCGCTGGTCGTCTGGCAGACCGGCTCAGGCACCCAGTCCAACATGAACGCCAATGAGGTGATTTCCAACCGGGCGATCGAGCTTTTGGGCGGCGTCATGGGATCGAAGAAGCCGGTGCATCCCAACGACCACGTCAACATGAGCCAGTCGTCGAACGACACCTATCCGACGGCCATGCACATCGCCTGCGCCGAGCGCATCACTCACGACCTGCTACCGGCGCTAAGACATTTGCATACGGCACTCGAGGCCAAGACCAGGGCTTTCGCCCACATCGTCAAGATCGGCCGTACCCACACGCAGGACGCGACGCCGCTGACGCTCGGCCAGGAATTCTCGGGCTACGCGGCGCAGGTCGCCTCGTCGGTCAAGCGCATCGAGATGACCCTGCCCGGCCTGCAGGAGCTAGCACAGGGCGGCACCGCGGTCGGCACCGGCCTCAATGCGCCGGTCGGTTTTGCCGAAAAGGTGGCGGCGCGCATCGCCGCGATCACCGGCATCGATTTCGTCACCGCGCCGAACAAGTTCGAGGCGCTGGCCGCCCATGATTCCATGGTCTTCTCGCACGGCGCCATCAATGCCTGCGCGGCGGCGCTGTTCAAGATCGCCAACGACATCCGCCTGCTCGGCTCCGGCCCGCGTTCGGGCCTCGGCGAATTGTCGCTGCCGGAAAACGAACCGGGCTCCTCGATCATGCCGGGCAAGGTCAATCCGACCCAATGCGAGGCGATGACGCAGGTTTGCGTGCAGGTGTTCGGCAACAATGCGGCGATCAGCTTCGCCGGCAGTCAGGGCCATTTCGAGCTCAACGTATACAATCCGCTGATGGCCTATTGTTTCCTGCAATCGGTACAGCTGCTGGCCGACGCTTCCGTGTCGTTCACCGACAATTGCGTCGTCGGCATCGAGGCCCGCGAAGACAACATCAAGGCAGCACTCGACCGTTCGCTGATGCTGGTGACGGCGCTTGCGCCGACGATCGGCTACGACAACGCCGCCAAGATCGCCAAGGCGGCGCACAAGAACGGCACCACGCTGCGCCAGGAAGCGCTGGCCACCGGGCTGGTCAGCGAAGCCGATTATGAGCGGCTGGTGCGGCCGGAGGACATGACGCATCCAGGCTAGGGCGTTGATATGCCTGGATCTCAACACCCATGTTGATCGCGAAAACGTTACCTTGGTGAACAATCCGTAACCAATCTGGCATCTTTGGTGAACAGTCGGCCTGCGCTAACTAGACGGGTATCCCAAGCCGTTTGGCCAAACCCTTCTGGAGAGTTACGCATGTCCACCAACACGTCCGCCAATACTTCGTTTGCCGGTTCCGGCACCGCCGCCGGCGCCTCGGGCACGATCCTGCTCGGCCGCATCCTGCTTTCGGTCATCTTCCTGCTTTCCGGTTTCGGCAAGCTGACGGCGATTGCCGGCACCGCCGGCTATTTCGGCAGCCTTGGCCTGCCGCTGCCGATGGTGACCGCCATTGTCGTCGGCCTTATCGAACTGCTTGGCGGCCTAGCCATCCTGGTCGGCTTCCAGACCCGGATCGTCGGCTGGGTAATGGCGATCTTCACCGTCGCCACCGCGCTGGTCGCCCACACCGGCTGGGCCGATCAGATGCAGATGATCAATTTCATGAAGAACCTCGGCATTGCCGGCGGCTTCCTCGTGCTCGCCTCCTCGGGCCCAGGCGCGTATTCGATCGACGCCAAGCGCGGCTGAAGCAGTCCAGCATTTCCTGAACAAAGGGGCGCGGAATTTTCCGCGCCCCTTTTTCGTTGTCGTTTGTGCCTGTCGGTCCGCTGACCGGAATTCTGCTAGGATCGGGCTCTTGGCCACCCGGCCGACAACGGAGGTTACCATGCCCCGCAATGCGCTGCTTTTGCTTTCCCGACTGCTGTTCGCCGCACTGTTCGTGCCGTCCGGCTTCCACGCGCTGACCGACATTGCCGGCACGACCGGCTATTTCGCCGGCCTTGGCCTGCCGCTGCCGACGCTGGCTGCCTGGGGCACCGGGCTGTTCGAACTGATCGCCGGGCTGCTCATCCTAGTCGGCTTCAAGACGCCGATCGTGGCGCTGCTGCTCGCCGCCTTTTGCGTCGCGACAGCGTTCATCGGCCACTATGGCCAGGGCGGCGGCGATCCGACGCTGACCTTCATGCATTCGCAGATGCTGATGAAGGACATCGCGATATCAGGCGGTTTTCTGGCGCTGGCGATGGCTGGCGCGGGTGCATGGTCGGCCGACGGCCGGATGGCTGCAGGGACTGGCTAAGCTGCCGCCCGGCTCGGCTCATTTGCTGTCGAGAAAGACGAACTCCGCAAGCCTGGTTATGTTTATGGGCTGAGAGAGGAAGCCCCCATGCCCCATTCGGCCGACGCTGATGGTCAGGCAAACCTGTCTGCTTTGTACCGCGATCGGCAACCATTCATATCCATATTGATCTGCGCCCTTGGGGGAGTAGCTCCGAAGATTGCTGTCAATCGCGACATACAGGTAGTTGCGCAGTTGGATCAGGCTTGCCCTCTTAACGTATGGCAACAGGTCGATTCGGCCCGCGACAGGCTCAAGAAAGTTGCCGAGGGGCTGATGAACGGACACGGTTCGATCGACAGCGCCAGGACAGAGATTAACGTCCGCATAAAACGTGTTCATCGAAATCGATCTTTGAAATTTGATCATTTCGTCGCTTATTCTAAATACAAAATAGTTTATCTTTTGTCCGCCTTTAGGTTTTAGAAAACCTGTGAGCAAATTGAACAGTGTTTTTCCGTCTGCGGCTTTTGGATAACTCTTGTCAAACTCAAACGCGCCTTTTGCAGCAACGGAAACCTTGGAAACCGTCTGAGCTCTGGCCGCGTCGAAAATCAACAATGGCAGGATGGAAAGCAGCAGCAGCAGCAGGATTTGACTGGATTTCACGATCTTCTCCCAAGCGTGGAGCTCGCAGCGAATTGCCACATGCAATTGGCGTCGTGCCTGAAACTACTTCACTGAAATACTGGGCCCGCCCTCGACCGCCAGCACCAGCCGACGGTTGGTGACCCTTGCCAGTTGTGCCAGCCGGCCGGCGGGGCGCTCGCCGTAGAGATCGGCCAGTGCTGCCGGCAGCACCAGCGCCAGCACGCCATTGCCGCGGTTTTCCCATTTCAGCCGCGGCATGACGCCGGGCATTGCCGCGGTCAGGAGATAGACGACGCGCAGCAGCGCCGCCAAGACGCGGGCGCGCTCGAGATAGCGCGGCGTCGCCAGTCCGCGGATTTCCGGCGCGGCTTCATTGAACACGCCCTCGTGGCGAAACAGGCTGACAAGCGCCAGGAAGGCGCGGCCGGGATGGTCGACGCCGATGAACGAGGCGTGGGCGATGATGTTGAGCGATTGCTTGCCGCGATATTCGGGATGGGCACGCCAGCCGATATCGGCGAGCAGGCAGGCGGCGTGGCGGTAGCGCGCCTCGTCTCTGGTTTCGTCGATGCCGAAGGCAGAGAAGGCCTTGCCGGTCCACTCGACAAGCTCATGCGCGTGGTCGACCGAGCGCGAGCGCAGGCGGGCAAGCTCTTCCGCCGCCGAGATCAGCGGATCGGCCTTCTGCTCGGCCTCGTCGAGCAGCGAGTAGAGAAAGCCCTCGCGCACGCCCAGCGCCGAGACGATGATCTTCGACGGCTGCATCGCCGCCATGATCTCCTGCAGCACGATGGCGCCATAGGGCAGCAGCGAGCGGCGGTTCTTGGAGATGCCCTCGATGCCTTTGATCTTGTCGATCTCGGCTTTGGCGACCTGCCGGAGGAAGTTCGCGGCGCTTTCGATGCCGATCTCGTAATGGTGCATGACGCCGAGCGGGTAGTTGGTCATTTCCATGTGCAGCCGGGCGAGGTTTCGCCAGGTGCCGCCGACCGTGTAGAACGCCCTGCCCTGCCCGCCCTTCAGCAATTTCGCCCGCGCCAGTTGCTCGCGCGTGATCCTTGCCGCCTGGGTCAGCGAGTTCTTCGCCATGTCCTGCAGGCGCAAGCCGCCCAACGGCAGCGTGATGCCGTCACCGATCGTCTCACCGTCAATATCGATCAGCTCGAGGCTGCCGCCGCCAAGGTCGCCGGCAATGCCGTTGGCCGGATGGAAACCGGAAATGACGCCGAGCGCCGAATAATGGGCTTCCTCGCGGCCGCTCAGCACCTGGATCTCGGTCTTGAGCACATCCTCGGCGCGGTGGATGAAGTCGGGGCCGTTGACGGCCTCGCGAGCGGCGGCGGTCGCCAGCACATATATGCGCTCGGCGCCGGCCTGGTCGGAGAGCGCGCGGAAGCGGCGGAACTCTTCCATCGAGCGCGTCACCGCCTCGGGATCGAGCTTTCCGGTCGAAACGATGCCGCGGCCGAGGCCGGCCAGCATCTTTTCGTTGAACAGCAAGGTCGGCGAGCGCGCCAGTCCTTCATAGATGACAAGACGGATCGAGTTCGATCCGATATCGATGATGGACAGCGGTCGGCGGTCCTGAAGCCGGCCCTGGGACGCTGAAATCATCAGCCCGTCGCTGCGTTCTGTTTCTTGCGGCGCTTGAACTGCGCGATGCGCTTGGGCGCATGCGACTTCAACGCATCGCCCCGTCCGGACAGGCTCGGATTGGTCATGAAATATTCCTGCGCGTTGAACGGTTCCTCGCCCTCTTCCAGCACAACGCGCCGGGAGGTTCCGTCAGCCAATACGTCGAAACTTTGCTGGTTGTCCATGATGTTGCCGAGCATGATCTGGCCGAGCACCTGTTCGTGCACAGTTGGATTGGTGATCGGCACCATGGTCTCGACACGGCGGTCGAGATTGCGCGGCATCAGATCGGCCGAGGAGATGTAGACGATCGCCCCGTCCGAGGGCAGGCCGTGACCGTTGCCGAAGCAATAGATGCGGCTGTGCTCGAGGAAACGGCCGACGATCGACTTCACCCTAATGTTCTCCGATAGGCCGGGCACCTGCGGTCTCAGGCAGCAGATGCCGCGCACAACGAGATCGATCTCGACGCCGGCGCGGCTGGCATCGTAGAGCGCATCGATGACGATCGGGTCGACCAAGGCGTTCATCTTCATCCAGATGCGGGCCGGCCTGCCCTCCAGCGCGTGGCTGATCTCATCCGAAATGTGCTGGAGGATGCGGTCGCGCAGCGTAAACGGCGAGATGGCCAGCCGCATCTGCTCGGCCGGCTCGGCATAGCCGGTGATGAAGTTGAACAATTGGGCGACATCGCGCGCGATCGTCGGATCGGTGGTGAAGAAGGACAGGTCGGTGTAGATGCGTGCCGTGACCGGGTGGTAGTTGCCGGTGCCCAGATGCACGTAATTGCGCAGCCTGCCATCCTCGCGCCGCACCACCAGCGACATTTTCGCATGGGTCTTGAGCTCGAGGAAACCGAAGACGACCTGGACGCCGGCGCGCTCGAGGTCGCGCGCCCAGCGGATGTTGGCCTCCTCGTCGAAGCGCGCCTTGAGCTCGACCAGCGCCGTCACCGACTTGCCGGCCTCGGCGGCGTCGACCAGAGCGCGTACGATCGGGCTGTCGTTGGAGGTGCGGTAGAGCGTCTGCTTGATCGCCACCACTTCCGGGTCGGCCATTGCCTGGCGCAGGAACTGCACCACCACGTCGAAAGATTCGTAAGGATGGTGGACGATGATGTCCTTCTCGCGGATCGCCGCAAAACAATCGCCGCCATGCTCGCGGATGCGCTCGGGAAAGCGGGGATTGTAGGGGGTGAATTTCAGATCGTCGCGGGCGACGGCGACGATCTCCGAGATCTGGCTGAGCGCCAGCGGACCGGTGAGCACGCTGATGCGGCTTGCCGAGACGCCGAGCTCGCCGGCGACGAAATCGCGCAATTCGGCCGGCATCAGCCGGTCGAACTCGATCCGGATAACCGAGCCGCGGCGCCGCCGCTTCAGCGCCGTCTCGAACAGCCGCACCAGATCCTCTGATTCTTCCTCGACCTCGATATCGCTGTCGCGGATGATGCGGAACGTGCCGGAGCCCTTGACCTCATAGCCGGGGAACAGCTTGCCGATATAGAGACTGACCGCCTCTTCGAGTGGAATGAAGCGGACATGATGCTTGCGATCCGGCAAACGGATGAAGCGCCTCAGTGCCACCGGCAGGCGCAGAAGCGCGCTCATTTCCTCGCCGTTCTTGCGATGGCGCAATTGCAGCGCCATCGAGAAACCGAGATTGGGAATGAACGGAAACGGATGCGCCGGGTCGATCGACAGCGGCGTCAGGACCGGAAATACCTGCTCCTGGAAATGGTCCTCGAGCCAGGTCTTCTCGTCCTTGGTCAGCGCATCGCGGGTGATGCTTTCGATGCCTTGTTTGTCGAGCAGCAGCATCAGCGCCGAAAGGCTGTTCTGCTGGTCCTCCTGCAGGCGCTCGACCTCGCGCAGCAATTGTTCGAGCTGCTGCTCGGGAGTGCGCCCATCCGGGCTCTTCAGCACGATGCCTTCGCGCACCTGGCCGGCAAGACCGGCGACGCGGACCATGAAGAACTCGTCGAGGTTGGCGGCCGATATCGACAGGAAGCGAACGCGCTCGAGCAGCGGGTGATTGGCGTTCAGCGATTCCTCGAGCACGCGCCGGTTGAATTGCAGCCAGGAAAACTCGCGATTGACGAAGCGATCGGGATTGCCGCCTTCGGGGCTCGCCGCCTCGACGGTGATGAATTCGTTCTGCACCGGCTTCAGTTCGTTCATGGTTCCCGCTCTTCCCACACCGTTCGACGAGCACAGCCTTAACCGGCTTAACTTATCTTCTGACAGGCTTTTGCGACAGTTTCATTTCATCGATCTTGCAAAGAGACGGGTTATGATCCAGATGCAATCGACGAGATCAGGAGACGACGATGGCAGGCGGTTCCATTCCCCATTTCCAGAACGATGCGGGCTACCCGGCAATCGACATCGGCGTCAAGGAATTCATGTGCACCGGCGCCAATCCGCCTTTCGACCATCCGCATGTATTTCTCGACATGGGCGACGACAATGAAAAGGTCTGCCCCTATTGCTCGACGCTCTATCGCTATTCGCCGAAACTGAAGGCATTGGAAACGCAGCCGCCGGGCTGCCTCTATATCGACCAGGCCGCCTGATTCTTCCGCGACAAGCCTGATGCAGGAAACGCAGTCCCGGCAGGTGGTCATCGCCGGGGCGGGCGTCGCCGGGCTGACCGCGGCACTGGCCTTCGCCGAGCGCGGCTATCGGGTAAAACTGTTCGAACAGGCGCAGCACCTCGAGGCTGCCGGCGCCGGTATCCAGCTTTCGCCCAACGCGACGCGCATCCTACGGCAGCTCGGCGTACTCGATCGGCTGCTGGCGACGGCGGTGCGGCCGGAGGCAGTCGTGCTCAAGGATGCCGCCACGCTGCGCAAGCTGGCGCGCGTACCGCTTGGCCAGGCGGCCGACACGCGCTGGGGAGCGCCCTATCTCGTTGCCCACCGCGCGGATCTGCAGTCAGCGCTGATGCAGCGGATAGCCGAGCGGCCCAAGGTCGAGCTTGTCACCGGTGCCCGCGTCTGCGGCGTCGCAACCAGACCGAATGGCATCACCGCAACAGTCGAGATTGCCGGCACGACCATCGAAACCGAAGCATCGTTGCTGGTCGGCGCCGATGGGGTCTGGTCGTCGGTGCGAGAAAAACTGGCCCGCAAGGCGGCCGAATTCGGCAGAAGCCGATTCTCGGGCGAGCTTGCCTGGCGCGCCACGGTGGCCGCGGACACCCTCGCCGGACAAGCCTTCAGGGCGATCGGTGCGCCCGATTGCGTTACCGCATTCCTCTATCCCGGCTTTCATATGGTCGCCTATCCGGTCAGCCGTGGCACTGCCTTCAACCTCGCTGCCTTCACCAAGGGCGAGCGCATCGCCGAAGGCTGGTCGGGGTATGCCGACCCCGCCAGCCTCGCCAGCGCCATGCGCGGTACCGCGCCGGCGCTGGTTCGCCTGGCGACCGAGGCGGCGCCGTGGACGGCATGGCCGATCCACATTGTCGAGCAGCGGCGGTGGACGACGCCGCAAGGCATCGCGCTGATCGGCGATGCGGCGCACGCGATGACGCCGTTTGCCGCACAGGGCGCGGCGATGGCGATCGAGGACGCGGCGACGCTTGCCGGCTTCATTGCGGCCTCCACAGCCGATCTTGAGGGGGCGCTTGCCGCCTGGGAACAGGCGCGGCGGCCGCGCGTCGCCCAGGTCGCCCGCCGCGGCGCCGTCAATCGCCTCGCCTGGCATGCGGCCGGGCCGGTGGCGATGGCCCGCAACCTGTTCCTGGCGATGCGCTCGCCCGAAAAACTCGCCGCCGATCTCGACTGGCTCTACGGCTGGCGGGCGTAGGACGTTCGGCGGTCCTAAGTCGCCCGGTCAATTGTAAAGCCGCATCGACAGGCCGAGCGATGCCGGCAGCGGGTTCCACCAGCCGGTGCGCAGCCCGGCGATGCGCAGTGCCGCCGCCGCCCAGGTGTTGCAGCCGACCAGCGCGTTGAAACGGCCATTGCCTTCGAAGAAACGATCGAAACGGGAATACGCCGCATTCTCGATCGGCATGGCCCCGCTCGGTCCCTGCCGGAAGCTTCCCGCAATGTAATCGAGCAGCGCCGTAAACCGCTCCTCGCCGATGTCGAAGCCGGCGACGTCGGGATGCGGCTCGGCGATTTCGCCTGAAATGTCGACATGCATCACCGAGGCATCGACGGTCAGCGCCTTCATCACCGGCACTGCCTTCAGTTCCGACCAGGTCGGCGTCTCGAGATAGAAGGCGCGGCCGCCCCAGCCGAAGACGATGTAGCGGACCTCCGCCACGTCTGCTGGAATGCCGGCATCGACCAGGAAATGGAAGCGCCGGCGCACATCGTCGTCGACCGGGATGGCGATGTCGGTGTGGATCGGATTTTTCAGCACCAGGATGCGGTGGCTTGAGCCGATCGGATCGGCAACTGCCGCCGGCCAGAGCGGGCGCGGCAGCAGCGTGCCCAGCGCCACTGCAAGGACTGCTGCAACGACCAGCAGGCCAAGAAAACGAGCAAGCTTCTTCATGGGAAAGGCATAGAACAAGCAATGCTCAAGGTGAAGCCCCTCCGCAAGGTGCACAGCTGACTTAGAGCTTGACGCGTATCCTCCCCGGGAGGATACGCTGAGGCATGTCAGATCACCTCCACGCCTCGCATCCTTCCATCATAAAGCGCCTGAAGCGCGCGCAGGGCCACCTTGCGGCGGTGCTGGCGATGATCGAGGCGCATCGCCCTTGCGTTGACCTGGCGCAGCAGCTTCATGCCGTCGAAAGGGCCATCGGCAGCGCCAAGCGCGAGCTGATCAACGATCACATCGAGCATTGCCTGACGGACAGCGTGGAAACCGGCGGCAACTCGCTGGCGGAACTCAAGCAGCTGGCGAAGTATCTATGAATGCCATCGTAGCCCGCATTCTGGACTGGCTCGGGTTCGGCTCGCACGCCGCACATCATCACGGCGATCACGGTCCGCACGGTCACAGCCATGGCGTCATCGACGCGACAATTGCCACCACCGACCGGGGCATCTGGGCAATCAAATGGTCGTTCGTGATCCTGGCCATCACCGCGGCATTGCAGATGGTCGTGGTTGCGTTGTCGGGGAGCGTGGCATTGCTGGCCGACACGATCCATAACATCGGCGACGCGACCACGGCGATCCCGCTCTGGATTGCGTTCGTTCTGGCGCGGCGCAAGCCGTCGCGGATCTTCACGTATGGCTTGGGCCGGGTCGAGGATCTGGCCGGCATCATCATCGTGCTCATCATCCTGTTCAGCGCTGTAGTCGCTGCCTACCAAGCCATCGACAGGCTGATCAATCCACAAGCGGTGACACACCTGGGCTGGCTGACTGCGGCGGGCATTGTCGGCTTCCTCGGCAACGAGGCGGTTGCCGTGTTCCGTATCCGCGTCGGCCGCGAAATCAACAGCGCGGCACTGATTGCCGACGGCTACCACGCCCGCACAGATGGACTTACCAGCCTTGCCGTGGTCATCGGAGCCATCGGCGTCTGGTTTGGCTTTTCCTTGGCCGATCCGATCGTCGGCCTGCTGATCACGATTGCGATCTTCGGTATCGTCTGGCAATCGGCCCGCTCGGTGCTGACCCGCATGCTGGATGGAATCGAACCCGGTGTGATAGACGAAATCCGACATGCCGCCGAGCATGTTCCGGGCGCGCGCATTGTCGATGCCAAGGCGCGCTGGATCGGTCATAGATTGCACGCCGACATCGCAATTGCCGCGGACGAAACCCTGCCGCTGTCGGCGGCCAACAAGATCGCCGCAGCGCTGAAGGACGAACTATCCCAGCATATGCCCGCCCTGGCTGAGGCGAATGTGCGGTTTTCAACGGAACGTGGAGAGAACGGCCATCCTCACGAGCACACGCATGACCACGGCCACATGCACTGACGCTCGCCGATTTTCTGCTAGTCTCGCCCGATGTTCCAGACGCTCGTCGAATTTCAGCGCACGATCTATCTGACGCTCGGCGAACAGATCAAGCTGCTTGCGGCCGGAGGCAATTGGCTGGCGTTCATGGCCTTCCTGCCGATGGGCGTCCTGTTCGGGGCTGCCCATGCGCTGACGCCGGGGCACAGCAAGGCCGTCCTGGCGACTTATCTTGCCGGTTCGGATGCGAAGGTCTCGCGTGGTCTGCTCGTATCTATCACGCTATCGTTCACGCATGTGACGATTGCCGTTCTGATTGCGGCTCTCTCGCTGCCACTGGTCTCAATAGCATTGGGCAGCGTCGGCCGCGCTCCGCTTCTGGAGCACATCAGTCGCGGGCTGCTCGGCCTCATTGGCGTCTGGATGCTCTGGCGCGCTTTGAGCCACAGCCATCACCACAGGCACGAGGGCGAGGCTGTCGGCGTCATGGCAGGCCTGATCCCATGTCCGCTGACGCTTTTCGCGATGACTTTCGCGATGTCCAGGGGTGTTCCGGCAGCGGGCGTCCTGTTTGCCATCACCATGATGGTCGGCGTGGCGCTGACGCTGTCCTGCATCGCCGTGTTGTCGATCGTGTTTCGGGAACGGCTTGTACAGTTTTTCGCGCGCCAGCCACGGCTGTTCGAAACCATCTCCCGGGCCATCGAGGGCGCCGCCGGTCTCGCCCTTGCCGGCGTCGCTGTCTGGCAGATCACCTCAGCTTGAGAGAAAATTTGGCCCCAGCCACTGCATGGCGTCCGGGCCGGTGCAGCGGATGGAACGCGCCAAGGCGACGCCGGTCATGTCACATCGATCACGACCATCAGCCCGCCGCCGCCCTTCTCCTCGACATTGTTGTTCGTGGTGTGATGCGGGATGTGGCAATGGATCAGCCATTTGCCCGGACGCTGCGCCTTCCAGATCACGTCGTAGCGCTGACCCGGCCCGACGTTGATCGTATCGGCAAGGAAACGACCCGAAGCGGGGACCGTCTCGCCGTCGCGGGCAACGACCTCGAACGGTCCGCCATGGATATGCATCGGATGGATGAAGCCGTTGTTGGTGCCGATGAACCGCACC
This sequence comes from Mesorhizobium sp. M0601, assembly GCF_040320845.1. Classification (NCBI taxonomy): domain Bacteria; kingdom Pseudomonadati; phylum Pseudomonadota; class Alphaproteobacteria; order Hyphomicrobiales; family Phyllobacteriaceae; genus Mesorhizobium; species Mesorhizobium sp. M0601. The sequence goes on from NZ_JAMYQK010000025.1 coordinate 32,066, forward strand.
TTGAGCGTCTCGCCGACCTTCATCGGGATCGTCTCGGTCGAGGGATAGGCCTTTCCGTTGATGGTGAAGAAATTCGGCATGCCGCCGTCCATCGGCATCGACGGGTAGGTCAGCCCTTCCCGCACCAGCCATTCCTGAAGCTGCATGACGTAATCATGGTCGGCCGCGACCTCGTCGGCGGGATTGGCGGGATCGATGATCAGCGCACCGTAGAGGCCGAGCGCCTGGGTCCGGTCCGGCTTGGCATGGGGGTGGTAGAAATAGGTTCCGTGCTGGGTTGCGGTGAATTCGTATGAATAGGATTGCCCGGGCTCGATCGGCGGCTGCGTGATCTCGGCCGGCCCATCCATCTGGTTCGGCAGGATCAAGCCATGCCAATGCACCGTCGTTTCCTCAGGCAGGCCGTTGGTGACGTTGATCCTGACCCGATCGCCCTGACGAATGTGAATTCGCGGACCGGGAATCTGGCCGTTATAGGCATAGGCGTCGACCGCAACGGCCGGCAGGATCTGCCAGCGGACCACCGAAGGCCTGAGCTCGAACACCTTGATGCCGTTCTCCATCCGAAACGGCAGTTCCTGGTCGCCCTTTGCCGTCAGGCCATAAGAGGCGGCCACGAGGCGTGGATCGGTAGCGGCCATGTCACGCATCGTATCGGCCGGCGTGTCGCGATCCATGATCATGCCTTGCGGCATGATCACCCCGCCGACGTCGCGTGCCGACAGCGTCAGGTTCAGCCAGTTCGCCGGCGCGACCATGCCGATGGCGAGCGACAGCAGGGAGACGGCACCCAGGGCAGCGACCTGCGGCGTCGTGGCATCCGTCTCCATGTGATGGCCGCCGCCTTTGCCTTTGTGGGAAACCATGTCGTGGTGCTGCCCGCGATGGCCGCTGGCGTCGGCCTGCTGCATTTGTATCTGCGCATGTTGCCTCGTGGCAGGCTGCTCCCGGACATCGATGCCGGCTGCCTGCGCACGCTGCGTCATCAGCCCATGCTTCAGCCCCCGGGCGACCAGCCAGACATTGGCCGGATAGGCAAGCGCAAAACCGGCGATGACGCCGATCGACATCACGCCCCAGAACAGCAGCTCCGTCGGTTCCATCGCGCGCATGTCGCGGCCCATCATCAGGAAGCTCATGACCGGCGCCATGCCGGCCATCATGAAGTTCATGGAGATGAACTCGGGCAGGAAGCTCTTGCGGACGTTCTCCCAATAGGTGCCGCCCATCATCGATTTCATGAACAGCGACTGGAAGATGAACAGGCCGAAGGCAAAGCCGGCGAGATATTCGACGATCAGGTCGATCCACATCGGCAGGCCGAGCGCCGCCGTGACGGCGGCGGCAAGAATGATGCCGGTGGCATCGCCGGCGACGCAGTGGATGGTGGAGCCGACGCCCTGCTTCCAGAGCGGCCGGGTGAAGAGTTCATGCTCGCCCGGCCGGGGCTCCTTGTCGGCGAGCACGTAGAGCAGCAAGCCGAGCGGACCCATATAGAGGGTGACCAGGATGAAGCCCCATTTCATCACCACCGGCTCGGGATTGTTGCGATATTGGTCGAAGCCGACGTAAAGCGTCGAAGCCAGCGCCAGCGCGAACCAGACGACGAGGAAATAATCGATCGGTTGGATGAGCATCAGGATGAACCCGTGACCTGCCGCCGCACGCGCCCACGCGGCTCGTTATACAACTCCCAATGGCAATGAACGCAGTCGGCGCGCTTATGATCCGTGCCGGCCTTAGTTACCAGGTTGCAACGTGACCACTCGAACGGCCTGACGCACGCTTGCTATCTTCTCGCGCAGCGCACGGTCAGCGCTCGTCGAATACGCGCGAAGCCAGCAAGACAGAGAGGTTTGATCCGCCGGTCTTGTCCCGAACCGGAGTAAGGATTAGTGCAGGATCTGCGACAGGAACAGCTTCGTGCGCTCATGGCGCGGGTGGTCGAAGAACTCGGCCGGCGTGTTCTGCTCGACGATCTGACCCTGATCCATGAAGATCACCCGATTGGCGACTTTGCGCGCAAAGCCCATTTCGTGGGTGACGCAGAGCATGGTCATGCCTTCCTCGGCCAGCCCGACCATCGTCTCCAGCACTTCCTTGATCATTTCCGGATCGAGAGCCGAGGTCGGCTCATCGAACAGCATGATGCGCGGGTTCATGCACAGCGAGCGGGCGATCGCCACGCGCTGTTGCTGCCCGCCGGAAAGCTGGCCGGGATATTTGTTGGCCTGTTCCGGGATCTTGACGCGCTTGAGGAAATGCATGGCGATTTCCTCGGCCTGTTTCCGCGGCATCTTGCGCACCCAGATCGGCGCCAGCGTGCAATTTTCCAGAATGGTCAGATGCGGGAACAGGTTGAAGTGCTGGAACACCATGCCGACCTCGCGACGCACCTCGTCGATCTTCTTCAGATCGTTGGTCAGTTCCTTGCCGTCGACTATGATCTTGCCCTTCTGGTGTTCCTCCAGCCGGTTGATGCAGCGGATCATCGTCGATTTGCCGGAGCCCGACGGGCCGCAGATGACGATCCGCTCGCCGCGCATCACCTTTAGATTGATGTCCTTCAGCACATGGAATTCGCCGTACCATTTGTGCATGGCGATGATGTCGATGGCGACATCGGTGGTGGAAATGTGCATCTTGGCGGCATTGACCTTGATCTCTTCCGCGCTGACGGCGTTTTCTATGGCCATGACAAGGTCCCCTTTTTAGCGTTTGTGGCCGGTGTCGAGACGGCGTTCCGTGTACATTGAATAGCGCGACATGCCGAAGCAGAACAGCCAGAAGATGAACGCCGCGAACACCAGGCCGGATCTGGCCGTCTGTGGCGTCGCCCAATTGGCGTCGGAGAAGTTCTGCTTGACGATGCCGAGGAGGTCGAACATCGAGATGACGATGACCAGGCTGGTGTCCTTGAACATGCCGATGAAGGTGTTGACGATGCCGGGAATGACCAGCTTCAGCGCCTGCGGCATGACGACCAGGCCCATCTTCTGCCAGTAGCTGAGACCGAGCGAATCGGCGCCCTCATACTGGCCTTTGGGGATCGCCTGCAGGCCGCCGCGCACCACTTCGGCCATGTAGGCGGCGGCAAACAGCGACACGCCGATCAGCGCGCGCAGGAACTTGTCGAAGCTGACGCCGGCCGGCAGGAACAGCGGCAGCATCACGCTGGCAAAGAACAGCACCGTAATCAGCGGGATGCCGCGTACCGTCTCGATGAAGATCACGCACAGCAGCTTGACGATCGGCATGTTCGAGCGCCGGCCGAGCGCCAGCACGATGCCGATCGGCAGCGACACGGCAATGCCGACGAACGACAGGCTGAGCGTCACCAGCAGTCCACCCCAACGCGACGTCTCGACATGCGGCAGGCCGAACATGCCGCCGACCAGCAGAACGAAGGCGACGACCGGCAGTACAAAAAAGAGAAGAATGGCATTCAGCCCCTTGCGCGGCACGCGCGGAATGAGCAACGGCACCAGCAGTGCCACGAACAGGATGGCCACCACGATCGGCCGCCAACGCTCCTCGATAGGATAGGTGCCGAACATGAACTGGCCGAACTTGGCGTTGACGAATGCCCAGCAAGCACCGGTCCAGCCATCCGGCTGGATGCCGCCTTGCGCCACGGTGGCGCAGACCGAGCGGTCCGGTCCGGTCCACTGGGCGTTGATGAAGGCCCAATTGATGATTTGGGGCAGGATCACAGCGACCAGTGCGATGCCAACGATGGTGAGAATGGTGTCGCCCGTGGTGGCAATCAGGTTCTTGCGGATCCAGGCGGTGAGGCCACGCTCGCTCGACGGCGCCGGTTGGGCCAGCGCCATCTCCGTCCGCACCCAGGACATGTCGTGTTCCTGCATGGCCTTACCTCTCCACCAGCGCCATCCTGGCATTGACGACGTTCATGATCGCCGACGTGATCAGGCTGAGCGCGAGATAGACAGCCATCATGATCACCACGCCTTCAACCGCCTGCCCGGTCTGGTTCAAGACAGTGCCGGCAGTCGCCGTCAGGTCCGGATAGCCGATGGCGATGGCGAGTGAAGAGTTCTTGGTCAAGTTCAGATACTGGCTGGTCAGCGGCGGAATAACGATGCGCATCGCCTGCGGCACGACGACAAGCCTGAGGATCGATCCCGAGCGCAGCCCGAGTGCCGCGGCCGCCTCGGTCTGGCCCGTGCTGACGCCCCTGATGCCGGCGCGCACGATCTCGGCGATGAAGGCGGCCGTATAGCAGGACAACGCCAGATAGAGTGACAGGAACTCTGGTCTGACCTGAAAGCCACCGACCAGGTTGAAAGTCGATTGTTTCGGGAATTCGAAGGTCAGAGGAAAGCCGCTCAGCGCGTAGGCCAGCAGCGGCAGGCCGACGATCAACGCTATGGATGTCCAGAGCACCGGGAACGGCTGGCCCGTCGCCATCTGCCGCTGCCGCGCCTTGCGGGCGACGAACCAGGCCATGGCAAGGGCGAGGAGCAGGGCGACCAGGATCAGCCAGGAGCCCTCGCCCCAGACAGCGCGCGGAAAATAGAAGCCGCGCTGGTTGAGAAAGGAGCCGAACGGCAAATTGATGCTCTCGCGCGGCGGCGGCAGCACGGCGAGCACGCCGGAATACCAGAAGAAGATGACCAGCAGCGGCGGGATGTTGCGGAAGACCTCGACATAGACCGTGCAGATCTTCCTGATCAGCCAGTTGCGCGAAAGCCGGCCGATGCCGACGATGAAACCGATAATGGTCGCGGTGATGATGCCGACGACGGCAACGATCACGGTGTTGATGAAGCCAACCAGGATGGCTCGGAAATAGGTCGAATCCGACGAATATGCGATCGCGCTTTCGCTGATGTCGAAGCCGGCGCGGCCCCTGAGGAAGCCAAAGCCGGAAGCGATGTGCAAGCGCGTCAGATTGACGATGACGTTGTGGGTAACCCACCAGACCCCCGCTACCAGCAGGACGAGGACCAGCGCTTGAAAGAATATTCCGCGGACACGAGGATCATTGATGAAGGAACCGCGGCTTGGCTCCTCGCGAAGAACTTCCTGCGATGCCATTCGACAGTCCCCTGGAAAGAGAGACCGGAAGGCAGACGATCTGCCTTCCGGATCCATTTTCGATCAGCGGATCGGCGGAGCGTACTGCAGGCCACCCTTGGTCCACAGCGCGTTGATGCCGCGCGCGATCTTCAGCGGGCTGCCCGAGCCGACATTACGCTCGAACATCTCGCCGTAATTGCCGACGGCCTTGACGATGTTGACGACCCAGTCGTTAGAGACGCCGAGATCGGTGCCGATCTTGGTGTCGGCTTCCTGGCCGAGCACGCGCTTGATCTCTGGACTGTCCGAGTTCTTCATCTCGTCGACATTGGCCTTGGTGATGCCGAGTTCCTCGGCGTCGAGCAACGCGAAATAGGTCCACTTGACGATGTGGTACCATTGGTCGTCGCCCTGGCGTACGGCCGGCCCAAGCGGTTCCTTGGAGATGATCTCGGGCAACACGACGTGGTCGGCCGGCGCACCGAGCGTCAGGCGGATGCCATAGAGGCCCGACTGGTCGGTGGTGTATACGTCGCAGCGACCGGCGTCATAGGCGGCGTTAACCTCTTCCAGCTTTTCGAAGACGACAGGATTGTACTCCATCTTGTTCGACTTGAAATAGTCGGCAAGGTTGAGCTCGGTCGTGGTGCCGCTCTGCACGCAGACCGCCGCGCCCGAAAGCTGCAGCGCCGAGTTCACGCCCGGTAGCTTCTTGGCGTTGATCATGAAGCCCTGGCCGTCGTAATAAGTCGTGCCGATGAAGTTCAGGCCGAGTGCGGTGTCGCGATTGATGGTCCAGGTGGTATTGCGCGACAGGATGTCGATCTCGCCCGACTGCAGAGCGGTAAACCGCTCCTTGGCGCTGAGCGGCGTAAACTTCACCTTGGTGCCATCGCCGAACACGGCGGCTGCCACAGCGCGACAGAAGTCCGCGTCGATGCCTTGCCACTCACCCTTGTCGTCCGGCGCCGAGAAGCCGGCCAGACCGGTCGAGACGCCGCATTGGATGAAGCCCTTCGCTTTGACATCGTCGAGCGTGGCCGCCGAAGCCGCCGAAGCCGCGAATCCAAACGCGGCGGCGCCCAAAACGCCGATTGCAATGTGTTTCATGACCCACAGACCCTTTTCTGTTTTTTCCAGGCGAACCTGACTTTTTCCCGTGTGAACGCAGCTATGTATCCCGGCCCATTACCGGAATCCCGCATCGTAACCGACGCGCTGCCTCCCATTCACGAACAACATCGAAGGCGATTATTCCTGTGAGGTCAAGGGAAATGACCAAATCCGAAAGACTTTGAAAACCAACTGCCTGAAATGCCTGAAATTGCAGACAAACGCGCTCGCAAATCGGCCAGCGCGCCAATAAAGCCGGCAAAGTCCGACCGTGAGTTGCCAAGCGCACTTGGCAGCCTTCCCGCAGGTCCACGGCTCGTTGCTGAATTGGCATATTCAAGACCTTGGCCTGGCGAGTGCGGTGCGGTTGCGCGGCCAATGCCGCCGCACTATGGCTAACGACCAACCCATGGGACGAAAAGCAATGGCAAAAGACGACAGCGAGATGGGCGTCAACACACGGCTCGCCCATTCCGGCAACAACCCGCATGACTATTTCGGCTTCGTCAATCCGCCGGTGGTGCATGCCTCGACCGTGCTCTATCCCAATGCGGCGACAATGGCGGCGCGCAGCCAGAAATACACCTACGGCACGCGCGGCACCCCGACCACCGATGCGCTGACCAGCGCCATCGATGCGCTGGAAGGCTCCGCCGGCACGGTCGCGGTGCCGTCCGGCCTGGCGGCCGTGGTGCTGCCGCTGCTCGCCTTCCTGTCGGCCGGCGATCATCTGCTGATCGTCGATTCCGTCTATCATCCGACCCGCAATTTCGCCGACACGATGCTGAAGCGGCTGGGCATCGAGGTCGAGTATTACGAACCGCGCATCGGCGCCGGCATCGCGGCGCTGATCAAGCCCAACACCAAGGTGGTGTTCACCGAATCGCCGGCCTCCAACACCTTCGAGGTGCAGGACATACCGGCCATCGCCAAGGCAGCGCATGCCGCCGGCGCCATCGTCATGATGGACAACACCTGGGCGACGCCGCTCTACTTTCGCCCGCTCGACCATGGCGTCGACATCTCGATCCACGCGGCGACGAAATACCCGGCCGGCCATTCCGACGTGCTGCTCGGCACCGTGTCGGCCAATGCGGACTGCTGGAAGCAGCTTTTCGAGACGTTCAACACGATGGGCTGCTGCGCCGGGCCTGACGACGTCTACCAGGTGCTGCGCGGCCTGCGCACGATGGGTGTGCGGCTGGAGCATCATCAAAAGAGCGCGCTTGCCCTCGCCGGCTGGCTCGAGGGTCAGCCGGGCGTAGCGCAGGTGCTGCATCCCGGGCTGCCCAGTCATCCCGACCACGCCATGTGGAAGCGCGATTTTTGCGGATCGAGCGGCATCTTCTCGATCGTTCTCGCGGGCGGCGGACAGAAGCAGCAGCACGCCTTCCTCGACGCGTTGAAGTTTTTCGGCCTCGGCTATTCCTGGGGCGGCTATGAGAGCCTTGCCGTGCCGGTATTCCTTGGCGACCGCACAATCGCCAAGGGCCCGTATGACGGGCCGCTGGTGCGCTTGCAGATCGGGCTCGAGGATGTCGAGGATTTGAAGGCCGACCTGGCGCGCGGGCTGGCGGCGGCCGCACAGGCCTGAGCCAAGCACCTTTCCAGGCTGAGTCAGGAAATCGGCGTAACAGCTTGGAAAAATTGCGATCCTGAGTGATGTCATGGCGACCGATCAGCCGATGACACGGCGTCTACAAAATAGAGACGCCGGTGTGGTGGAGGCGTTAGAATAGCCTCTGCCGGCGGTTGAAACGGATCGAGGCCGGCCGGCGGATCGGTCGGGAACCTTTTGTCGGCCGATTCATCCAATGTCCGATGAGAAGCCTATCAGGAGATCGGCCATGCCTGCTGCGTTGACGGCAACGCCCGCCGCTTCCGGCGACATGCAGCTTGTCGGTCGCGCGCTGGCACGTGATAGCGATGCATTCCGCACCATCATCAAGACGCACAACCAAAGGCTCTACCGCATCGCCCGAGGCGTCGTGCGTAACGACAGCGAGGCCGAGGACATCGTCCAGGAGGCCTATGTCAGTGCCTTTGCCCATCTCGAGTCCTTTCGCGGCGATGCCTCGCTCGCCACGTGGCTATCGCGTATCGTCATCAACGAAGCGCTCGGCCGTTTGCGCAAAAGGCGGCGAATGGTAGCGATGCCTGAAAACCCGCAAGCCGAAATCATCCGGTTTCCCCTCAACCCGAGCGACGATCCGGAGCGGACGATGGCGCAACGGCAGATCCTTGAGCTTGTCGAACGGGCAACCGACAGTCTTCCCGATGTCTACCGGATGGTGTTCGTGGCGCGCGTCATCGAGGGATTGAGCATCGAAGAAACCGCCGAACTGCTTGGCGTGCGACCAGAAACCATCAAGACCCGGCTGCACCGCGCCCGCGCGCTGGTGCGCAAGGCGCTGGACGACCAGATCGGCCCGGTGCTGCTCGACGCCTTTCCCTTCGCGGGCCGGCGCTGCGAACGGCTGACCAATGCCGTGATGCGGCGGCTCGGTCTTTCCGGATAGGCCGCGCCGATTTTCGCGGGAACGTTTTCCCGTGACCTGCATCCAATGAGCATCACTGAAACGAAGCGCGATGCAGTTCCGCGTCGGGGCGAAGGAGAGCATCATGTTCATTCGATCGACCACGGCACTGGCCGCATTTTTCCTGCTTAGCGCAGCGCCCTTGTCGCAAGCTGCCGACAAACCGACCGATCCGCAGATCGCACATATCGCCTACACAGCAGGCGTGCTTGACGTCGAGGCGGCCAAGCAGGCACTGAAGAAATCGAAGAACAAAGAGGTCGTGGATTTCGCCAAGGACATGGTGCGAGATCACGAGGCGGTCAACAAACAGGCTCTCGACCTGGTCAAGAAGCTCAAGGTCACGCCTGAGGACAATCCGACCAGCAAGGCGCTGACCAAGGCGGCGGCCGAGGAACGTGCCAAGCTTGCCAAGCTCAAGGGCGCGGCGTTCGACAAGGCCTATGTCGCCAGCGAGGTGGCTTACCACAAGCAGGTCAATGGCGCGCTCGAAACACTGCTGATCCCGTCAGCCAGCAATGCCGAGCTGAAGAGCCTGCTGGAAACCGGCCTGAAAATATTCCAGGGCCACGAACAGCACGCCGAACACGTCGCTGGCATGCTGAAGTGAGGATCGGGCCAATGGTGTCGAGGCGGCGTCTGTGGGTTGCGCTGGCGCTGACCATCGGCGCCGCACCGGCCAAGGCCGAAACCATCGAGGTGACGATCGACAAGCTTGTGTTTTCGCCGGCAAAGATCGAGGCGAAGGTCGGCGACACGATCAAGTGGGTGAACAAGGACGTGTTTGCCCACACGGCAACCGTCAACGGCGGCTGGGAAGTGATGATCCCGCCGAAGAACGCGGCGAGCCTGACGGTGAAGAAGGCGGAATCGGTCGATTATTTCTGCCGCTTCCATCCCAACATGAAAGGCCATCTGACGGTGACATCGCCCTGACTGGCTGATGCATGTCGCGCAAAGTGTGCAGCGGTTTTGCGATAACGACATGCATAAAAAGAGCCTGAAGCGCGCCGCATGAGGCCGGTCTAATGCGACGCGCTTTTAGGCTGCCAGCCATGCCGTCCCTACAAGCAGCGTGACCAGCGTCAACGGCAGGCCGACCTTGAAGAAGGCGATGAAGCCCAGCGGTTTGCCGGAGACCCGCGCGTGCTCGGCAACGATCAGATTGGCGACCGAGCCGAGCAGCGTGAAATTGCCGGCCAGCGTCGAGCTCATGGCGACGACCAGCCAGGCCCGCTCGGGGTTTTCCAGTCCGGGCACGAACGGCTTCAGCGCCAGCACGGCCGGGACATTGCTCATGATGTTGGACAGCACCGCGGTGAAGCCGGACAGCCGCCACACATCATTCAGCCCGAGGTCCTTTGCCGAGGCGACGATGTCGGGCGTCAGCAGCGTCTTCTCCGCCCCGGCGACGACGATGAACAGCCCGGCGAACATGAACAGCAGCGGCCCATCGATCTCGCGATAGATGCGCTCAGGTTTGATGGCGCGGGTCAAAAGAAGAATGGCGCCGCCGATCAGCGCTGCCTTGGCGACTGGAACGCCGGCGAAGAAGGCGATCGCCAAACCGATACAGACGACCACCGCCTTCACCACCTGCCCCGGCAGCATGCGGCCGCGATAGACTTCGGGGCTGAGCTCGGCTTTGCGCGAAAATTCGGCGCGGTAGACGATGCGGATGATGACGATGACGGCGACGAGGCCGAACGCCGCGACCGGCGCCAGCGCCGCCGAGAAGGCCGGATAGGAAATCCCCGACAGCGCGCCGATGACCATGTTCTGCGGATTGCCGGTGATGGTGGCGACGCTGCCGCAATTCGAGGCCGTGGCGGTGGCGATCAGATAGGGAACCGGGTTGCGGTTGATGACGCGGGTGACATGGACGACGATCGGCGCCATCACCAGGCAGATGGCGTCGTTGACCAGGAACGCCGACAGGACGCCGGTCAACAGCGTCACCATCACCAGCAGCATGAACGGCGCATGCGCATGCTCGATGGCGAACCCGCCGAGCGCGCGAAAGGCGCCCGACACTTTAAGATGCGCCACGACGATCATCATGCCGAGCAGAAGTGTGATGGTGTCGAAGCTGATGGCGCGGTAGGCGTCTTCCATGTCGAGCGCGCCGATGGCGATCATCGCCGCACCGCCGAGCAGCGCGATGCCTGCCCGGTCGAGGCGCAGTCCGGGTATCCTGCCGATTGCGACGCCGGCATAGGTCAGGACCAGGATCAGCAATGCCGCCGCGCCCATCGCTGTCATGTGTTGGAAATCCTGTGCGACTGGCGAGTGAACCTGTCCGGAATGGACCCTGAAAATATTGGCGATCCCGACAGGATTCGAACCTGTGACCATCGGCTTAGAAGGCCGGTGCTCTATCCAGCTGAGCTACGGGACCGCTGGCCGGCCGCATGACCGGCGGATTGTGCCGGCAGGGCCGGTATGGGATCAATGCGTCCAGGGCGTCCTGCGGTCATAGCGGAAATTCTCCGCATAGGAAATCTGGCGGCGCTTGATTTCCTTCGGCTCCTCGACGCGGAAAGCCAGCCCTTCCTTCTCGGCATAGGCGACCGCGTCTTCTCTTGTGTCGAAGGTCAGCCTGATCTGGCTTCGCATGTCGCCGGACGTGGTGTAGCCCATCAGCGGATCGATCTTCTTGCGCTGCTCCGGATCGAATTCCAGCACCCAATAGCCGGTCTTGGCCTTGCCGGACTGCATCGCGGTTTTGGCTGGGCTGAAAATGCGGGCTGACATGACCACCTCATTGCTGGTTGCAAGCACACGACCCCGAGACCACATTACTGTTCTCTGGCCATGCACTAGCCCGTCATTACTGCGCAATGCCGCCGGCAGCAAGGCCGATGGCTTTTTACGCTTGCTTTGGCGGACTGAAATCACTAGGCAACAGACCGTTCGGAGTGTAGCGCAGCCTGGTAGCGCATCTGGTTTGGGACCAGAGGGTCGGGAGTTCGAATCTCTCCACTCCGACCATTCATCAAGCAAATCTCGTCGACAGGGCAAGCGGATCACGCTCGAGTGTGTCTCCCGTCGCCGGTCATGTTTAAGCGACGGACGGACACCACGAGCCCGCGCTGCCCGTCCGACATGTAAGCCGTCAGCCCTGGATGAAGGCCAGCAGATCCGGATTGATGATCTCCGGATGCGTGGTGCACATGCCGTGCGGCAGGCCCTTGTAGACCTTGAGCGTGCCGTGCTTCACCAGCTTGGCCGCAAGCAGCGCGGAATCGGCGATCGGCACGATCTGGTCGTCGTCCCCGTGCATGATCAGGACGGGCACGGCAATCTTCTTGAGATCGTCGGTGAAGTCGGTCTCGGAAAAGGCCTCGATGCAGTCGTAATGAGCCTTGGCGCCGCCCATCATGCCCTGGCGCCACCAATTGTCGATAGCCCCTGGCGAGACCTTGGCGCCCTCGCGGTTGAAGCCATAGAACGGGCCGGCCGGCACGTCCCTGTAGAACTGGGCGCGGTTAGCGGCCAGAGCCGCGCGAAAGCCGTCGAAGACTTCGATCGGCAAGCCGCCGGGGTTGCTGTCGGTCTTGACCATAATCGGCGGCACGGCGCCGATCAGCACCGCCTTGGCAACACGGCCGCCGCCGCCATAAAGCGCGACGTAACGCGCCACCTCGCCGCCACCGGTCGAGTGGCCGATGTGGATCGCATCCCTGAGATCGAGATGCGCCGCCAGCGCCGCAACATCGGCGGCGTAGGTGTCCATCTCATTGCCGGTCGCGGTCTGCGACGAGCGGCCGTGCCCGCGGCGGTCATGGGCGATGACGCGGTAGCCCTTTTCGAGGAAGAACAGCATCTGGTTGTCCCAGTCGTCTGAGCTCAGCGGCCAGCCGTGATGGAACACGATCGGCTGGCCCTTGCCCCAATCCTTGTAGAAAATCTCGGTGCCGTCATGGGTGGTGAATGTGCTCATCGTCCTACTCCTTGATGGAAAAGTTAGGGGTAACAGGGAGTTTTAGCCCCTTCAGCTGGACAAATTATAACAGTGCGGCCAGGGTGAGCATTGGCAAAACGGACATTCAACGTGGCAAAACTGACAATGACGGCGGCGCGTGATCTGATCGAAATCGGCCTTGTCTTGTATCCCGGCGTGCAGGAAGCAGCCGTGCTCGGCCTGACCGATCTTTTCATGCTGGCAAACCGGCTGGCTGTCGAGCGGTCGCCCGAGGCGGCGAGGCTTCGCGTCAGTCATTGGCAATTGGAGGACGCGGGCCACACCGTAGTCCGCACCTTCGACAGCGACCCCGGCGCCGACAATGAACCAGCCATGGTTATCCTCCCGCCGACCTTGGGAGATCCGATCGCTCGGGAAGCAGCCGCGCCCTATGCCGGCTGGCTCAGGGACCGTCATGCGGCAGGCGCGACGCTCGGTTCGGTCTGTGCCGGCGCTTTCGTGCTTGCCGAGACCGGCCTGCTGTCGGGTCGTGCTGCGACCACGCATTGGGCCTATCGCGACGCGCTGGCGCTACGCTTTCCAGACATCCTGCTCGACGCCGACAGGCTGGTCATCGACGATGGCGACATCATCACCGCGGGCGGCTACATGGCCTGGACTGATCTCGGCCTGAAGCTGGTGGACAGGGTGCTCGGGCCGACCGTCATGATGGACACGGCGCGTTTCATGCTGGTCGACCCGCCGGGCCGCGAGCAACGCTTTTACAGCCCGTTCGCGCCGCGGCTGACCCACGGCGACGAAGCGATCCTCAAGGTGCAGCACTGGCTGCAGGCGAACGGCGCGCGCGATGTGACGCTTGGCGCCATGGCCGATCACGCCGGGCTGGAGGAGCGGACTTTTCTGCGGCGCTTCCGCAGCGCCACCGGCCTCAAGCCGACCGAATATTGTCAGCACCTGCGCGTCGGCAAGGCGCGCGAGATGCTGGAAACCACGATACGAGCGATCGACCAGATCGCCTGGGAGGTCGGCTATGACGATCCCGGCTCCTTCCGCAAGGTATTCGCCAGGATAACCGGCTTGGTGCCCGGCGACTATCGCCGGCGCTTTGGCGTGGAACGAGCGGCGCTTGGGGGAGACGATCGGTCTGAAACGGTAGCGAGGCTAGAGCAATGACGGACCGACCAATCGCGACCTGCGATGAGTGCGGCAGCACGTATTTTTCCGACAGCAGCGCAATGGCCAGTCTATGTGCCGAATGCGCATCTCTGCTCTATGGATATCCAAACTGCGAACATCATTTCGAAAGCGGCCGATGCACGGCCTGCGGGTGGGACGGCTCTCGATCAAAATACGTCGCCGACATCATTTCCAGGCAAGACCGACAGCGTTGAGAATAGCGCTATCAGCTGGCGAGAAAATCACACTTCAAGGCGACTGGTCGGATCCCGCATATGGCAAGCTCGCCGGGAAGAGAACCCCAACCGCCCCATCTCCCGGCGAGCCTACAACCTGATTTGGTACGCAATCAGGACCGGGGTTAGCCGGCAAGCTGTCAGGTGCAAGACAGATGCCAGGTTTGTTTCCCGAAATGAGACACCGGCCGAGGTAAGAACTAGGTATATGCACCTTCCCCGGCCCAGCCAAAAACCATTGGCCGTAGTTCTTCAAGGGCGGCTTGCAGCATTTCGGGAGACGCGTGGCGTTCCTCTCTAGCACCCCATTGTGTAGCGCTTTTAGGATCCAGCACCGACGCCACAATGGTTACGTTGCCGTTGACGTCAGGCAAATTGAGCCACAACTGAGCACGACGATTGCCATTCTTGCCGTAAACCCAGATAGAACGGACATCGTCGTCGCGATATTTCGTGGCGACCCGTATTCCGTGCCGATTTGCCCACGACATCAGAAACGGATCAATGATGTCGTATGCACTGAATTCAGACGTCATTTTGTATCCTCTAAATCTCGAACTCGCCCTGCCCTTCATCCATGGCGCTGACGGTCTCGGCTGCGAGGGCTCGCGTTATCGGCGTCTTGCGCTCCAGTGCGGTGCGGTCGAGCCGTTCGACCACCCGCATGGCAGTGGCCAGCGAGCGCTCGATGCGGCGCACCAGATATTGCACGACATGCGGCTCGACCTCGACCTGGCGGTCGGCGAACAGCTTTGTGATGACGCCGGCCAGCAGAAGATCGTCGGGTTCGTGGATCTCGACGGTCGCCGCCGCCTTCAGCCGCGACGCCAGGTCGGGCAGCGTGACGCCCCAGGCGGACGGGAAGCGCCGCGCCGTCAACAGCAAGCTCGAGCCGGCGCCGCGCACCGCGTTGATCAGGTGGAAGAGGCCGTGCTCATCTATCGGTTCGGCGTCGACATCGTCGATCAGGGCGGGATGCGGACCGAGGTTTTCGATGCAGTCGCCGATGCGGCCGGCCTCCACTTTCACGGCGTCGGCGCGGGTCCGCCAGATCGAGGCCAGATGGGTTTTCCCCGAGCCGGCCGGCCCGGCCAGCACAACGACCGGCGACGGCCAGTCCGGCCAGCGGTCGACAAGCGCCGCCGCCTGGCTGTTGGTGCTGGAGACGACGAGCTCGTCGCGCGAATAGCCGGTGCCGTGGCCTAGATCGAGCGGCAATTGGCGCGGCGGATCGATCTTGTCCGGCATCTGGCTCAACCGCGCGCGCCCCCGCGGCGGCGCACCTGCAGCGGCGGCACCGGCTCGTCGGCGTGGCCCTTGTAGAGCGGCGATTCGAGATAGCGGGCGATGGCGAAGCGCACCAGAACGGCAACGGCGGCGGAAGCCGGAACGGCGATCAGCAGGCCGACGAAGCCGAACAGCGCGCCGAAGGCAAACAGCGCGAACATCAGCCACACCGGATGCAGGCCGACGCTTTTGCCGACCAGTCGCGGCTGCAGGATATTGCCCTCGATGAACTGGCCGACGAAGAACACGCCGGCCACCGCCGCGATCATGGTCCAGTCGGGCCAGAACTGGACGAAGGCGACGCCGACGGCCAGCACCAGGCCGGTCAGCGAGCCGACATAGGGGATGAAGGAGATCAGCCCGGCGAACAGACCGATGAGGATGCCGAAATTCAGGCCCGTCAGTGTCAGCCCGGTGGCATACATAGCGCCGAGCACCAGGCAGAGCGTGCCCTGGCCGCGCACGAAGCCGGCGGTCGCCGTGTTGATGTCCCTGGCGATCGTCCTGACGGTCTTGACATAGTCGCGCGGCACCCAGCTGTCGACGATTGTCACCATGCGGTCCCAGTCGAGCAGCATGTAAAAGGCGACGACCGGCGTCACCACGAACAGGCTGACCACCGAGACCAGCGCCACGCCGGAGCTCCAGATCGAGGTGAACACGGTGGTCAGGAGGCCGAAGCCGGAGGTCAGCAGCGAGTTCAGGCCTTCGCGCAGGCCGTTGGCGTCGACGCCGAATTTCTCTTCCAGCCATTTCGGGTCGAAGCTGGTGATCAGGCTCTGCAGCCGGGTCAGATAGTCCGGCAGCTTGCTGGCGAAATCAGCCATCTGCGAGGCGAGCACCGGAACCAGGATGACGACGGCCAGCACCAGGACGACGATGAAGGCGATGAGGATGACCACCGTCGCCATCAGCCTGGAGAGGCCGAGCCGCTCCAGCCGGTCGGCGACAGGGTCGAGGAAATAGGCGAGCACCATGCCGGCGACGAACGGCAGAAGGATGCCGCTGAAGACATAGAGGAAGACGGCGAGGATGATGGCGCTGATCAGCCAGAAGCGGATCTGGCGGCGAAACGATGCCGATGCCGCAGCCTCCGCTGCCGCAGCCTCAGCTTCAGCGTCGATGGACCGTTCGTCAGGTGCCGGGTGTGGAGCCTTCGCCATAGCCGCTCATATGCCTCAGCCAAGCCACGAGATAGGCCGCGGCCGAAGCCACGGTCAAGACCCCGGACAGCAATATGAGGGCCGGCCTCAGCGGATCGAGATGGATGTCGAAGGCGAGTTCGCCCAACACCACTGCCGCCAGCACGATCTGGATCGCGGTGTTGGCCTTCGACACCAGGAGCGGCTTCATCTCGACGGGATGCGCCATGACGGTGGACAAAAGCACGGCGCAGACGATCAGTGCGTCGCGCGACACCATGGTAACGACCAGCCACAGCGGCAGTTCGCCGCTGAAGCCCAGGACCACGAAAACCGAGACCAGCAGCAGCTTGTCGGCCATCGGATCGAGATAGGCGCCGAGCCTGGAAAACTGATTGAAATGGCGGGCGATGAAGCCGTCGACGCCGTCGGAAATGCCGGCAATGAGGAAGCCGGCAAAGGCCCAGTCCCAGCGGTCCTGCAGCATGGCCAGCACCACGGCCGGCACCAGCACGAAGCGCATGATCGTGATCATGTTGGGGATGGTCAAACGCATATCCCGTCGCTCTTGTTTGCCGATACATGATGGAGATGGAGGGTTACGGCAAGTAAGAAGCGACACAGGAACGCGAAGGCTAGCGTGAACCACCCCCCTCTGTCCTGCCGGACATCTCCCCCTCAAGTGGGGAGATTGGCAGCTTCATTTATCGCGCCCTTCCTGCAACGTTGCAGGTTGGCGAAAGCCGAGGCGACATCCAATCTCCCCACTTGAGGGGGAGATGTCCGGCAGGACAGAGGGGGGCGCGAAGGATCGCCACATTCGGAACTGCAGGGCCTGCCAACCTTTGTTATTATCGGGGGCAAAAGCTCCACATCCCGCCGTTATCCTTGCGGACCGAAACCGTTCATGCGAAGAGCCCGAGAAAGCAGGGAAAGAGTATGAGCAAGCGCAAGAACGGGCTCACCTATGCCGAAGCGGGCGTCGACATCGACGCCGGCAATCTCATGGTCGAGAAGATCAAGCCGCTGGTGCGCGCCACCCGCCGGCCGGGCGCCGATGGCGAGATCGGCGGCTTCGGCGGTTTGTTCGACCTCAAGGCCGCCGGCTTCACCGATCCCGTGCTGGTGGCCGCCAACGACGGCGTCGGCACCAAGCTGAAGATCGCCATCGATGCCGGCAAGCACGATACGATCGGCATCGACCTCGTCGCCATGTGCGTCAACGACATCGTCGTGCAAGGCGCCGAGCCGCTGTTCTTCCTCGACTATTTCGCCACCGGCAAGCTCGATCCCGACCAGGGTGCCTCGATTGTCGGCGGCATTGCCGCCGGCTGCCGGCAGGCCGGTTGCGCGCTGATCGGCGGCGAGACGGCGGAGATGCCCGGCATGTATCACGACAAGGATTATGACCTTGCCGGCTTTGCCGTCGGTGCCGCCGAACGCGGCCAGTTGCTGCCGACCGACGACATCGTCGAGGGCGACGTGCTGCTCGGCCTTGCCTCGTCGGGCCTGCATTCGAACGGCTTTTCGCTGGTCCGTCGCATCGTCGCCGTAAGCGGCCTTGGCTGGGGCGATCCGGCGCCGTTCAATGACGAGGCGACGCTGGCCGAGGCGCTGCTCGAACCTACCCGCATCTACGTCAAGTCGATCCTCAAGGCGATCCGCAACACCCACGGCATCAAGGCGCTGGCCCATATCACCGGCGGCGGCTTTCCCGAAAACATCCCGCGCGTTCTGCCCAAGGATTTTTCGGCCGAGCTCGATCTCGGCGCCATCGAGGTGCCGCCGGTGTTCTCATGGCTGGCCAAGACCGGCGGCGTCGCGCCGGAAGAGATGATGCGGACCTTCAATTGCGGCATCGGCATGATCCTGGTCGTCGCCTCCGGCCAGGCGGCGCAGGTCGCTGCCGTTCTGCAGGAGGCCGGCGAGACGGTGACGCCGATCGGCCAGATCGTGCCGCGCCGCGATGCCGGCGTCATCTATCGGGGCTCGATTGGCCTATGAGGAAACGGACGGTCGTACTGATCTCGGGGCGCGGCTCCAACATGACGGCGCTGGTTGCGGCGGCGAGCAACCCGGCCTATCCGGCCGAGATCGTCGGCGTCATCTCCGACCGCGCCAATGCCGCCGGCCTTGGCATCGCCGCGGCGCGCGGCATCGCCACCAGAGTGATTTCGCGCTCCGACCATGCCAGCAAGCAAGCGCATGACGAGGCGATCGATGCGGCCCTCTTGTCGTTCGGCGCCGAGATCGTCGCGCTGGCCGGCTACATGCGCATCCTCGGCGCGCGCTTCGTGGAGAAGTGGCAGGGCCGCATGATCAATATCCACCCTGCCCTGCTGCCTGCCTTCAAGGGGCTGGATACGCATGCGCGGGCCCTCCGCGCAGGCATGCGCATCCATGGCTGCACGGTGCATTTCGTCACGCTCGACATGGATGACGGGCCGATCATCGCCCAGGCCGCCGTGCCGGTGATGGTCGGCGACAATGAGGACACGCTGGCCGCGCGCGTGCTCAAGGCCGAGCACCAGCTCTATCCGCTGGCGCTGGGGCTGGTCGCCGAAGGCAAGGCGCGAATGGAAGGCGGCCGCACGGTGTTTTCGCGCTTCGCCGACGATGCCGACAACGCCACGTCGGTGGTGATCGCGCCCGACCCGCTGCGCGAAGAGACCGATCTCGAGCACCTGGCGCGGATAACGCCGTAAGAGTCAGTTCTTGAATTTGGTAGCAAATTTTGCTACCGTTTTCGTGAGGAGACGGCTTGATGGCGACAGTCGAAAAAGTCAGCGTAGCGCTTTCCCCGGAACTGCTGGACATGGTCAAAGGCGCGGTGGCCAGCGGGCAGTACGGTTCGGCAAGTGAAGTGATCCGCGAGGCACTGCGCGAATGGCGGCTTCGCCAGCCCTTGCGCGAGGCCGAAGCGGAGCGGTTGCGGAAAGCCTGGACGGAAGGGCTGGAGAGCGGTCCGTTTGCGCCGTTCGACATCGAGGACATAAAACAGAAAGCCCGCAGCCGGTTGGGCAACACCAGCAAAAACCGGCGGAATGGCTGACATCCGCATTGTCCACAGCCCGGCGGCAGAAGACGACCTGATCGATATTTGGTTTGGCATTGCAAGGGACAACCCGCTTGCCGCGGACCGCTTTTTGGATGCTATTGCCGTGCGCATCGTGCAATTGGGCACATTCCCGGAATCCGGTCCCAAGAGGCCCGACATCGCTGCCGAGGTGCGGGCGTTGACGATCGGCAACTATCTCGTGCTTTATCGCCTGGCCGAACAGCGCGTCGAGATCGTCCGCGCCGTACACGGCGCCCGCGACGCTTCGGCACTGTTTTGATAGATTGCGGACAAGCAAATGGACGTTTTCGACAGCGCGATCCGGACAAAGCGTGATCTGGCCGGCGTCTTCGAGTACGACGAGGCGGATGATCCGAAAAGTGCCACGGCATATTTTTATCTCTGTCGGATCGAGGACGGACGAGTAGGTCCCGTCGTCGGTGCAATTCACGTTCGATCGGGCGATTGGGCCATCACTGAAGCAGACATTTTGGTCAGATGGGATAAAGATGAACGGCATGTAGGCCTGTTCATCTTTGGTGCGCTTTGGGCGAGTTTTGATACCGCCATGGGCACAAAACATGGCGGCGGCTATGGGAAAGACTTTCAGCCCGACATCCCTTGGACTTGAGTTGAATCCATGAAGCAACTGCTGCTCCTGCGTCACGCCAAGTCGAGTTGGGACGATCCCGACCTCATCGACTTCGACCGGCCGCTGTCCGCGCGCGGGCTGAAGGCAGCACCACTGGTCGGGCGCGAACTGGCCCGGCGCGGCTGGCTGCCGGAGCTGGCGCTGGTGTCGCCGGCGCTGCGCACCCGCGACACGTGGCGGCTGGTCTCGGCGGAATTGCCGGCGAAGGTGCAGGCCAAATTTTCCCAGGCGCTCTACGAGGCAGCGGCGGCGGACATCCTCGCCAAGGTGCGGCAAGTAAAGGCGGGGACTGGAACACTGCTGGTGCTTGGCCACAATCCCGGGCTGGAGGAGTTCGCGCGCGGGCTTGCCGAGGCTGGATCGGACCAAGCGGCGCTGAAGAAGCTGGCGGAGAAATACCCAACCGCGGGCCTGGCTCGGTTCGACGTCGACGGCGATTGGACCGGTCTCACCTTCGGCAGCGCCCGACTGACGCACTGCATTTGGCCGAAGGATCTTCGCTAGGGACTGCCCGACAGGCCGGGGGATCGCCGACCTTTCGACCAAACCCGGCTTCGCACAAACAAAAGCGGCGGGCCAACCCCGCCGCTCTTCGTGCTCCGG
This sequence comes from Mesorhizobium sp. M0601, assembly GCF_040320845.1. Taxonomy (NCBI): domain Bacteria; kingdom Pseudomonadati; phylum Pseudomonadota; class Alphaproteobacteria; order Hyphomicrobiales; family Phyllobacteriaceae; genus Mesorhizobium; species Mesorhizobium sp. M0601. The sequence continues at coordinate 52,838 of NZ_JAMYQK010000025.1, forward strand.
GGTTTGAGGAACTATCGGCCCCAATTGCCCCGGCCAGATTGGGGCACTACGGGTTGATCCGTGCCGAACCGGGTCGTCGCCTCGGTGTCGACGGCGTTGTGCTCGGCCGTCAGCGGCTTGCGGATGGAACCGGTAAACCCGCTGTCGATGGTGCCGACAGGCGCGTTGCCAACAGGCGCGGCCGGCTGGTTGACGCCGTCCGAACCATAGTGATCACTGCCTGCAAAGGCGCTGCCCGTGGCGACGAGGACGATGGTGGCGACGGTAAGAGCAGTCTTGGTCATTTCAGGTACTCCAATGTACTGGTCATTCGTGAGTTGTCGTTGCTTTCGACGCATTCGAGATGAGAGCGCTGTCCGCGCCGACGAATACGCACCCGGCTTTTTCCGACGTGCACGTTGCTGGACGATTTCAGCAACCGAGATTGTGGCTACAGATGAAACCTGCAAATCAAAGTATTCGATTGGCGCAGGATACTATTCGGCGCACACGCCCGTTGATACGCGAAAGCAAGAGTAGCGGGCCAAGCCCGCCGCTCTTTGTGTTGCGGGCAGTGATAATCAGCGGCCCCAGATGCCTTGGCCGGATTCAGGCGCCACCGACTCGGAGGTTGTCTTGGCACCGGTATGCTCGGAAGTAACTGGCTTGCGGATCGAACCAGTGAAGGTGTTGTCGACGTTGGCAGCAGCGGCGGCCGGCTGGTTGACGTTGTCCGAGCCATAATGGTCGCTGCCGGCAAAAGCAGTGCCGGTGGCAACGAGGATGGCGGCGGCGGTAAGAGCGAGCTTGGTCATTTCGGTACTCCGGTAGTTCTCTGGTCTGTCCGTCAAGTGGCGTGCCTCGGGAGGAATTCGCGTCGCTCGGACCACCCCGAGGTGGGTCGGCAAGTCTGTCGTTTCCAATCACGAAAATTTTGTGCGGGTGCGCCAAATTGGCCGCTTGAAATTCGACATGCAGCTCCTTGCGCCACAATTTTCTTATTTCTTTTCAGCTAGTTATGCGGTCAGTGGTGATTTGCCGCGCGAACATTCTTTGAGCCGGCGTCACCCTTTCCTGTACTCTCTGGCACCAGAACCGAACCGTTCGGTTCGAGTTCTTTTACGTTTGGCTGATCAGCGCTTTCAGAGGCTCGATCGACATTCCTGCCGACGGGCGCCGTGAAATTCACGCTGCCAGCTCAGCGCCGGCGGCATCGTGCTTGGGCCGCGCGCTGGCCAGAAGCACGACCGGGCAGTTGCAGGCGGCTAAAACAGCGCCGGCTGTTTCACCGAAGAACAGGTCCTCACCCGGACGTTGGGTGACGCCCATCACGACGATCGCCGCTCCTTTGGCCGCCTCCCGGGTGATCGCCTTGTCGGGTGTGACGCGGGTATGGAACGCTGTGTCGATATGCAGGCCGTAGCGGCCCGCCAGATCAGCGATGTCTTTCAGGACGGCCTCTTCGCGGCTATGCGACACCGATGTCGACCTGCGGCCCTTGGCTGCCTTTTGCGAGACGTAGAGAACCTTGATCCGCGCCCGGTTTGGACGGGCCAGCGCCAGCGCCAAGTCGGCGGCGCGACGCGCCACCTGGGTACCGTTGACGGGGACGAGAATGCTGGTGCCGGCCCTCAGCGTCGGCATCTTTTCGCCAGCATTGCCGCCGTTCAGGACCAGGCAAAGCGGGCCGTCAAATCCTGCGGCAATGTCGTTGAGGGCCGGCGCGAAGGCGCCATCGGCGGTCAGCACATTGTCCAGGCCGACCAGCAACAGGCCGTATCCCTTGCGGGCCTCTTCGGCAATCGTCTCACCCGTGGCATCCAATTCGGTGCGGGCCGTCAGATGGACTTTGTCGACAAGCGTATCTTCGATCCGTTTCACCGCCTGAGCGCTCTTTTTTGCACCCTTTTTGATTTCCTGGAGGGCGCGCTCCTGTCCCTTGCTGTCGGTCGGCCTGTCAACTCGGCCGTCTTTCGGCTGAAGCAAGGTGGTGGGCAGGCGAAGCAAGGTGGTGGGCATGCCGCTGCCTCCGCCGACCAGTCCGGCGAGATATGCGGTGAACTTGCCGATCCTGCTGTCGTCGACCAGCACCAGCAGCCTCTCCAGCCTGGAAATGAAGCCGTATTCGTCCAACGCCTCGCGCTCGACACGCTGCTGCTCGTCGTGCCCAACCGGCAGCCGGCCGAGCGCCCAGCGCAGCATCGGCGGCATGGCCAAGGTGGTGATCACGGCCATGGTGACAATCATGGTGAAGAGATTGTGCGACAGGATGTTCATCGACAAGCCGATGCTGGCGACGATCACCTCGGTCGAGCCGCGTGCGTTCATGGCACTGCCGACGGCGATTGCTTCCTTGAGCGACATGGCGGCGAGCTTGGCGCCGATGAACGCGCCGCCAAACTTGCCGATGCTGGCGATGATCACGAGAGCGCCCGTCAGCATGGCAAGGGTTGGATCGGCGAGCACTGTGAGATCGGCGGAAAGCCCCGCCATGCCGAAGAAGATCGGCATGAACAGCGCGGTGATGACGCCGCGCAGCTGACCTTCGATATGGCTGGAGAGGATGGGCGATTCCCCGACCAGGATGCCGGCGACGAACGCCCCCAGCACGGTATGGACGCCTATCAGATTAGTGATCAGCGCCATCGCTCCCATGATGATGAGGATCATGGTGATCACTGCAAACTCGCTGCGGAATTGATCGTTGGTCCAGCGGATCAAGGTGAAGACAAGACGGCGGCCAATGGTGAAGGAGAACACCATGAACAGTGCCACCGCGGCGATGGTGGTCACCAGCGGCGCGAACTGTAGCTTGCCATTGGTGGCGATGCCGAAGGTTACGGCGATGACCAGCCAGCCGATCGTGTCCTCGATGATCGCCGAGGAAATAATCACCTGTCCGAGGTTGCGGCGCATGAAGTTCATCTCGCGCACCACCATGGCGACGACCTTGACCGACGAGATCGACAGCGCCGTGCCCAGGAACAGCCCGGCGACGGTGCGCTGCGTGGGGTCAGCCAGCAATGCGTCCGGCAGGAACTGCGCCAGCGCAAAACCGAAGATGAAGGGCACCACGACGCCGGTAGCCGAAATGGAAAAACAGGCCGCGCCAACCCGGCGCACCAGCCGCAGGTCCGTCTCCATGCCGGTCAGCAAAAGCAGCATCAGGATGCCGAGCTGCGAGACGGCGTCGATCATGCCCTTTTGCGCAGGATCACTGGGAAAGATCAGGTGCTGGGCCGACGGCCACAGCCAGCCGAACAGCGAAGGACCGAGCAGGATGCCGCCGATCAGTTGGCCCATGATTGCCGGCTGGCCATAACGCTGCAGCACTTCGCCCAAGCCGCGCCCGACAAGCAGCAGAAGCACGATCTCGGCGACGAAAGCGCCTTCGCCCGAACCACCCATGCCGGAGGCCCGGGTACCGGCAACGAGCGTCTGCGCTGCCCAGGCCGCCCCCGCGGGGACGAAAGCGCAAACCAGCAGCGCCAGGCTGGAACGTGTCGGAGCCTGCCAAGCCATGAAGCCCCCATCGCCCAATGCACGTGTCCAACAACGCGCGACAGGGCGTTGCGTTGCTAGACAGGGCGTTGCTAGACGTGGACATCTCCAAAGGAGAGTTCGCCGTCGTCGCTCTCTGTCAGAAATGCTGTCACCAGCAGGCCTGCATAGAGGACGGCGACCAGCACGACGATGACGGCGCCCGGAATTGGACCCAAGGCAGCACTGGCGACGGCCTCACGCATCGACCCGACGAAGCCGATGCGGACACCTTCGGTCAGAAGACTGGGGGTCGACAGTTTGAGGATCCAGGCCAGCAGCAGGATCAGCAGCATGTAGATGTAATTGCGACGCAGGCGGCGCGCCAAAGCCATGCGTTGCGAAATCAGGAATTTCGGCGCGCGCAGGCTCTCGCCGACGATCAACAGCCAATCGGACGCGAAGTCCGGCTGCGGCGAGAATATCTGCGCGAAATAGTGCCGTTCGAACTGGCGCACGCGAGCCCGGTAGAAGTCGAAGAAGCGATATCGGCGGGCCTCTATCCACAGCAGCAGCAGAACAAGCAGCATGGCAAACAGCAGCACACCATGGTGAGCGCTGGCTGTCGAAAGCGAAACGGACAGCATTGCTGCGACAACGGTTATCGCCCAGTTGCTCGTCCGGTCCAGGCGGTCACGCCACCCAGCCATGCGCGCAATCTCGGCGCGATGAAAGTGGGACATCGTGGTCACGAGTTCGCCGGACGACAGTGTCCTTCCGATGGGATCCGGCGCCGGCAACACTTCTGCCATGACAATGCCTCCACCCGCCACGCGAAAACGGCCGGATGGAGATATCGTTCCGACGCTCAATCCGCCGGGCGCAGCCAGACCTTGTTGTCGTGGAAGGCGGCGCCGCCATAGGGCGCCGGCGCATCGGCGCCGGTCAGCACGTTGATGCCCTCGCCGCGCTCATGGGCGCTGTTCGGCCAGATGCCTTCGGCGACGACGACGCCGCGCTTAATGCCGTCGAACAGCTTTGCGTGCAGCACCACCTCGCCACGCTGGTTGCCGACCTCGACACGGCCGCCGTCGGCGACGCCGAGTGCCGCCGCATCATCGGGATGCAGGAGCAACTCCGGCCTTCCCTCCTTCGCCTTCGACACCGGCGTTTCGGCAAAGGTCGAATTGAGGAAATTGCGCGCCGGCGAGGTGGTCAGCCGGAACGGATGCTTCTCATCAGCCACCTCGATCAGGTCGACGTGGTCGGGGAATTCCGGCAGGTTCGCCACGGGTCCGAACAGGCCCATGCTTTTCGGCGGCCGGTTGGGTGCGGCCTGGCCCGTCCAGTCGGCGCGGAAATGGAATTTCTTGTCGGCATGGCCGAAGCCGTCCAGGAAATGTGCGGCCTCGAAATCCGGCTGCAAATCGACCCATTTCTGCTCTTTCAGGCTCGAAAAGCTGCCCAGCCCGCGCTTGCCCAGGATGATGTCGATATGCTGCTGCTCGGTCATGCCGAAGCCAGGACGATCGGCGACACCGAGCCTTTTGCCGAGCTCCTCGATGACGAAATGGTTGGTGCGCGGACCTTCCGGCGGATCGATCAGCTTCGGCCCGAGGGTGATGTGCTGGTTGCCACCGCCCTTGTAGACGTCGTCATGCTCGAGAAACATCGTCGCCGGCAGCACCACGTCAGCGAGCTTGGCGGTGTCGGTCATGAACTGCTCGTGCACGCAGGCAAACAGATCGTCGCGCAGAAAACCTTGCTTCACCAGCCGCTGCTCCGGCGCGACATTGACCGGATTGGTGTTCTGGATCAGCAGCGCCGTCACCGGCGGGCCGCCATAGAGCGCATCCTCAGCCCCGGTCAGCACCGGGCCGATGCGCGAATGATCGAGATGGCGGATCGAGGGATCGCGCATCCGCGTGCCTTCGAGCAGCTCCTGGTTGAGCTTGAAGATGCCCGAATTGGAATGGAAGGCGCCGCCGCCCTCATATTGCCAGCAGCCGGTAACCGCGGCGATCGCGGCCGCGGCGTGCATGTTGACCGAACCGTTGCGCTGCCGCGAAAAACCGTAGCCGAGGCGAAAGTAGGTCTTCTTCGTCGTGCCGACGAGACGGGCGAAGGCCTCGATTTCGTCGACGGAAAGCCCGGTGATGTCTGCGGCCCATTGCGGCGTCCGCGTATTAAGATGCGCTTCCAGACCGTGCGGATCGTCGGTGTATTTTTCCAGATAGGCGCGGTCGGCCATGCCGTCACGGAACAGCACGTGCATCACCGCGCAGGCCAGCGCGCCGTCGGTGCCGGGCTTCAGCACCAGGCCGAGATCGGCCTGCTTCATCGTTGCATTTTCGTAGACGTCGATGACGACGATCTTGGCGCCGCGTTCCTTGCGCGCCTTGATGGCGTGGGTCATGACGTTGACCTGCGTGACCACGGCGTTGGTGCCCCAGATCACCACGCAGTCGGACTTTGCCATTTCGCGCGGGTCGGGGCCGCGCAGCGCGCCGGCGCCCATCATCCAGCCGGTCCAGGCCAGATTGGTGCAGATCGAACCGAAGAAGCCGGAATATTTTTTGGCGTGCCTGAGCCGCTCTATGCCGTCGCGCTGCACCAGCCCCATCGTGCCGGCATAGTAATAGGGCCAGACCGTCTCCGAGCCGTATTTTGCCTCCGCCGCGATGAATTTTTCAGCGACCAGATCGAGCGCCACCTCCCAGCTCGCTTCCTTCCAGGCGCCGTCGCCCTTGGCGCCGGCCCGCACCAGCGGCTTCAGCAGGCGGTCGGGATGATGGACGCGATCGGCGTAACGGGCGACCTTGGCGCAGATGACGCCGGCCGTATAGCTGTTGGCCTTGGCGCCATGGACGCGGCCGATGCGCCTGGCGTCGAGCAGCTCGACCTCGAGCGCGCAGGTCGAAGGGCAATCATGCGGACAGGCCGAATGGCCGATTTTGAGCTTGGCGTGCTGATTCATGGGAGCAAACTAGCTGGTTGATATGGCGACGTGTAGGGCCAGATGGGCGGGCCTACATCCCCCTCTGGGCTATTCGTCGGAAAGGCCGATCAAGTCCAAGAATGCATCAAAGTCCGGCGCAATGGGCCAAACGCTTTCGACAAGATCGATATTTGTCATGTCAAACGCAACGAGCGGATAAAGCCCCACTGTGCGTAGATCGAACGCAATCGCCTCGCCGCCCCCGTTGCTGCCGATAACGAAAAAACCCGGAAAGAACTCCTTGAATGTCCCCTGTTGCTCTATTTCGATCACCTCTTCCGCAGCGTGCAAGGCAAGCCATAGCGGCTGGACTGGCAGGGGCCCTCACCACCGTTGCTGAAAGAGAGAAGGGCAACATAGCCTTCAGGCAGGACCAAAGGCCCCACGTCCCTGAGTTTCTCGATCGCTTCGTCTGACGCTCCATCTTTTTTGCGCCACTCCCGACCTTCAAGCATCTCATTCACCTCCTACCGCGAACCATTTGGGTATCCGGGAACGTACCCGGCCACATGACGCGACACGCTTGAGCAACGCGTCGTAGGCGCGGCATTTCGGGTATCTCCCGCGAGGGGGGAGATTGCGCTCTTCCTACTCCGCCGTGCCTTCCTCGTACTCCGCCGACATCGACAGCCATTTTTCCTCATGGCCGACCAGCTGTTGCGCAAGTTGTGAGCGCTCCTTGGCCAGCCTTGTCGCGGTCGACGGGTCCTTTTCGTAGACGGCCGGGTTGGCGAGTTCGTCCTCGATCAGGTCGATGCGCTTGCGGAGGCGGTCCATCAGCGCTTCGGTGGCGCGGATTTCCTTGGCCAGCGGCTCGAAGGCGGCGCGGCGCGCGGCTGCGTCGCGGCGGCGGTCGGCCTTCGAGGCTTTGTCCGCCTCGCGCTTGCCGCGGCGGTCGCCGGAGACGCCGGTGACCAGCGTCTTATAATCCTCGAGATCGCCGTCATACGGATTAACCGCGCCGTCCTTGACCAGCCACAGCCGGTCGGCGGTCGCTTCGAGCAGATGGCGGTCGTGCGAGATCAGGATGACCGCGCCGGGAAAATCGTTCAGCGCATGGATCAGCGATTCGCGGCTGTCGATATCAAGATGGTTGGTCGGCTCGTCGAGGATGAACAGGTTCGGCCCCTCGAAGGCCGACAGGCCCATCAGGAGCCGCGCCTTTTCGCCGCCAGACAGATCCTTGGCGGCGGTGTTCATCTTTTCGGTGGTCAGGCCGAACTGGGCGACGCGGCCGCGCACCTTGGATTCCGGCGCATCCGGCATCAGCCGGCGGACATGCTCATAGGCGTTTTCGTCGGGCCTGAGGTCGTCGAGCTGGTGCTGGGCGAAGATTGCTACCTTCAGCCCGGGCGCCACCGTCATGCTGCCGGTCTCCGGCTTCAGCCGGCTGGCCAAAAGCTTGGCGAAAGTCGACTTGCCGTTGCCGTTGGCGCCGAGCAGCGCGATGCGGTCGTCGGCATCGATGCGCAGCGTCATCTTCTTCAGGATCGGCTCGCCCTCGACATAGCCGACATTGACGTTGTTCAGCGCAATGATCGGCGAGGCCACCGTCTTCACCGGCTCGGGGAAGGAGAACGGCCGCACCGTGTCGTTCACGATCGCGGCGATCGGCTTCATCTTCTCCAGCGCCTTGATGCGCGACTGCGCCTGCCTCGCCTTGGAAGCCTTGGCGCGGAAGCGCTCGACGAAGGATTCCATGTGCTTGCGCGCGGCTTCCTGCTTGACGCGGCCCTTCTCCTGCAATTCGCGCTGCTCGGTGTATTGGCGCTCGAACTGGTCGTAGCCGCCGCGCCAGAAGGTCAGCTTCTTCTGGTCGAGATGGACGATCGAGTTGACGGCGCGGTTGAGCAGGTCGCGATCGTGCGAAATCAGCAGCACGGTGTGCGGGTATTTCGACACGTAGTTTTCCAGCCACAGCGTGCCTTCGAGATCGAGGTAATTGGTCGGCTCGTCGAGCAGCAGCAGATCGGGCTCGGCAAACAACACGGCGGCCAGCGCGACGCGCATGCGCCAGCCACCGGAGAAGGACGAGGCCGGGCGCCGCTGCGCGGCATCGTCGAAGCCGAGGCCGGCGAGAATGGTGGCCGCGCGTGACTCGGCCGAGTGCGCATCGATATCGGCCAGCCGCATGTGGATGTCGGCGATGCGGTGCGGATCGGTCGCCGTCTTTTCCTCTTCGAGCAGTGCACTCCGCTCAAGGTCGGCCTTGAGCACGATCTCGATCAGCGGCTCCTCGGTGCCCGGCGCTTCCTGCGCCACCTGGCCGATGCGCGTGTTCTTGGGCAGGCTGATCGAGCCGGTCTCGGAGGCGAGGTCGCCGGTGATCGCCTTGAACAGGGTCGTCTTGCCGGTGCCGTTGCGCCCGACAAGGCCAGCCTTGCTACCGGCCGGCAAGGTCAGTGAGGCATGGTCGAGAAGCAGGCGTCCGGCCATGCGGAGCGAAAGGTCGTTGATGATCAGCATGGCCGGGCTTTTGCACGGGAAAACCATGCTTCGCAAGGGCTTGAGCCCCGGTTCGCCGCATAAGCCGCGAAAACCGACAAAGCTGGTGATGTCGACCCCGCGCGCCGCGACTTCCCGCAAAACGCAAAAAGAACCCGCTATCCTGAGGGGGGACAAGGAGAGCGGGCTCTTTCGTGAACGGCGGCCTTGGGAGCGTCCGATCGACATCCAAACACGCAGCAGCTTGGTTTGTTCCATGGGAAGAATGAACTATGTGATGAACAAACGCTGCTGTGGCCGGCAGGTTTGTCCACAGGGGCGTGCCGTCTGTACGCTATCGACCATGACGCTGCGGAAAGACTCGGCTATCCTTGGATGTGCGGCGGGCCTGATCTCCGCCTGGCCGGCGCCATCAGCTTCCTCCCAAGCGGCGCCGGCCACCTTCCTTGACCGGCGCCGACGCCATTTGAGGCGGTCATTGTTTCGGCGGCGTGCCGGGCTGATCGCCGCCGGTCGTCGACTTCGGCACCGGATTCTTGTCGACCTGCGGGTTCTGATCGACCGTGTCGCCAGGGGCCTTGGTCGGCTGGATGTTGTTGTCGCAACCCGCAACAGTCAGAGCTGCCATAAGCAGCAGGATTGAGCGCTTTTTCATCGCAGTCTCCTCTCGCCCGACAACGAGGCGTCGGCGATTTGGTTGCGCGGCCGGTGTCGTTCCCGCATTCGCCAAGGGGCCCGGGAACAAAATGCCGCGTCTCCGGTTGCTGCACAATCAATGGAGGAAGGCATGATCCGTCTGCTCATCGCCGGGGCAATCGTCTATGTCGCCTATCGCGTCGCCAAGAAAGTGATCGATGAGGTGCCCGACGATTTCGATCCGCTGCTGTTGCCACCGCCACAGGACGATCGCGAGGCGCTACGGCGGCAATCGGCAAGGATGGGCGTCGAGCCCGAGCGTTAGTCGACAAGCCTGCCCGCAAGGCTTCTTCGCTCACGGGGCCTATTCCGGCTCCGCAAACCGTTGCGAACAAAGCAGAAACGATGCTTGATGGGCGATGAACCTCGCCGCCCGTGATTCGTCCTTCCAGCCAGCCTATCTGGCGAAGCTCAACGCCGAGCAGCGGCTTGCCGTCGAACATGGCGACGGCAAGATCGCCGGGCCGTTGCTGGTGATTGCCGGCGCCGGCTCCGGCAAGACCAACACGCTGGCGCACCGGGTCGCGCATCTGATCGTCAGGGGTGCCGACCCGCGCCGCATCCTTTTGATGACATTTTCGCGCCGTGCCGCAGCGGAAATGGCCAAGCGGGTCGAGCGCATCGCCGGCGAGGTGCTGGGGCGCGATGCCTCGGTGATTACCGATGCGCTGAGCTGGGCCGGCACGTTCCACGGCATCGGCGCCAGGCTGCTGCGCGATTATGCGCTGGAGATCGGTCTCGATCCGGCCTTCACCATCCACGATCGCGAGGATTCCGCCGACCTGATGAACCTCGCCCGCCACGAGCTTGGGTTTTCGAAGACCGAAGCCCGCTTCCCGACCAAGGGCACCTGCCTTGCGATCTATTCGCGCGCCGTCAACGCACAGGCGGCGCTCGGCGAGGTGCTGGGTTCGGTGTTCCCGTGGTGCGCCGGCTGGGCCGAACAGCTGAAGCAATTATTCGCACGATATGTCGAGGCCAAGCAGGCGCAGAATGTGCTCGATTACGACGACCTGCTGCTCTACTGGGCGCAGATGGCCGGCGAGCCGGAAATCGCCGCGCATCTGGGTGCGCGTTTCGACCATGTGCTGGTCGATGAATACCAGGACACCAACCGGCTGCAGGCATCGATCCTGACGGCGCTCAAGCCCGACGGATCGGGGCTGACGGTGGTCGGCGACGACGCGCAGTCGATCTATTCGTTCCGCGCCGCGGAAGTACGCAATATCCTGGATTTTCCCAAGCAGTTCGCGCAGCCGGCGGAAGTCGTCATGCTGGAGCGCAATTACCGCTCGACCGAGACCATCCTGGCGGCCGCCAATGCGGTGATCGGCGAAGCGTCGGAACGTTTCACCAAAAATCTCTGGACCGAGCGCAAATCTGCGGAAAAGCCGAAGCTGGTCAGCGTGCGCGACGAGACCGAGCAGGCGAGCTATGTCTGCCAGGCGATACTCACCGAACGCGAGGCCGGCACTGTTCTCAAATCACAGGCGGTGCTGTTTCGCGCCTCGCACCATAGCGGCCCGCTGGAGATCGAGCTGACGCGCCGCAACATCCCCTTCGTCAAGTTCGGCGGGCTGAAATTCCTCGATGCCGCCCACGTCAAGGATATGCTGGCCGTGCTGCGCTTTGCCGAAAACCCGCGCGACCGCGTCGCCGGCTTTCGCGTGCTGCAACTTCTGCCGGGCATCGGCCCTTCGGCCGCCAATGCGATCGTCGAGACCATGGCAAATTCGCTTGACGAGACGATGGGGCTTGCCCGCTATCGGCCGCCGCAGCGTGCCGCCGACGACTGGCCGGGCTTTGTCGCGCTCTATAGCGGCCTGCGCGCCGGCGCGCAAAAATGGCCGGCCGACATCGAACAGGTCAGGCTCTGGTACGAGCCGCATCTGGAACGCATCCACGAGGATGCAACGACGCGCCGGGCCGATCTCCTGCAGCTCGAGCAGATCGCTTCCGGCTATGCGTCGCGCGAGCGCTTCCTTACCGAGCTGACACTCGATCCGCCGGACGCGACCAGCGACGAGGCCGGCCCGCCACACCGCGACGAGGATTATCTGATCCTTTCGACGATCCATTCGGCCAAGGGCCAGGAGTGGAAGAACGTCTTCGTGCTCAACACCGTCGACGGCTGCATCCCGATCGATCTCGGCGTCGGCAGCAAGGAGGATGTCGACGAGGAGCGGCGGCTGCTCTACGTGGCGATGACGCGGGCCAAGGACAGCCTGCACCTGGTCATGCCGCATCGCTTTTTCGTCCATGGCCAGGCGGCGCGCGGCGACCGCCATGTCTATGCCTCGCGCACGCGCTTCATCCCGCGCTCGATCCTCGGCGCCTTCGAGCAGGTGGCATGGGCCAGCGTCCAGGCCAGAGACGATCCGCGCCGCCAGCCGCAGGTACGTGTCGACCTCGGCGCCCGCATGCGCGGCATGTGGAAATAGGCACCCGCCTCGACGTCGGCGCTGCTCGCCCGGCGACCGCTCCCGGAGCCGGCGAAAAAACAATCCCGGCAACATGGAACCTCGCGCCGTGATCCGCGTTTCTGCCCGACCCCCAGACCGGAGAACGGCGTCCGCCGTGACCTCCGCCCATTCGAGAGGCCAGAATGCACGACAGGACGTTTTCCACCCCGGTCGCCCTAACCGTTGGCGCCGGCTACAAGCGTACGATCGCTTCGTTCTCCGAGATGCACGAATTCCTGACCGAGTTCCCGCCTTCGCGCCGCCGGCTGAGCTATGGCGCCGCGGTGAAGGCCTGCGAGGCGGCACGTGCCGGCGATATCTCGCCCGAAGCGGCACGCGACGCCCTGATCACCTTTGCCGTAACGGCAGGCATCCTCTGGCCGGCCGCCCAGCCGGCGGTCTCGGTCAAGCCGGTCGCCCGGGGCCTCGGCGGCTACGCCGCCTGACAGAAACGACCATCAATGGACCGTCATCGGGCCGCCGCCCGGCGGGTCGCCCGCTGCCGCGGTTTCGAAACTGACCTGATCGCGGCCGTTCGATTTGGCCCTGTAAAGGTGCTTGTCCGCCACCACGAACATCTCGGCGTAGGTGGTCGGCCCGCTGAAGGCGACGCCGCCGATGCTGACCGAGAGAGGACAGGGCCGGCCGCCAGGCGAGAACTCCGCCTCACGGACGCGCCGGCGAATTGTCTCCGCCACCAGCCAGGACTGCGAAGGATCTGCGCCGGGAAGGAAAACCGCAAATTCCTCGCCGCCGATCCGGCCGACGATGTCGGCGCCGCGCAGCTGGCCCTGGATTGTCCTGGCGATCAGCTTGAGCGCCTGGTCTCCGCAGTCGTGGCCGAGGCGGTCGTTGACGGATTTGAAATGGTCGGCATCGACGATCAGCAAGGCTCCGGCATTTACGACGGAATGGCTGCGGGCCTGTTCGAGATAGGCCTCGACGAGCATGGAAAATGCACCCCGGTTGAATACCGCCGTCAGGCTGTCGGTCGCCGCGACGACGGCCAGTACCTTCTGCGCGATCGCCAGCTGGCGCATTTTCCACATGAGGAAGAAGAAGAACGAGCTGGCCAGGACAAGCGGCAGCAGCAGGTCTGTGAGCTGCGCCCGCCACAGCGCTTCCGGCGACAAATACGGGAAATTGAAGGAATCGACGAGGAATGCGGCTGCAATGCAGACTGCCGTGCCCGCGACGGTAACCGCCACGACCCTGCCCCAGCTCGTCGGGGACAAATCGATCTGCATGCTTTTGCTCCTGCTTCAGCCGGCTACCTTGAAGCAACAGCGCAAACGAAGTCCTAAGACTTTGCTTCAATTCGATCGCAGTCGAAGCGAAACCAGCCGTCGAGATGGCGGCCAGATAAGGAGATCGGTCCTAAATCAGCTGCCGTCTGATGCTCATCCGGGTGACCGCGGTCACAAGAATGGCGCCGATCATGAAATAGATGGTCGCGACAATGTCGCCCTGGTGGAAATAACCGGAGTTGAGAAGCGCCAGGACCACGGCGAAGAACGCCACGAGGCGCAAGGGTTCATTGGGCATGCGTGCCAATTCTCGCTGTTGCTGCTGAATGCTGCTGAAGCGGCCGCCCTCACGACCGTCCGCTCCATAAAATGTTTCGGCGCGTTTTGCAATCTCGGCAGATTGTCCTCTATCCACCGTCCGCGTCACCAGCCGCCCCAGATTCAGGCGAAAGCCCTGCCCTCCTCGCTGCGCTGGAACATCGTCAGGTCCAGTCCGAGGCTTGGCTTGCCCAGAATGGTCAGGATCGCATGCGCCTGGCCGCGGTGGTGGGTCTGGTGGTTGAAGAAGTGGTCGAGCGCCGGCGCCAGCCGCTGCGAGACGGTGCGCATATCCGAGACGGTCATGTAGGAGAAGCGGCCCGACAGCGCCTTGTCGCTCAGGCCGTCGACCCAGTCGATGATCCGTTTGTCCTCGGCCTCGCGCGCCAGCCGCAAGCCTGGCAAGGCGCGGTGCAGGACCGTGTCGAGCCTTGCCGGCGCGTCGCCCTCGCCGGTGAAGCGTTTCATCCAGATACGGTCGGCTGCCAGGAGGTGGTTGAGCGTTCCCATCATCGAACCGAAGAAGACGCCGACATTGCGGTCGAACTCTTCCTCGTCGAGATCGGCGGCGGCATCGTAGATGCGGCCGTTGGCCCATTGATTGTAGGCCGCAAACATCCTGAAATGCTGTTTCATTCTCCCGACCTGCGAGACCCCCTGCGCGGGTCCGTTTCGGGCATAGTTAGACTGCAAGGACGCTGCCGCCAATGACCATTCTGCTCTATGACCTTGTCGGACGCGATGCCGCCCGCCCATTCAGCCCACATTGCTGGAAGGCGGCGATGGCGCTGGCCCACAAAGGGCTCGACATCACCAGCGTGCCGACCCGTTTCGTCGAAGTGCCGAAGGTGGAAGGCGGCGTCTCGAAGCTCGTTCCGGTGATCCGCGACGGCGAGACGGTGGTCGCCGATTCCTTCGCCATCGCGCTCTATCTCGAGGAGACCTATCCCGAGCGGCCGACGTTGTTTTCCGGCGACGGCGGCAAGGCGACGGCGCGCTTCATCGAACGCTGGTCGCAGCTGACCATCCATCCCTACGTCACCACCGCTGAGATACTGGACCTGCACGCTATGCAGGACGAGGCGAACGCCGCCTATTTCCGGCAGAACCGCGAGCAGCGCTTCGGCAAGCCCCTGGAGGCGGTTTACGCCACCCGCGACGCCGGGCTCGCCGGCTTCCGCGCCTCGCTGGAGCCGCTGCGCTCGATGCTTGGCTATCAGCCCTTCATCGGCGGCCGGTCGCCGCTATTTGCCGACTACATCGTTTTCGGCGCGCTGCAATGGGCGCGCATCGCCACGCCCTACCGGCTGCTCGACGACAGCGACGTCGTGGCGCAATGGTTCGAACGATGCCTCGATCTGCATGGCGGCCTCGGCCGCAACGTCGCGGCGGCAGCGATCGCCCCGCTCGAGAGTTGAAATCGGCAGTTTTTATCGGAGGCGCCACATTTTGTTCTTGCTTTGTGCCGGCAGCTATGCTACTAATCTCAATATGGTGATGATTCGCACCGACGCCCGCCCGGCCTGCCGAGGCGGGTTTTGTTTTGCCGATCGAGGTCCAACGGCGTTGCCGGCAGGGATGTCGTCCGGCCTTAGCTGCAAGTTGCCAGCCGGCGAAATGCGACAATGCGGGTAGACGAAGTGTCGCTCGAAGCGCCTCATCAGTGCCTGGATCGAAGCAAACAAGACGAACATCCGGCGAACCGGGCAATCACAACAAAGGCAGCGCGCCATGACGGCAAACCCAGAGTTCCCGGCCGATTTTCGCGCTGCGCTCGCCAACCTTTTCCTGTGGCGGCGCGACGTCAGGCGGTTCAAGCCGACGCCGCTCCCCGATGGAGCGCTGGAGCGGCTGCTCGAGCTTGCCAGCGCCGCGCCGTCCGTCGGGCTGAGCCAGCCCTGGCGCTTCGTCGTCGCCGAGAGCGAAGCATGCCGCGCCGCCGTCAGGGCCTGCTTCGAGCGCTGCAACGCGGAGGCACTCCAAACCTTTTGCGGTGAACGCGCCGCCCTGTATTCGCGCCTGAAGCTTGCCGGCCTGAATGAGGCGCCCTGCCAGCTTGCGGTTTTCGCCGACCGCGCAACCGAGCAAGGGCATGGGCTCGGCCGCCAGACCATGCCGGCCACCATAGACTATTCGGCTGTCATGGCGGTCCACACGATGTGGCTGGCGGCGCGGGCCGAAGGAATAGGCATGGGCTGGGTCTCGATCCTCGATCCGGCGGAGATGGCGACGATCCTGGATGTGCCGCCGGAGTGGACGCTGATCGGTTACTTCTGCATCGGCTACCCCAGCGAGAACCACAGCGTGCCGGAACTGGAGCGGGAAGGCTGGGAAACCCGGCGGCCGTCTATCGTGACAAGGCGGTAGTGGAATGGCGGCGCTGCGCGGGGAAGAATGACTCCTCCCTGCAGGGCTGTGGATGTCATGGATGGTTTCGCCGATCGTCAGCATTGCCAGCAAGACACCATGGCAAAGCCAGTCGTGACGGGCTTGACCTGAGGAAGGGCATAGAATGTTCCGCTACGACATGCAGGCCGAGATCTGGGTCTATCCGGGCAAGGGCGGCTGGCATTTCGTGACGCTGCCGCCGGAGTGTGGGGCCCGGATCAAGACGGCGATGGTGGGGATGGCAAGGCCCTGGGGCTCGCTTGGCGTGGAAGCCGTCATCGGCCAGACCAGATGGCGGACATCGCTGTTTCCCGACCAGAAATCCGGCAGCCTGCTCTTGCCGATCAAGACCGCGGTGCGGGTGGCGAAGGCCTCGGGGCTGGCGACACGGCCAACCTGACGATCGAGATGCAGTTATGACGACGTTGTGTCAGGCTGACGACGACGCGCTATAGCCCAGTCGGTCGGATCCAAAGTGAGTACGGTTTCTGGAAAATCCGATGCTCAACAAAAAGATGAGCGGCGGCATGGTTCGACTTGAAAGTCCGCCGCCCCAGCGCAGAAATGCGCGCTGCGCCGGCCTCCCCTTGGCAAGCCGGCGGGCGGCTTGTATAGAGCCCGCCACCTTCAATTCCACTCTCCATGACAAGGACGATCCCATGGCGCTCGAACGCACTTTTTCCATGATCAAGCCGGACGCGACCCGTCGCAATCTCACCGGCGCTATCACCAAGATACTGGAAGATGCCGGCCTGCGCGTCGTCGCTTCGCGCCGGGTGTGGATGAGCCGCCGCGAGGCGGAAGGTTTCTATGCCGTCCACAAGGAGCGTCCGTTCTTCGGCGAGCTGGTCGAATCCATGTCGTCGGGCCCGACAGTCGTGCAGGTACTGGAAGGCGAGAACGCCATTGCCAAGAACCGCGAAGTGATGGGCGCAACCAATCCGGCAAGCGCCGCCGAAGGCACCATCCGCAAGCTGCACGCGCTGTCGATCGGCGAGAATTCCGTGCATGGTTCCGATGCGCCCGAAACCGCAGCGCAGGAGATCAAATACTGGTTCTCGGACACCGAGATCGTCGGCTGAGCCGGCATCCCGAACCCCATCAAGAAGGCCGGCACAAAGCCGGCCTTTTTTGCTAAAGCGCGTCGCGTTCGACCGGCCTCCTGCGACGGGCTTCAGGTTCTTGTCTTGATGCATGTCGTTATCGCAAAACCGCTGCACAGTTTTGCGCGACATGCAGTGGCGGACATTTTCAGCTTCAGGCTCCTCGACGGGTCACGGGTGCGTTAAGCTCGGAGGGGCGGATCAAACGCGGTCCCGACAATGGAGCCGACCAGGCCATGACCAGCACCATTCCCGGTTTCTTCCAAGGCACCGAAATGCCAACCGGCGGCTGGTGGGAAGCGCTGTGGCCCGAGCCTGCCAGTGTCCTGGCGGCAGTCGGCATGAAGCCCGGCACGGACGTGGTCGATCTCTGCTGCGGCGACGGCTGGTTCACGCTGCCAATCGCCAGGGTCGCCCGTCATGTGATCGCTATCGACATTGATGCCGATCTGCTCGAAGTCGCCAGGCTGCGGCTGGCCGAAGGAGGCGCGAGCAATTGCGAGTTTTTGGCGGGCGACGCCTATGAACTTGCCAGGCTGGTGCCTCAAACCGTCGACTTCGTCTTTATCGCCAACGCTTTCCACGGCGTTCCGGATCGGCCGCGGCTTGCCCGCGCCGTGCGCGCGACGCTTGGCCCTGCCGGTCGTTTTGCCATCGTCAACTGGCACCAGTATCCGCGCGAGCAGACCACGGTCCTGGGCGAGCCGCGCGGGCCAAAGACCGAGCTGAGGCTGTCACCCGAACAGACCACCGCGTCGGTGGAAGCGAGCGGGTTCAAGCTCGCCGAGCTGGTTGATGTGCCGCCCTATCACTATGGCGCGGTATTCAAACTCGCGACGAATTGAGAAATATCGCATGAAATGCGGCATCGTCGCCCGATACATGTCGCCCGCCGCCCCCTAGCGGCGGGTTCTGCCAGTCTATTTCGCCTCGCGTTCCTTCACGTTCGCATGTTCGTTCGCCGCTTCCGTGTCGGTGGACGGGGTCTTGGTCTCTTCACCTGAAAACGGGCTGCCCTGCCCCGGTGCGAGATCGCCGCTATGGCCGGCCTTGTTGGCCTGGAACGGTTGGCTGTCCGCTTTGAGACCGTGGTCAAGAGCATTGACGAGATGGTCGTCCGCCTTGGCAAGGCCGGTAAAGGCAAGGAGCGATGCACCGGTGGCGGCAAGGATAAGCGTGTGCGTTTTCATGTCTGGACTCCTTTGAGTTAAGGCCAGAACGAGCCGCAGCCATTCTGGCGGCTTCAACGAAGGGACAAACGTCCCTTTTGCCTTACCCGCCATTTTATGAAGAACTAACGCGCCCCCTGCCCGGCCTATTCCCGCTGAAACACATCGTGATCGGCATGCGGCTGCCGCAGGCCAATCGGGGCGGACTAAGCGCTAGCTCGCGGCGTTGAAGCGCAGAATGTCGCGGCCGCCGCTGTCAATGATGACAAGCTTGCCGGCGTCGACGTGGTAGGATGTCGCTTTGGCCAGCGCCTCGAACAGCGCCTTTTCCTCGGCCATAACCTGAGGCGCACAGGCCTTGAAGGTCGAGCCGATGTCGCTGATGGCGATCGTCGAGCCGTCTACCTTGGCGGTGGCGAAATAGACGTTGCAAGGGCCTTTGCCGCCGGCCTTGCCGGCTTCGCTGATCCGGAATGTCGCCCGCGGCTCGGCAATCACGCCGACACCGTCGATATATTCGACCAGCCAGCTTTGGCCGAACACCGAGGCTGCCGCCGGCGCATCGCTCGGCGCCGCCATTTTCAGCATGATGGTCTGTGGCGCGTCGCTGAGCGGGTCGACCTGGTGGCGCGCATCTGTGACGAACAGCAGCCGGTCGTCGACAGTGATGCGCGCCTGCAGCGCGTAGGTCATATCAGGCCGGATCACCTGCGGATCGAAGCTGATCTCGAACTTGATCGGCACCTGGCCGGCCGGCACCACCTTGCGCTCACCGATGATTGCGGCCGGCGCGTCGGCCAGCGACACGTCGGCAAGCTGCACGGAAAGCACGGCATTGGGCGGCAGCGCGATGCGCTCGCGATACATCACCTCGCCCTTGAGGGTCTTTTCGGCAGCCGCGGAACGATCCGGGACGGCCAGGATGCCGACGGCCAGCGGCACCAGTCCGAAGATGAAGAACTCGGCGATCCTGTCCAGCATGATCCTGCTCCCCTTCCGGCAAAGGGTTTCGCAGGATTACGGTCAATGAATGGCTGTCGCGGGATTTATTCGGACGGCGGCTGCTTCCAGCGGCTCGCCGCCTTGTCGTCGGCATCCTTGGCGTCGACCCAGCCGCCCTCGGAACCGTCGCTATGGTGTTCCTTTTTCCAGAACGGCGCCCGTGATTTCAAATAGTCCATCAGGAAATTCGCGGCCTCGAACGCCGCCTGCCGGTGGGCGGAAGCCGCCACTACCAGCACGATGTTTTCGCCGGGCGCGATCTTGCCGTGGCGATGGATCGCGGTGAGCCCCTGCAGCGGCCAGCGCTCGATTGCCTCGCCGGCGATGCGGGATATCTCGGCTTCCGCCATGCCGGGATAATGTTCGAGCTCGAGCGCCGAGAGCCTGCCTTGCTCGTCGCGGCAAAGGCCGGAGAAGGTCACCACAGCGCCGATGTCCTTGCGACCCCTGGTCAGCCTGGCGATCTCGGCGGCGACGTCGAAATCCTCAGCCTGGATGCGCACGACGGGCACCACCGCGGACATGGTTCAGCCACCGGTCATCGGCGGGAACAGCGCGATCTCGCGCGCGCCGGCAATTTTCTCGCGGTGCTCGACATGTTCCTGGTTGATGGCGACGCGGATCACGTCAGGATATTGCAGCGCGTTCTCGTACTCCTCGCCGCGCGATTTCAGCCAGCGCAGCAGGTCGGCGACCGTTTCGATGCCGGCCGGCAGTTCGACCTCTTCCTCCGGTCTGCCGATCCGCTCGCGCACCCAGGCGAAATAGATGAGCTTCGTCGACATTCTATTCATCCATGATGTGCTTGAGGCCCGCGCGGAAATAGTCGTAGCCGGTGTAGAGCGTCACCAGGGCTGCGATCCACAGCAGCACCAGCCCGGTCTGCGTGGTCAGCGGGAAGATCTTGTCGCCGGCGGGACCTGCAAGCAGGAAGGCGATGGCGATCATCTGGATGGTGGTCTTCCATTTGGCGAGCTGCGTCACCGGCACCGAGACCTTCAAGGCCGCCAGATATTCGCGCAGGCCCGAGACCAGGATCTCGCGGCACAGGATGATGATCGCCGCCCACAGCGACCAGCCGGCGATGCCGGCATGGCGATCGGTGTCGGCGGCGAGCAGCAGCAGGCATGTGGCGACGAGCAGCTTGTCGGCGATCGGGTCGAGCATCTTGCCGATGTTGGAGGTCTGCTGCCAGGCGCGCGCCAGATAGCCGTCGAAGTAATCGGTGATCGAGGCGAGCAGGAAAATGATGAGCGCCGACCAGCGCGCGAAGTCGCTCGATTTCAGATGCCCTTCCAGGAAGAAGCACAGCACCACCAGCGGCACCGCCAGGATGCGGGCATAGGTGAGCATGTTGGGCAGGTTGAATGCGCGCTGAGCCATGTTTTGGGAACTCTTTCTGCCTGCTTAGTCAAATCAGAAGCGAATGTGGGGGGTCAACAGGCCAGAATCGATTAGCCAGCCGAAATGTCGGCAATACGTCTTAGCTCTCGTGAAAATGATTGTAGACCAATTTCGCCACCTGCTCGGAAATGCCGTCGACCTTGACCAGGTCCTCGACGGCGGCACGGCTGACCGCCTTGGCCGTGCCGAAATGCATCAGCAGCGCGCGCTTGCGGCCGGGTCCGATGCCGCTGATCTCGTCGAGCGGGCTCTTGACCATCTCCTTCTTGCGGCGGGCGCGGTGCGAACCGATGGCGAAGCGATGGACCTCGTCGCGCAGCCGCTGCACGAAATAGAGCACCGGATCGCGAACGGGCAGCGAGAATGGGGCCTTGCCCTTGACGAAGAAGCGTTCGCGGCCGGCATCGCGGTCCTGACCCTTGGCGATGCCGATGGCCACGACGCGGTCCTCGATGCCGAGATCGGCGAGGATCTCGCGCACCGCCGTCATCTGGCCCTGGCCGCCGTCGATGAGGATGACGTCGGGCCAGGCGGGGAAGCCGCCCGCGTCCTCGATATCGTCGCCCGGTTCGGTAGGGCTCGCCTCGCCCGCGCCCTCGGTTTGCGGGGCGTCGCCATGTTCCTTCAACAGCCGCGAAAAGCGCCGCTGCATCACCTCGCGCATCATGCCGAAATCGTCGCCTGGCGTGATCTCGGTCGAGCGGATGTTGAACTTTCGATACTGGTTCTTCACAAAACCTTCCGGCCCGGCGACGACCATAGCGCCGACGGCATTGGTGCCCATGATATGCGAGTTGTCATAGACCTCGATGCGCACCGGCGGTTTTTCCAGGCCGAAGGTCTCGGCAAAGCCAGTGAGCAGCCGCGCCTGGGTCGAAGTTTCGGCGAGCCGCCGGCCGAGCGCCTCGCGCGCGTTCTGCAGCGCGTTGTCGGTCAGGTCCTTCTTCTCGCCGCGCTGCGGCACGGAGATCGACACCTTGCGGCCGGCGCGGGTGGAGAGGGCCTCCGCCAGCAATTCCTGGTCCTCGACGCCATGCGACAACAGGATGGTGCGCGGCGTCGGCTTGTCGTCGTAGAACTGCGCCAGGAACGATCCCAGCACCTCGCCGGCTTCGAGCGCCGGATCGGCCTTGGGAAAATAGGCGCGGTTGCCCCAGTTCTGGCCGGTGCGGAAGAAGAACACCTGGATGCAGACCTGGCCGCCCTCCTGATGGATGGCGAAGACATCGGCCTCATCGACGGTCTGCGGATTGATGCCTTGATGGCTCTGCACATGCGACAGCGCCGCCAGCCGATCGCGATAGATGGCGGCGCGTTCGAAATCGAGGTTCTCCGAAGCCTGCTGCATGGCGGCGGAGATCTCCGTCTTCACCTTCTGGCTGCGGCCGGAGAGAAAATCCCTCGCCTCGGCGACAAGCCTTGCATAGTCGCCGTGCGAGATTTCGCCGGTGCACGGGCCGGCGCAGCGCTTGATCTGGAACAAAAGGCAAGGCCGGGTGCGGTTCTCGTAGAAGGAGTCGGTGCAGCTCCTGAGCAGGAAGGCGCGCTGCAGCGAGTTGATGGTACGGCCAACCGCGCCGGCCGAGGCGAAGGGGCCGAAATAGTCGCCCTTGCGCGAGCGCGCGCCGCGGTGCTTGTAAATACCGGGCGAGACATGGTCGCCGGTCAACAGGATATAGGGGAACGACTTGTCGTCGCGCATCAGCACGTTGAAGCGTGGCCGCAAGCGCTTGATGAGGTTGGCTTCAAGCAGCAGCGCTTCGATCTCGGTGCGGGTGACGACGAACTCCATGGTCGATGTCTCGCGCACCATGCGGCCGATACGGCTGGTGTGGAACCGGCCTTGCGCGTAGCTGGTGACCCGCTTCTTCAGGCTGCGTGCCTTGCCGACATAGAGCACGTCGCCGGCGGCATTCATCATGCGGTAGACGCCGGGCGCATTGGGCAGCCGCTTTACCAGCGTCTGGATCACCTCGGCGCCGACCATGCCGTCGGCGTCGCCGGCATGCGGGGTCCAGTCGATGGCGGTGAAGGTAACGTCCGGACCGCTGGCTGCAGGCTCGACGACTTCCTCGGCCGCCTCGTCCTCGAGGTCGATTTCGGGCGGCAGGTCGTCGGCGCCACCGCGCGTTTTTTGTTTCTGGTCCATGGGGCTCATTCCGTCATGCCTGTCACATCGGGCGTCTGCCATGCAAGATGCTGGCCGCCGTCAAGCGCGATCATCTGGCCGGTGACCGAGCGTGCCGCCCAGAGATAACGGATAGTGGCACCGAATTCCGGCAATTCCGGGCCGCGTTTCAGGATCAGCCCGGCAATCTGGGCATCGAAATCGCTGTCGTGCTGGCGCGTGTTCTTCAAGGTCGGGCCAGGACCAATGGCGTTGACACGGATGCGGGGACCCAGCGCCTGCGCCATCATCTCGGTCGCCGCCCACAAGGTCGACTTCGACAGCGCATAGGAGAAATAACGCGGCGTCGGTCGCCAGACGCGCTGATCGATCATGTTGACGATCAGCCCCTCACTGTTCTGCGGCAAGGCCCGGGCGAAAGTCTGTGCCAACAGCGCCGGCGCCTTGACATGCATGGCGAAATGGCGATCCCAGGCCGGCCAGTCGAAATCCTCAACGCTGTCGTGCTCGAACAGCGAGGCGTTGTTGACCAGCAGCGACACCGGCCCGAGCGCCGCCGCCGCGCGACCGACCAGGTTGCTGACGGCGTCCATCTCGGTCAGGTCGGCAGCAATCACTGCGGCCCGGCCATGTCGACCAAAATGACCACTGTTGATTTCGGCCGCCAGTGCCTCCGCCTCGGCCAGCGAGCGATTGCAGTGAATGGCGACGGCAAAACCATGCGCGGCAAGATCTTCGACGATCGCCCTGCCGATCCGTTTCGCACCGCCCGTCACCAGTGCCGTCGCGGCGACCTTGCTCATCTGTCAATCCTTAATCCGATGCCGATTCCGGCCTGCCGGGATCGCGCCGGCAAATTATGGCCCGCCAAGCGTTAAATCCCATTTCCACCTGGGGCAGGATTGTGGCAAAGTGCCCGGTGGGCGTTTTGGCTCGACCGGAATTCGGGCCAGCCCGCCCGCAATATAGGGCTCTGGAGCCCTTACACCAAGCCGTGTGCAGTGCAGCACGGCGAACCTGCTGACATTCGCTGTTGCGAAGATGCAACGTCAAGGTTCTGCCTCATTCGTGCCAGGGAATGACCCAAGTTCAGGTTCGCTTCAGCCGCATTTCGACACGACATTTGGAACCGTTGAACGCCGGATCCGTTTCATCCCCCGGACGGGTTGAGGGCGCTCATAAACAACAAGCCTGTGTCCTGTGGCTTAAGGAGTAAAGAACAATGCAAGCCAATCTTAAATTTGCGCGACCGCTCGCGGTGGCGTTTGGGCTGTTCGCCCTCGGCGGAACCGCCTATGCCGCGGACGTGGTTCAGGAAGAGCCGCCGGCACCTGCCCCGATCGCAGAACTTCCGGTCGCATCCTGGGCCGGTCCCTATGCCGGTGTGAGCGTCGGCTACGGCTTCGCTGGCCACGCCAAAGCCAAAGACATTGGCGTCGACGTCGACACCAAGGGTTTTGTCGGCGGCGTCTTCGGCGGCTATAACTGGCAGCAGGAGAACTTCGTCTACGGTGCCGAAGCCGATATCGGCTACAACGGCGTCAAGGGCGACGATGCCGGCATCGAGGCCAAGGGTGGCTTCGAGGGCTCGCTGCGTGCCCGCCTCGGCTACGCTGTCACCCCGGACATCCTGCTCTACGGCACCGCCGGTGGCGCGCTGAAGAACCAGAAGATTGAAGCTGCCGGCGTAAGCGACACCAACACGCAGTTTGGCTGGACAGCCGGCGTCGGTACCGACATCAAGATCACCGACAATGTGTTCGGCCGTGTCGAGTATCGTTACACGGACTTCGGCAGGAAGGACTTCGACGGTATCGGCAAGGTCAAGTCGACCGACAATCGCGTCACTTTCGGCGTCGGTATGAAGTTCTAAGTCGTCCAAGCCACGACACGAAAAAGCCGGGCCTCGCGCCCGGCTTTTTTTGTGGCACCGGTTGGGGCCGCCCGCCCTCAAGCCGGGATGGCGGGCTTCAGCTCCGGGAATTTCTCGTCGAAGCGTGCCGCCCAGCGCGTCAGCCGGCCGCGGCCCTTTTCCCATTTTCCAGCGAAGCGCAGCGAGAGATAGCCGAGGCAGGCGCGCAATGCGATCTGGCCGAGGGTGATTTTCTTCGGCAGCTTCGGCGGGTTTGCGTTGAGCAGATCGAGCGCGTCCGAAATCTTCGTCCACTGGCGCTCGAGCCAAGGCTGGTAGACCATCTCTTCCGGCCGTGTGCGCCGCTCGTAGACCATCGACAGCGCGCAGTCGCAGATGCCGTCGGCCAATGCCTCCAGCACCTCCGCCTCGAGGCGCTTGTCGGGATTGCGCGGAAACAATGCGTTCTTCGACATCCGGTTGAGATGCTGGGTGATGGCGCGGCTGTCATGGACCGAGCGGCCGTCGTCGAGCACCAGCACCGGGATCTTGCCGAGCGGATTGGCGCCGATCAGCGCGGCCGGTCTTTCCTCGGTCTTTATCGGCACGAGATCGACGGCGATGCCGGCATGTAGTGCTGCCATGCGCACCTTGGAACTGTAGGGAGAAGTAGACGCGTAGAGCAGTCTGGGCATTGTCGATTCCTGTTTGCCGGCTACAGCTCCATATGCCTCATTGGACGCGCAAAGGATGCGGTAGCATTGTGACTTCGCGCATGACCCTCACCGAAAATCGATTCCGACAGGGGCTCGTGCATGGGCACTGTTGACCGATCATGCAGGGTTCATCAACGGCCAGAGGCGGAAAACCCCGCCGCCAGCGTACAACCATTGTCTCGCGTTCGGATGCGATGAATCGGAGGTGCGTCGGCAGACGCGAGCACGTCGGACAATCCAGATCCGAGCAACTACCAACTAGGCCTTGCACCGAAGGTTTGGTTTTGGCAGCCACAAAAATCCCACCGGACTTCGCCGCACGGCGAAGTCCTGGGAGCTGCGAAAAGATGTCTTCCTCCCGCCTCTTTCTCGTCCTGCCCGACCGTCAGCCAGCAAGCGAGGCGCCTATTAGGCATCCCGCCATGGCTGTCTTGAGTACTGTCCCCGGCGATCGGAGAACGGCGACTACTTCTTGGCCTTCGCCTTTGCGGGCGCTGCCTTCGGCTTGGCCGCGGGCGCTGCTTTCTTCACTGCTGCGGAAGATTTCGCAGCGGCGGCCTTTGCCGGTGCTGCCTTCTTCGCAGCGGGCTTCGCCACGGCCTTTGCAGCCGGCTTCTTGGCCGGTGCAGCCTTGGCCTTGGCCGGTGCTGCTTTTGCCTTGGCAGGTGCTGCTTTCTTCACGGCCGGTTTTGCCGCGGCCTTGGCGGCCGGCTTTTTGGCCGGCGCTGCTTTTGCCTTAGGCGCGGCGGCTTTCGCTTTGGCAGCGGGTGCTGCTTTCTTCACAGCAGTTGCGGCCTTTGCCGCGGCTGCTTTTGCCGGTGCTTTCTTTGCCGGTGACTTTGCCGGTGACTTTGCCGGTGCCTTGGATGCCGGCGCTTTGGATGACTGCTTAGCCATATCATGCCCCTTCCGTTGTGCCGACGGCCGTTATTGACCCGGCGCGCATTGCATATCTGACTCGCGGCTTGCTAGCCAGCGAAGCATTAGAATGATTTTTGCAGCTTAAGTTTCGGTTACGGCGAGCGCGCGACCATTTTACCCGCGCAAAAACCGGCTGCGAATCTTTGTGTCCCGCAGCGAAGTTCTGCGACAGAAATTCTGCTCGCTCTATCTCGACCGGTCTTCTCGTCAAGCTCAGGACCTTTTCGACCAGCTTTGCGCTTCAACGTCCGACGCTCAGCGCGAACATTGTCAAGAGCGAAGGCGGTCGCCCGCCTCGTCTTGTTCGCAACGATAAACTACAGGTAAGTAGGAAGCAACGCGACGAGCACGCCGCTGCACTATCTTGCACGACGCGATGAAAGTAAGCAGACAGCTCGCATTTCTGAAGGACAGGATATCGTTCGATAGATCCGGTCGAGCCGACCGCGTGATCGAATGCGCTCGGCCGTTCAGGCGCCGAGCGGCTCACGGCTCATCTGCAGCCGGCGCGAAGGCTCGGCCCTGTGGAGATGGACGGCGAAGGTATCCCATGGCGGCATGACCGAAATCTGCGCCAGGATGCGCCCCGCTTCACCGCGATGATAGCCGCCGTGGAGTACGACGTGGGTCAGCATTTCCTGTCGCGACATCAATGCTTTATCCCCGTCGGTGAACACGAATGCGACGGGCTCGGACAGCTGCCGCGACGAAACGGTTTCGAGATAATCGAGATACCAGCGATCGGTCGCTGCGACCGCGGCTCGAAGTTCGTCGAACGCCGGCGTGTCCTCGGTGGTGTCGGCGGAGTAGCCATGGCTTGCATCAACCAGGTGCGCCGAGAATATCCGCGACACCACATGGCTGTGATCGATGAGCCCTATCACGGCCTGCCGTTCCTTGCCGTGAACATGCGGGTCGAGACTCGCGAGCTTTTCCAGCAGTTCGTCATTGGCCCAGGCCTGATAGGCAAACAGGCTGCGAAGCAGAGCGAGCGCATTCATGGTCGGTGTCCTTTTCCGGAAATGCGAGTATGTTGTTTATATTTTCAGGAGAATGGGCGAACGTGTCTACTCGCATTGCAAAACCGCATCCGCGCATGCGCAAACAGCCGCGCCAGGCGCGTTCCAGGGCAACCGTCGAGGCGATCATCGAGGCGGCGGCTCATGTTCTGAGCGGGCTGGGCTGGGCCGGCTTCACCACCAACAAGGTTGCCGAGACAGCAGGTGTAAGCATCGGCACGCTCTACCAGTACTTTCCCGACAAGCTTTCCCTGCTCGCTGCCGTCCGGCGCCGTCACTTCGATCATGTGCTGTCGGTCATTCGCGATTCGGCGGAAGACCAAAAGCCGCTAAGGAAATTCGCGCAGGAGCTGGTGCGCGGCATGATCGCGGCGCACAGCATTCACCCGACACTACATCAGGTGCTGCTCGACGAGGCGCCGGGCGATCGCGGCTCCAGGGCCGCCCATGCTTCGTTCCAGGCACAATACCTCAATCACTATGCGACTGCTGTCGCCACTTATCGCAAGCCAAGGAAAGGCGCCGACACGGAGACCGTGGCGCGCGTGCTGTCGTCAGCGATCGAAGGTGTGATCCACAACGCGGCACGCCGGAACATGCTCGCCGCGCCGGAGCTGCAAAAGCAACTCGTCGAACTGATCTGCGCCTACCTATCGGGAGCAGGCCGCATCGGTCGATAGCGCATGGCACGGCGGAAGTCGGGATTTCTGTGTGTCGTTCAAACCCGGCTTATGAGGCGCGGCAAGGACGATGCCAACAATGCCGCACCTGATGCGGCCAAGAGTGTGAGGACGATCTTTCGAAAAGTCGCCTCGCTAACGCCGATGTAGAGTCTCGCGCCAAGGAGTGTCGGTATCAACATCGCCGGCGCGACGAGGGCAAACATCGGCAGCATTTCGAGCTTGATCTTTCCGGCCGCAAGATAGGCAGCCATCGTCATGGAGAGGGTCACAAGGTTGAAATTCTGGATGACAATACGCTGCCTGTCCTTTTCCCATTGGCGCAGCACGCACCACAGCGTTGGAACCGGGCCGGTGAAGCCGCCAAGTCCACCCATGATGCCGCCAACCAGACCTATTGCACCGTCTGCAACAGGACCCCCGACCGTGATGGGAGGGAGGCGAGGCGCAAAGAGCATCAACGGACACCAAACGACCAGCAGCGCTCCGAAGACCAACTTGAACAACTGCACATCCAGCAAAGGCAGGATGGCGACACCGACCGGAATCCCGATGATCCCGCCGATCAGGAATGGCAGCAGAAGCTTGAGGTCGAAGCCCCGGCGGACGGTGACGGCGGCGATGATCTGGCCGGTGAACGCCCCAAAGACTGCCATGGCGGCAGCAAGCTGGGGCTCCACGGTCCAAACCCAAATCGACATGGCAACCAGGCTGAAAGCGAACCCGGAAAGCCCCTGGACGAAGCCTGCAACGACCGCGCCGAGAGCAACAGTATAAACAAGCGAATCCATGTGGTGCTGTTTCCCCCGCAAAATGATCGATGTGGTCGGTTGGCGTTGACATGCATGGAAGTCTCCGATTTTCGCAACCTCGTCCGACCTTGGACCCTCAACACCAGAGAGGTATGAATGTCCACCTTGCCGAGCTTGGCATTTGTCACATGGTTTTCGGCTGATCCCAGATCAGCCGCGGCTTTCTAC
Source organism: Mesorhizobium sp. M0601 (assembly GCF_040320845.1). Lineage (NCBI taxonomy): Bacteria > Pseudomonadati > Pseudomonadota > Alphaproteobacteria > Hyphomicrobiales > Phyllobacteriaceae > Mesorhizobium > Mesorhizobium sp. M0601. The sequence goes on from NZ_JAMYQK010000025.1 coordinate 81,825, forward strand.
GCGAATTTTGGAATTGTCTTCAGGCAAGAGCAGCATGGCTCCGGTCCGATACATTTCGCGTTCCAAGGTGAAGGGCTTGCGATCGAACTCTACCCGGCAGAAGCAACGACGCCGGAAGGAGCGGGAACGATGATCGGCTTCGAAGTCGCCAACGCAGATGAAGCTGCTTCTGCCGCCAAGGCCAACGGCTTTGGAATCATTGCGGACGTCAAGGCGACGGCTATGGGCCGACGTGTGATCGTCCGTGATCCTGATGGCCGTCAGGTGTTCCTTTTCTCGACCACCTAAGTGACGCAACAATCCGTCGGGATCGGAAAGCGCTGGTCAGCGCAGGACGCGGCAGCGGCCGTTGTAGACCATCCAGCGGTCGAAGCCCGAGACGCAGAATTCGACATTGTCGCCGATCGAGGCAAAGCCCTGGCCTTCTTCGATCAGGTACCAGATGGTGCGAGCGCCGCCGTCGGAGAGGCTGACGGTGGCGCCGCAATAACGGCGGCCGATCGGCCAGGTGTCGTCGGCCGGCAGATAGCGATGCTGGTGGATGCGCTGGAAGTCGACGATCTGCACATCCGGCAGATGCGGCACGTGATGCACCTGATAGGAGAAGCGGTCGGTGATCTTGTTCAGCACCCAGGCCTCGCCGCAGACGCCGCTATCCTCGTCGGTATAGATTGCAAGGTCGGCCGCCTGGACTGCCTGGGTGACGCCAAGAGGCGCGGCCAGCGGCGTGCAAAAGGCGAGCAGTGCGGCAAGGGCGGATTGGGCGAAGCGAGTCATGGCAGCCTCTCAAGGTCGACTGCGCGCACTGTGCGGATTCGCTGACGCGCGGTCAAGCGGTTGTAGCGACCGTGGTTGTGGTGACGATGGTTGCGCTGACGGAACGGCAGGGCCACGCCTCAAACTACTCTCCCGCCAGCCAGTCCAGCGTCCAGTGCGACGGCTGCTCAAGTGCAAGCAGCCGGTGCAGCGCCGGCAGCAGCGTCCGTAACTCACCCTCCAGCGTGAAGGGCGGATTGACCACCACCATGCCGCAGCCGTCGAGGCTCGGCTCGACGGCGTCCGGCCTGATCTCAAAACCGATGTCGAGCAGCTTCGAAATGCCCGTCTGCTTCAGCGCCTTGCGGAAGGCGGCGACCGCCCTGCGGTCCTTGAGCGGATACCACAGCGCGTAAATCCCTCCTGGCCAGCGCCGATGGGCTCTTTGCAGCCCGTCGACCAAGCGACCGAATTCGCCCTCTTCCTCGAAAGGCGGATCGATGAGCACGAGGCCGCGCTTTTCCTTTGGCGGCAGATGCGCGCCGAGCGCCAGCCACCCGTCGAGCTCGATCACCCGGGTCTGGAAGTCACCGTCGAACAGCGACTTCAGCCTGGCGGCATCCTTAGGATGCAGCTCGACCGCCGACAGCCGGTCCTGCTTGCGCATCAGGTGCCGGGCGATCAGCGGCGAACCCGGGTATTTTTTCACGCCGCCGTCCGGATTGAGCGAGCGGACGGCTTCAAGATACGGCGCCAGCAGTGCTGCCGCCGGCGCATCGAGGGCCGCATCGACGAGCCGGCCGATGCCGCCTTGCCATTCGCCGGTCTTTTGCGCTTCGGTCGAGGACAGATCGTAACGGCCGATCCCGGCATGGGTGTCGATGACCCGAAACGCCTTGTCCTTCTGTTTCAGATATTCGATCAGCCGGCTGAGCACGACATGCTTGACGACGTCGGCGAAGTTCCCGGCATGGTAGGCATGACGATAGTTCAATTGGAGCCCCTGCCCCAGCGCGGCGGTGGCGGCTGCGAGTTCGGATTTTCCGGCCGACGGCCGCCGAAACGGAATGCCAGCACCAGCCCGACCAGGCCCGCCGCCATCAGGGAAAAACCAACCGGGCGCGCCCGGCGGTCGACCTCGCCGGCCCCCGAGCGCAGGACGAGATCGACGGCCCGCATCGGAATGCCTTCGGCGTCGCCCGGACCGACGGTGAAGATGTAGGAACCAGGGGTAACGGTCGGGATCAGGCCAGCCTCGTCGCGAAAGATCCTGTCCGGCAGTTGCGGGCTGACCTGGCGCGGATTGTCGGAGTGATTGAACTGCAGCGTCGAGGCGAGCACCGTCCTGCCGCCGGTGGCGGCAGTGAGGGTCAACACAGTGCGCTGCTGCGAGACGATGCGCTCGGCTCTTGCCGTAAGGTCGACCAGCACGCGTAGCGGCCCGTCGCGTGCGCTCAGGGGCACGGTCACCGGCTTGAACCGGCCCTGGTCGTAAACTCGCCAGGTGCCGATCTCACGGCCGGAGAAATTGGTCATCGCCCAGGGATAGACGACGCCGATGCCGGTGCCGATGAGCAGTATCAGGGCGAACAGGGAGCGCATGACATCAAGACCCGGTGTTCGGCGCGCTGGCGCGGTCGCGGGCGTTCTCCATTTCGTCCAGGAGCATGTCAAGGCCAAGATCAAACGTCCGGTCGAATTCGGCGGTGCCGAAATAACGCCCGGCCGCAGCTATTTTTGGAAAATCCTGCGCCAGTTGCTCGTCGCTGACGATGGTCACGGCCGAAGGCCCCTTTGCATAGCCGGCAGTCTCGTCGAGGATGGCACCCATCAGATAATAGCCAGTGGTGCGGAACAGCCGCGCACTCAGTTCCGGTCCGAAGCCGCCGGCCTCGAACAGGCCAAGGATGCCGTTCAGCCAAGTGAGACACGTCGGCGAATTCATCCGGTAGGTTACAAGGAACGTGGCAAAGGCCGGGTGCTCACGCGCGACGCGGCGGAAATCCTGCACGGCAATGCGTAACCTTTGTCGCCAAGGGAGGTCCGCGTCGGGCATTTCGAGGGAGCCGATCAGCCGATCCACCAAGGCTTCGAAGAGATGCGCCACCGAAGGAAAGTGGTGATAGATGCTCATGGCTTCGCAGCCGAGTTCTGCCGCCAGCTTGCGCATCGAAAACCCGGCGAGGCCCTCGCTCTCGATCACCTTCAAAGCGGCATCCTCGATCATCTCGCGAGACAGCCGGCCGCGCGGTCGCTTTTTTTTGATCGATGTGTCCATGGTGCCGCTTGACAACTTACGATGTAAGGTTCATTTTCGACGGTACCTTACACCGTAAGGCCAACAAACGCCAGAGGAGAATGTCATGTCTGCCTATCGTACTCTTTCATCAACGCATTCTTCCATCCGCCGCGCCTGCCTGCTCGCCGCCACCTGTGTGCTGACCCTGGCTGCAGCTCCTTCTTATGCCGATGAGTATGACGCGACCGTCAAGGACATCCAGTCGACCATGGGCGGCGTACCGAGTTTCGTAATGCAGTTCCCGAAAGTCGGTCTGCCTGGTGCATGGGCCGAGGTCAAGGCCATCCAGCTCAGCGACAAGACGGCGCTGCCGCCGAAGGTCAAGTCGCTGATCTCGCTGGCAGTAGCGGCGCAAATCCCGTGCAACTACTGTATCTGGTCGGACACGCAGGACGCCAAGCGCGCCGGCGCCACCGACGAGGAGATCCAGGAGGCGGTCGCCGTTTCAGCGCTGACCCGCCATTGGAGCACCATCTTCAACGGCATGCAGGTCGATTTCGATACGTTCAGGAAGGAGATGGGCGGGCAGTAATGCTTTCGTTATTCGAGCGGGACGCGTTCAGACTGAATTAGCCTTCCCGCTTCGACTGTTTGTGTGATCCGCCAGCACCTCATCGATGACCCGCCACGATTTTTCCGCCTCGCGCTGGTTGCCGTCATGTCCCGAAGCGACGATCAGCGCCTTCCACAACGCCCAGCCCCGTGCGCGCGCCCAGCTGTGCTCGTCAAGGGCAATGGCGTCGCGGAACGCCTGACGGCTCTCGCCGTAAAATTCCGTCCACGCGATCACCAGATCACAGGCAGGATCGCCGATAGCCGAACTACCGAAATCGACGACCGCGTAGAGCTTGCCATCTTCGACGAGCAGATTGCCCGAGGCGACGTCGCCATGGACCCAGACCGGCGGGCCGGGGCCACGCGAGGCCACGGGCGGCGCCCCCCCCCCCCCCGCGGCGGGCCGGGTGGTGGGGCCCCCCCCCGCCCCCCCCGCCCGGGGGGGGGCGG
>NZ_JAMYQK010000026.1:0-84997 GCF_040320845.1 Mesorhizobium sp. M0601
GGGCTCGATCACCCAAAGATGCTCCGGTCTCCCGTCCGCCACCGCACCTGCCTTCATAGCAGAGTCGGCAAGAAACAAGTTACAAAGGTGCCGGCAGGCGGATAAGGGGCAGCGCCGACTTCGACAATTCGCCGGTCGAGCGCCGCCCATTGGCGGCTCTCCGAATTGCTACTGCGCGCCGCGCGCGACGCGCTCGATTTCCTCGCGCACCAGCCGCTCGACCAGCGTCGGCAGGTTGTTGTCCAGCCAGTCCTGCAGCATCGGCCGCAGCATCTCCTCGGCCATCTCGTCGAAGGTCTTCTTGCTGCGGCTGGCAAACGCGTCTGAAAGCTCACCGAAGGCGGCGGCAACCTGCCGGCCCGTATGCTCCGAAAGGATCGCCGGCCGAAGGGACGGCGCCTCGCTGGCCGCCGGACGCGCCAATCCGATTCTAGAAGATTCCGGGCCGATTTTAGAACGTTCCGGGCCGCTTTCCGAAGGCTCCGGCCCAATTTCCGAAGGCTCCGGCACAGGTTCAGCAGTCGCCTCGTTCTCGAAAACCTCGGCTTTCGGCTCGGCGTCCGGCGTCCGGCGTGGCTCGGCGCGCTCCGGCTTGGCCATCGCGTCGCCGACCGCCGCGATCTCGCGCCGCCAATCGGCGATGATGGTGTCGGTCGTCTCGGCAGCCTTGGCTGTCGCAGGCCGATCCGGCTTTGCGGGAGCGGTGTTCACCTCAGCCAGCGTCACCGCTGCCTTTTCCGGGCCGGCGCGCAGCGGCGTTTCCAGGGGCTCAATGACCGGCGCGGCCGTTGGCTGCACCTCGGCGCGCGTCGCCGGCTTGGCGATCTCCAGCCCGCCGCGCAGTTCGGAGCGGAACGCATCCCCCTCCGCTGCCCGTCCGGCTGCCGGCGCCGGTTGCAGATCCTGGCGCAGCTCGTCGGCGTCGCCCGGCTGCTTGCGGCCGGTATCGCTGTCCTCGATGATCCTTCTGATGGAAGCTAGTATTTCTTCCATGGAAGGTTCGCGCTGTACGCTGCTTGCCGTCGCCATCGTCACATCCGCCGCCCTTGTGACTCGTTCCCAGATTTCCTGTCCGGCAATGCCGGATTCGAATCATGGCAACAGCGTAACCGACGGAACGGCTTGCGAGAATCCCCAATCTGGCGACATCTCGGATTTCAACAGATTAGGGTCGGGAGTTGAAAGCCCGCGCGTCGTTCGAGCGCGGGCTGAAAACACGGCCTGGCGATCAGCGGCCGTCCGGCGTGCGCAGACCGATCCACTTGTCCTTGACGGCGTTGTAATGCTCTTCGGGCCTGTACTTCGTCACGTTGAGCGCAAGGCGGTCTGCCGACAAATGGCCAACCGCCGAGAGGATGGCATAGCTCGCCACCACCACGTCGCGTTCGGCGCTGACAAGATTGATCTTGGCGGTGATGAGGGTCGCCTGCGCGTTGAGCACGTCGAGCGTGGTGCGCTGGCCGACATTGCGCTCTTCGATGACGCCGTTCAGGGCAAGCTGCGCGGCGGCGACCACCTGCCGGTTGGCCGTGACGCTTTGCTGCGCGGCGGTGTATTGCGACCATGCCGAGGTCACCGCCTGGCGCACGGTGTCGCGGCTGACATCGACCTCGATACGGGCCTGGCTAAGTGATTCCTTTGATTGGCGAACCAATGCCGAGGTCCGGCCGCCGGAATAGATCGGTATCGTCAATGTCGCACCGATGTTCGCCGAATTGGTTACGCCATCCTGTGTCGAGGAGAGCGAGCCGGGCGCGGTGCCGCGATAGGCGCTCGAAACACCCGCCGACGCCGAGAGTTGCGGCAGCAGCGCGCCTTCGGCAGACTTCACCGAAAACGCCGCCGCGTCGACCAGATGCGCGGTGGCGAGGATGGCCGGATGCTCGGCCGATGCGATCGCGATCGCTGCATCGAGGCTCGACGGCAACAGCTTCGACACCGGCGAAGCCGGCCTGAGCCTGCCCGGCTCGTCGCCGACGATCTGGCGATAGGTCGCGGCGCTTGCCAGCGCCGTGGCGCGGGCGGCGCTCAACTGCGCCACCGCGGAGGCACGCTGGGCGTCGGCTTGCGCGACGTCGGTGCGCGTACCTTCGCCGACCTCGAAGCGCGAACGCGCCGCACGCGCCTGCTCGGTCAGGAATTGCAGGTTCTGTTCGGTCAGCACGGCGACCTGACGGTCGCGGATAACATCCATATAGGCGCTTGCCGCGTTGAAAAGAGTGTTTTCTTCGGCGTTGCGCAGGCTTTCGAACGAAGCGCGGACCCGCGATTCGGCGGCCGCCACATTGTTCCTGGTCTGAAAACCGTCAAACAGCGTCTGGTCGATCTCGACGCCGAAGTTGCCGGTGGTCAACGAGATGTTTCGGTGCAACAGGTTGCTGTGGCTGGCGGTATAATCAATACTTCCGGAACCGGTGATGGTCGGGCGCCAGCCGGATTTGGCGATGGCAACGCCCTCGTCGGTGACGCGAACGCCGGCGCGTGAAGAATTGAGAGAGGAATTGTTCTGATAGGCCTTTGAAAGTGCCCCGAGAATGGTTTCGGCCGAGGCGGCCATTGGAGAAAGCGCGGTCGCCGAAACGAGGACAGCGGTAAAAAGCAACTTGCGTACAGACGGCACGTTATATTCCCTCATTCGTTTTGCACGGGAACTGCGCCACGCTGGCTTCTCCTTCTGATCAGCCGGCGCCGCGTTTTTTATCGTTCCCCCGCTGAAAGCCCCCAAGAAACACCCGGTTATGCAGATCAGCAACGATTGTTCAAACGCAAGCGATCATGACAGCGCCTTCGCTGCAAGGCAAAATCACTCAGAATTCGAAGGCGGGAATGCGTTCGAATCCCGGTAGTGGCTTAATTGCCGCATTAAATGCGCGTCTTCCCGTTACAACCCCTCCAGTCTTAAAAAAAAGCCGGGCTACGCCCGAATTGCCCTGCCCTTCAACGGCGACGAGTCGGCCGCCTTCGGCAAGCTGGTCGAACAGCGCCGCCGGCACCTCGCCGACGCTGCCGCCGATCAGGATCACGTCGTAAGGCGCCTTATCTGCGTGGCCTTGCGGCAGCGGCCCCTGGATCACGGTGACATTGCCGCAACCCAGCGCCGCAAGCGTCGAAGTGGCGGTCTCAGCCAGCGCCGCATCGCTTTCCAGCGCCACCACGGACCTTGCCAGCCGCGACAGGATCGCCGCCGCATAGCCGGTGCCGCAGCCGACATCGAGTGCCGAATCGCTTGGGCCGATATCGGCCAGCTGCATCAGCTTGGCCAATGGCGACGGCTCCATCAGATAGCGCGGGCCATCGGCCGTGTCGGCAATTCGGATATCCTCGTCGATATAGGCAAGATCGCGCTGGCCGGGGGCAACAAAGGCCTCGCGCGGCACCACAAGCATCGCCTCGAGCAACGGCGCGCTGGTCACGTCGGTGGTGCGGATCTGGCCGTCGACCATCTTCACCCGGCGTTCGGCAAAATCAGCGCTCATGTTCCAACCATCCGCTTGCCGCGCAAAGGCCGCGGCTGTTTCGACCGGAACTGAAGCCCCCCGGCGCTGACGCGCGGGAGCTCGGGCATTGGAGGCCTCGCCCGGAATCGAACCGGGGTGCAAGGATTTGCAGTCCTCTGCGTAACCACTCCGCCACGAGGCCTCATTGCTCCCGGCGTTCCACCCGGCTCCAATAGGTTGCGGCGAAAATGCCGTCAAGCGGCCACCATGCATTCCCAACGGTTCCTCGACATTCCATGCCCTGCCTTATCAACGCAATGCCTATGTTAGCAATAACATATTAGCTTATCGTTAAGCATGATTCTGGGCGACGGGAACCCGAAACCGGCGGCCACGTTGGGCAAAGAGGAGGCTCCGCCATGCGTCGAGCAGCTAGGAAGGACGGCACGTCGCGCGGATTGTCGCAGTCTGCAGAGCTTGTGCGCTATGCCATCGACCGCCTCAGCATAGAAGGCGCAAACAGCCTTCCGCCGCGCGACCGGGCGCGGCTGGCATCGGCTACCGCCGTTCTCAAGGAGCTTTGCGAACGCCTGGAGAGCTGTTTCGACCAACCTCGGTAAACGTATGGGCGGACGACGCCGCTCGCCGACATATGGCAGGCTGGCGGCCGTCAGCGGGCAATCTCAGTCAGGCCGGCGCCGTCGCTCCCACCAGACGACGAAGCGGCGCCGATGACGACGCACCAGGGCAAATTCGTAGGAGAGCACCAGCAGTCCGATCGGTACCATCCAGAAACCCAGGATCGGCAGGAAGCCGAGAATGCCGCCGATGATCAGCACGACGCCGATCGCAATCCTGAGGCCGCGCGAGCGCGGCATGGTGAACTGGCGGCCGAAGACCGAGATTTTCCGGGCCGGTGGCTGTTCGTCGCTCATTGCCGTCATGTGAAATGTCGATCCGTTTGCATCAGTAGCACCATCAGCCGGAGAAAGCCGCAACGGCCTTTTCTGTTCCTTGACAGGCGAGAGACAGCTCATATGAGGGCGCTCGCCGGCCATTGCCAGCAAGCCTCGCGCCAAAAAGCATCGAAAAAATGCGAAATGCTTCTTTGCAAAGCCGAAACGGGTTTGCTATAGGCTGCCCCACTCACGCAAGAGCCTCTGTTCCCCGGTAGCTCAGTGGTAGAGCAACCGGCTGTTAACCGGTTGGTCGCTGGTTCGAATCCGGCCCGGGGAGCCAACATCTACGCTGCGGTGCGATGCGGCCGCGGACCTATTCAATTTCCCTGTAGGATCATGCGCTTCGCTCCAGCCGGCGCGATGGGGAAGAAAGTTGTGGCCAACCTTCGCGCAAGCATCGACGCGATGTTCTGGTTATAACTAACGCTTCGAGTTGGATACCGGACCTCGACCTATGCCTTTCCTGCTGCGCCTATCGAGATTCAGGAATGAGCCGCTATCGACCACGCCCCTGAGTACAATATGACGAAGGGAACATCACGATCCCGACGGATCCCGATGCCGCAACGCGTCGACAATGATCTTGAACGCAGGAAGGTTTTGGCGGCGGCTCGGATAATAGAGAAAATAGCCATCGAAGAAGGGTGACCAGTTGTCGAGGACCTTCACCAGCAATCCTGAGACGACGTGCCGCTCCACGATGTTCTCGGGAACATAGGCGATGCCATAGCCACTCACTGCAGCGTCGATCATGGCGTAGGAGTTGTTGAAGGTAAGTTGACCGTCCACACGGACACGCAGCGCCTGTCCATCCTTCTCGAACTCCCATGCGTACAGACCACCGGCGGTTTCGTGACGCATGTTGATGCAGACGTGCCGGACCAGATCCTGCGGATGCACAGGCACGCTGTGCGCCGCGAAGTATCGCGGCGAAGCCACGGCGACTAAGCGCCAGTCCGGGCCGATGCGGACCGCGATCATGTCTTTCTCGACGCTCTCTCCAAGCCGGACACCGGCATCAAAACCTTCCTCGACAATGTTGCGGAAGGTGCTGTCCAGGATCAGTTCGACGCCGATGTCGGGATAGCCGCTGAGGACCGGCTTAAGCTTCGGCCAGACGACGCTTTCGAGCGCGTGGTCGGACAGGGTCAACCTGATCGAGCCTGACGGCTTTTCGCGGAGCGCCATCAGCGCTGTGATCTCGTCTTCGATTTCACCAATGCGCGGGGTGATCGTCTGTAGCAGCCTTTCGCCCGCAAAGGTCGTCGCGACATTACGCGTCGTGCGGGTCAGAAGGCGTATGCCCATGCGTGTTTCGAGCTGCTTGATCGTGTGACTGAGCGTCGATTGCGCGACGCCGAGCTTTGCCGCCGCCTTGGTGAAGCTGCGCTCTTCTGCGACAGCCTGAAACCACGTCAATTGGTTGAGATCGGTTCTGGCCATGAAGTTTCTCTCTCCGTCGCTTGCAGCAGATTATTCGATATGGTCGATAGGTTCATGCCGATTTATAGGGGTAATCGCTTTATGGCAAAACCATTAGGTTTGCACTGCAACAATGCATTACCGCGATGTCGGTGATTTGGATGACATGGATGTCGCAAAATGCGGCCGAGGCCGCCGGCAGGCCTGATGGTCGCGGCGATCCAGGCTTCGATCCTTCTGGGCGCGGTAGTCGGAGGGGTGCTGCTGTATGGTCTGACGATCCCCGCGATCTTCATCGGCAGCTTGGTTCTGGCCGGCTTCGCAATCGCGCTGATCGGCAACGGTCGGCGTCTGCTCAAACTCGAAGAGGACTGGCCAAAGTGGCGAGTGGTTCAATTCCAACCCAAACTTACAGGAGATCGGAAATGCCTTTGAATACCCCTGATACGAAAATACCAGCGCGTGAAATCCACCGGCGGGAGCTTTTGAAGCTGACCGGCTCCGGCATCGCCGCCTTCAGTGGGGCGTCACTCTTCAACTTTCCCTTCGCAAAGGCTCAAGACATGTCAAACGGTGCAAACAATTTCTATACAAGCGGTCAGGTGACGCTGGAGAAAGTGACCTTCAAAAGCCAATACCAGATGAATATTGCGGGAAATCTGCTCGTTCCCAAGAACCTCGACCGCAATGCACGTCATCCGGCCATCGTCGTCGGCCATCCAATGGGCGCGGTGAAAGAGCAAAGCGCGACCCTCTATGCCACCAAGATGGCCGAGCAGGGCTTCATCGCCATGGCGATCGACCTGCCATTCTGGGGCGAGAGCGAGGGCGAAGCCCGACAGATCGTTTCGCCGGATGTCTACGCCGAGGCGTTCAGCGCGGCGGTGGACTTCCTCGGGACACACGCGTTCGTGGACCGCAACCGCATTGGCGCGATTGGTGTCTGCGGCAGCGGCAGCTTCGTCATCAGCGCCGCCAAGATCGACCCGCGCATGCGCGCCATCGCCACGGTCAGCATGTATGACATGGGCGCGGCGAACCGAAACGCACTCAATCACTCGCTAAGCGTCGAGCAACGGAAGCAGATCATCGCAGCGGCCGCCGAACAGCGCTACTCCGAATTCGAAGGCGGCCAAGTCCAGTATACGGGCGGCACTGATCTCGAACTGACCGCGTCGACGCATCCCATCCAGCGCGAGTTCTACGATTTCTATCGGACACCCCGCGGAGAGTTTACCCCGGCGGGTGTCTCCGACCAGATAACGACTAAGCCGACGCTGACCAGCAACGTCAAATTCATGAACTTCTACCCGTTCAATGACATCGAGACGATCTCGCCGCGCCCAATGCTGTTCATCAGCGGCGATCAGGCGCATTCGAGGGAATTCAGCGAGGAAGCCTACAGACTGGCAGCCGAGCCCAAGGAACTGGTTTGGGTCCAGGGCGCCGGTCACGTCGATCTCTACGACCGTGTGGACCTGATTCCGTTCGACAGGCTTACCAGCTTCTTCAATCAGCACCTCTCCGCGTGACTGACGAGATGGAGCCTGTGTTTGCTGGGGCGGGCTCCATCTGCCTAGAAAACGGAGGAATGACCCGTGCTGAAATCACTGCTGAGCGCTGGCGTTATTGCATTTGGAATGGTTGGACCCAGGATGGCTCAAGAACGTATTCGCATTTCATCAGACTGGGGCGAGGTCACGGCCGATCTTGCCGATAACGAAGCCGCAAAATCTCTTGCTCAGATGTTGCCGCTTACCATTGAGATGAGCGACCACCTTCGCCAGGAAGAAGACCGGTAAATCTACCGGCTCCATTTCCGGAACAGACACGGCAGCGCGACTTCTCGGTCGGCACGCTCGGGCTGTGGAGTTCCGATCATTTCGTGATCTGCTATCGGAATGGTCGCGTCCCGTCGCCCGGCATCGTGTGCTCGGGAAGGTCGCCGGCGATGTTTCGACCTTTGATCGTCCCGGTTCCGTCACGGTGAGAATTGAACGTGCTGGCTGAGGCGTGTGCAGCGCGGTGGCATCACGGGAAACAGCGGCATGAGCCGGGTGCGGATTTCGACAGCGCCTGCCCCTGCGGTCACAGACGCCACGACCGGCATGGAGCACCTCCTTGCCACCGCGGCGACCCGCTCCCTGATTTCCCTCGTGATCGTACTGATCCCCAGGCCGCGTTCAACACTGCCGCGCGATACCGTCCCTAGCCGACCTTCACGAGCAATCCTCCTCGGCCCGCCGGCAACGAGTAGCGCCTCAGTGCGATCACGGTCACGTTTCGTTTCCTGTGCGCTTGCGGCGAATCCTGGCGTCGTCCGATCGCGAACTCGTAGTTCTCAGCTTCATCTTTCATTTGCCGGACGACATTGCCAGTCGCAAGGCCGCCCTGCCCTGGAAAGCCGCCTGCCCTAGATTGGACAGCGGCGCGGCAATGTTCCCAATGTAGGCCGCCCAAGCCAACCTGAATGACGGGAATTACGGAATTACGGTGACACTTTTTGCGGCGGCATTCAGGGCCTTTCCGCCGCAAATCTCAAATGCGCGTTTTTTAGCCTTCCCTGACCGGCAGCGCCTTTTCACCGGAATTGACCGCCCTATTTCGCCTCGACAGGTGGGTGGCTGCTTGCTGGACGAGTCCCTGCGACGAGTACGGCATGTGCTTCGAGGTAACCTCCAATGGACTTCCACGATCGGCACGTATTGAGGTTGCGGGTGAACGGAGAGGATCACAGCCTTTCCGATCTCGATCCCCGCGTCACGCTACTCGACCTGCTGCGCGAGCGGCTGCATCTGACCGGAACGAAAAAGGGATGCAATTTCGGCGAGTGCGGCGCCTGCACCGTGCATCTCGACGAACGGCGTGTGAATGCCTGCATGATACTTGCCGTGTCCTGCGAGGGACGCGAGGTCACGACGATCGAAGGGCTGGCAGACGGCGACGCGCTTCATCCCGTGCAGCAGGCGTTCATCGATCATGATGGTTTCCAGTGCGGATTCTGCACGCCCGGCCAGGTGATGTCGGCGGCGGCGCTGATCGAGGAGGGACACACCGGCTCCGATGCCGAGATCCGCGAATGGATGAGCGGCAATCTGTGCCGCTGCTCCGCCTATCCGCAAATCGCCGAGGCGGTGCGGGCGGCGGCCTGGAGGGTGAGCCAATGACCCCATTCGTCTACGCGCGCGCCGATAGCCTGGGCGACACGATCGCGGCCGGTGCCGCGCCGGACAGCGCCTTTCTCGCCGGCGGCACCGAATTGCTCAACTGGCTGCGCCTTGGCATTGCCGAGCCGGTGCGGATCATCGACATCTCCCGCCTCGACGGGCTGGATCAGATCGAGGCACTGCCCGGCGGCGGCTTGACGATCGGCGCGCTGATGCATCTCAACGATGTCGCGCAGCATGCGCTGGTCATGCGCGATTATCCGGTGTTGAGCCAGGCGATCCTCAACGCAGCGTCGCCGCAGCTGAGAAACCTCGCAACGATAGGCGGCAATCTGCTGCAGAAGACGCGCTGCGCCTATTTCCGTGCCGAAGAGCAGCTGCCATGCAATAAACGTGAGCTCGGCTCCGGCTGCTCGGCATTGCATGGCATCAACGACAATCACGCAATCTTCGGCTGGACCAAGGATTGCGTCGCCACCCAGCCATCCGACCCGGCCGTGGCGCTGGCAGCACTTGATGCGGTCATCGTCACCGCGCACCGCAGCGGCGGCCGGCGCATTCCGGCAACGGAATTCCACCTGCTTCCCGACACGCGGCCCGAGGCGGACAATGTGTTGCAGCAAGGCGAACTGATCACGGCAATCGAGCTGCCGGCGCCGGCGCCGCGATCGGCTTACCTCAAGGTGCGCGAGCGCGAATCCTACGAATACGCCATCGTCTCTGCCGCCGCTGTGCTGGAGATGGACGGCCAAACCATCCGTCGGGCGGCCCTGGCGCTGGGGTCCGTCGCGCTGCGGCCGTGGCGGCTGAGCGCCGCCGAGGAGCAGCTCGCCGGTGCCGAAATCGGCGATCGCGAGGCGTTGAGCACCACTATCGAGCAATCCTTCGCCGAAGCGCGTCCCTTGTCGCAGAACGCCTACAAGATCGAACTGGCCAAGACCGCCACTTTGCGGGCGATCGAAAGAGCAGCGAGGATGCCGTCATGATGATCAGCCAGCCTGTTGCCCGCCCTGACGGCGGCGTCAAGGTGACCGGCCGCGCCCGCTATGCGGCCGACTATTTCGCCCCCGACCTGCTCTATGCGGTACTCGTGACCGCGCCCGTTCCGGCCGGCCGCGTGACGTCGATCATGGTCGACGACGCGCTCGCCGAGAAGGGCGTCGTGCGTGTGCTCACGCATGAGGACATGCCAAAATTCGCCGGTTCGCATCGCCAAGGGCCGAGCCGGATACGCAGATGCAGCAAGCCGAAGGCCCGCCGGCCGCGCAGAGCTTCATGCCCATGCAGAGCGACGAAATACGTCACGAGGGCCAGCCGCTTGCCATTGTGCTGGGCGAGACGCTGGAGGCGGCGGAAGCCGGCGCTCGCCGCGTCGCGTTGCGCTACGAGTTCGCCGAGCCGGAGTTGCCGGCACCGCCGGAGTGGACCGCCATCGACAAGGCTGCAGTCTCGCCGAGGGAGAGCGGCTTCCTGTTCCTGGAGCCGACGTTTACGAAGGGCGAGGTCGACCGCGGGCTTGCTGACGCCGCCGCCACGGTCGAAGCCGTCTATTTGCAGCCGTCGCGCCATCACAACGCGATGGAGCCCTCGGCGACGCTCGCTGAGTGGAATGACGGAGAGCTGACGCTGCACGATGCCACGCAGCACGTCTACGGTGTCCGCCAGGTGCTTGCCGCCCGCATGAATGTCCCGGCCGAGAAGGTCCGCGTGATTTCCCGCCATACCGGCGGCGGCTTCGGCGGCAAGGGTTGGATCTGGCCGCATCAGGTGCTGGCCGCCGCCGCTGCGCGCATCATGCAGCGCCCGGTCAGGCTGGCGCTAAGCCGCGCCAACGCCTATTCCTGCCTCGGCTATCAGCCGCGCATGGCGCAGAAGATCGTGCTGGCGGCGGACAGCTCGGGCAAGCTGACCGCCGTGCAACAGGACGTGATCAACCTGACCACCGTGAGCGACGATTTCGTCGAGTTCGCCACCGAAGCCTCGAAGGGTCTCTACGCCACGCCGGCGATGCGTCTCAGCCAGCGCGTCGAGCGCGCGAACGTCGCCATGCCGACGGCGCTGCGCGCGCCGGTCGAGGGTCCCGGCACCTGGGCCCTCGAAAGCGCGATGGACGAGCTCGCCCACCGCCTGGGCGTCGATCCACTCGACCTGCGTCTGATCAACCATGCGGACACGGATCCGGCCACCGGCCAGCCCTGGTCATCGAAGAAGCTGCGCGAGGCCTATGAGGAAGGCGCCCGCCTGTTCGGCTGGCGCGAGCGCCCGCGCAAGCCGCAACGCGACGGCGATTGGCTGATCGGCTACGGCATGGCGACCTGTACCATGGGTTGTTTCCGCCACCCGACACCTGCAGCCGAGGTCAGGCTGCACAGGGACGGCACGGTGCTCATCCGCACCGGCACGCAGGACATAGGGACCGGAACACTCACCATCTTTCCGCAGATCGCAGCCGACGTGCTGGGCCTGCCGATGGAGAAGATCGAGTTGGAAATGGGCGATACGCAGCTGCCGGAGGCGGGACCGACCTATGGCTCGTCATCGACCATGGGGGTGGGCGCGGCGGTGCTTGCCGCCGCCGAAGATGCGCGTTCGCAGCTTGCCCGTCTTGCCAATCTGCTGCCGGACGAGGTGGAGATGCAGGACGGCAAGATTCGCCGCAGGGGCGCTGCCGGCGGTCAGACGATCGCCGATGTGATGAGCCATACCGACATCGGCGAGATCGTCGGCTCCGGCTCGTTCGATCCGGCGCAGCATGGCAAAGGCCTCGCCATGCGCACTTTCGGCGCGATTTTCATGGAGGTCGGCGTCGATCCGGGGCTCGGCCTGCTCAGGCTCCGTCGCGCCGTCGGCAGCTACAGCGCCGGCCGCATCGTCAATCCCCGCACCGCACGCAGCCAGATGACGGGCGGCATCATCTGGGGCTGGGGCATGGCGGCCATGGAGCAGAGCAGGCACGAACCGGTGCTTGGGCGGTTCCTGTCGAAGAACCTTTCCGGGGTCGCCATTCCGGTCAACGCCGACATTCCCGGCGACATCATAATCCACTTCGTCGATGAGGTGGACGAGCATGCCAGCCCGATCGGCGGCAAAGGCATCGGCGAACTCGGCGCCACCGGCGTTGCCGCTGCTGTTGCCAACGCCGTCTTCGACGCCACAGGCAAGCGGATCCGGGAGTTGCCGATCACGCCGGAAAAACTGCTGTCGAAGGATCGGCCCGCGGAAGCGTCTGCTCGACCAGGTTGACGTAATAGCGCATCACCGTCGGCACGATCTCGTCGTTGAAAACGTAGCGGTCGCCATGCAGGCCTTTGCCCGGGCCAGCCTCGCCGGCGCCGATCCAGGCATAGCAGCCGCCGGCGTCGCGGATCATGAAAGCGAAATCCTCGCAGCCGAGACTGGGGCTGAACTCGGTCAAGACATTCTCCCGGCCGACGACGGGGGCGGCGGCCTCGACGGCGCGGGCCGTCGCATCCGCCGTATTGATCAGCGGCGGATAGCCCTTCCTGTAGTCGAGCCTGGCCTTGAGCGAATGCGCGGCGGCAATACCTTGTGCGATCTCGCCGATCAGCCTCTCGCAATGGTCGGAAAGGCCGTGCTCGAAGAAGCGGCAGGTGCCTTGCAGCCAGACCTTGCCCGGCACGATGTTGCCGACATTGCCGCCATGGATCTGCGTGATGCTGACGACAAGCGCGCTCTGCGGGTCGACCGAGCGGCTGACGATGCGCTGGACGGCTTGCACGAAGGCGCTGGCGGCCAGGATCGGGTCGTCGCCGAGCTGCGGCATCGCGGCATGCGCGCCAAGACCCTCGAAGGTCAGCTCGAAATTATCGACGGCCGCCATTTGCGGCCCGACGCGGGCGGCGATCGTCCCCAGCCTGATGCCCGGCCAGTTGTGGACCGCATAGACCGCTTCGACCCGAAAGCGCTTGAACAGGCCGTCCTCGATCATGCGCATGCTGCCGCCCTCGTTTTCCTCGGCCGGCTGAAAGATGAAAGTGACGGTGCCGTCGAAGGCGCGCGATTGACTGAGCAGTTTGGCGGCGCCGAGCAGCATGGCGGTGTGGCCGTCATGGCCACAGGCGTGCATCACGCCCTCTCTCCTCGAAGCATAGGGCAAGCCGGTTTTCTCCAGCACCGGAAGCGCGTCGAGCTCGGCGCGAAGGCCGATGGCGCGTGCGCCGCCACCGCTGCGCAGGACACCGACGACGCCGGTGCCGCCGATCCCTTCATGCACCTCGTCGACGCCGAAGGAGCGCAGCTTCTCTGCAACGAAACGCGCCGTTTCGTATTCATTGAATGCGAGCTCCGGATTGGCATGGAGATGGTGCCGCCAGCCTATAACCTCTGGTGTCAGCGCGGCGACGGGGTCATTATGCAACATGATGCCTCCTTTCCGCCGACAAAAAGCGGCTTGGTTTGCCAGCCATAGAAGGCCCGGCGAGAGGCGTCTTGAACCGGATTGACCATGGCAAGGACAAACGAAGCGGCAGAGACCGGGAAATACTGGCGCCATCCGTGTTTTCCCGACCTGGGCCTGTTCGAGGCGCGCTTCACCCGGCACCGTTACGACCTGCACACGCACCCGACCTATGTGATCGCCCTGATCACCTCTGGCTGCGAGCGCATTCGCATCGGCCGCAAAAGCGTTCTCGCTCCGGCAGGCACCATTGCCGTCGTCAATCCCGAGGAGTGGCATGACGGCGAACGCGGCGCGGACGAAGGCTGGGCCTACCGGACGTTTTATCCTTCGGTGCCGCTGATGACCGCGCTTGCCCGCGAACTCGGCCGGGACGGCGCTCCAATGTTTTCGCGCGCGACGATCGAAGACAGCAGTCTCGCCGCGGCATTGATGGCAGCACACCAGGGCTCGACATCCCCGGAAACAATGACGGCCGAGACGTCCCTGCTCGTGGCGCTGCGACGGCTGATCGTTCGGCATGGCGGCTCGAGCGGACAGGCCGAAGAGATCGAAAGCTCAGGATCGCAGCGGAGGTTTTCGCTCTGTCGCGACCTTATCGAAAGCGAACTTGGTTCGCAGCTCGACCTCAAGCGGCTTGCCGGCGTGGCAGGCGTGACCCGGTTCCAGGTCATCCGCGACTTCAACAAGGCGATCGGCCTGACGCCGGCGGCCTATATCCGGGACCGGCGATTGCGCCGGGCGAGCGCGCTGATCGAACAGGGATCTGGCCTCGCCGACGCCGCTATCGCAGCAGGTTTCGCGGACCAGAGCCATCTGTCCCGTACATTCCGGGCTATGCATGGCATGACGCCAGGCATGTTCAGAAGAGCGGGATAAGGCGCTCCCCAACAGACAAGCTTGCGCACCAATGCGTGCTGCGCGATGCTGACGCAGCCTGGGGGAATCATGCGAAAAATCTTGGCGCCGACGCTGCTGCTCGCGGCTGCACTGTTTGCAAACAACGCCCAGGCGCTGGATGCCGGCGGGACGCCGGTTGTCGTGACCCCGCTTGCCTCTCGCACCGAGACCGCGTCCGGCCAGCCGATCACGCTGCCGCAGAACAACGTCCAGGTCCTGGTCTCGGCCTATCAGATCGCGCCGGGCGCGACCTTGCCGGTCCACAAGCATCCGTTTCCGCGCTATGCCTATGTCGAGGCCGGCACGCTTCAGGTCACCAATGTCGAGACCGGCAAGAGCAACACCTATCAAACAGGTGATTTCATCATCGAGATGATCGGGCAATGGCATCAGGCGACCAATGTCGGCGCCGACCCGGTCAAGCT
This sequence comes from Mesorhizobium sp. M0601, assembly GCF_040320845.1. Taxonomy (NCBI): domain Bacteria; kingdom Pseudomonadati; phylum Pseudomonadota; class Alphaproteobacteria; order Hyphomicrobiales; family Phyllobacteriaceae; genus Mesorhizobium; species Mesorhizobium sp. M0601. Next base: position 14,728 of record NZ_JAMYQK010000026.1, read on the forward strand.
GCTGGTCATCGACCAGGTCGAAGAAGGCACCAAGAACACCGTGTTGCGCCAGTAGCTGCCAGGTCTGAGAAACGGCGTCCGGGGCGGATCCAGCACAGCGCGTAACAGACGTCAGAACGCGAACCCCTCCGGCAAATTGTGATTCCAATAGCCTTCCTCGACCAGTTCACTTATGCGCCAGCCCTCGGACGTGCGTACGACGCGGTCTCGATACCAAAGCCCCTGGAAGAAGACCTGCCTTTTGCCTTCGCCGAGGTCTACCACCATCGGGCATGAACAATGCACGCGCGCGCTGGCCTGGTCCCCTCGGAGATCCAGAAGGATTGTCGAAATGGCGTGCTGCGAGATCAATATCTTGGAAAGGGCGCCTTTCATGTAAGCAACATGCTCATCCACACCGCTCCTGATTCCACCTGTTACAGTGTCGTCAAGCAAGGCATCGGGTGTGAATATTTTGCGATAGGCTTCCCAGTCGCGATCGTCCACCGCATAGCAATAGCGAACAAGCAGCTGTTCGATCTCAAGCCTATCGGAAACCTCCTGCAATGAAAGGGTCATGTCCTGTCTCCGCGGTTGGCGGCACTAATGCCGCATGCGCCAAGCCTGCCCCGACATTTCGATCAATATTCACGTTGCCGATGCTCCGAGCAACCTCGCCGCGCGATTGGGACTGCGCAAACCCGAACACTCATTTGGCCTTCGCCTTAACCCGGTCGGCCGCAGCGGCCAGCACGGCGCGATCCCCCTCTTCGTACAAGCGGCGGATGGAGATTGCCTTGACGCGCCAACCTTCCGGCGTCCGCACCAGCCGGTGGAGATAGCTGCCACCGACCGTCCAGAACCGCCCGCCGATCCAGTGGGTTGCGCGGACATGGCTGCGTGCGACCGCGTCATTGCCCGCGCCCTCGACGGTGATGTTGGTTATGAGGTGCTGGGTGGCGTCGAAGCCCGGCAGCAGCCCTTGCCACTGCGCGATCAACGCGTCGCGGCCGCTAGTCGTGACCTCGCCGCCGAACAGGCTGGTGTAGTCGGTCGTGACACGGGCCGCGAGATAGGATCTGACCCGGTTCCATTCACGCAGATCGGCATAGAGGCCGATCCCGGCAATCGCCTCGGCGATTGCGATCCTGTCTTTGACCGTCAGCGCATCTCCCGGAGCGCTCGAGGCGGGCGCCGAGACGGCGGAAATCATCGCAGCGGAAACCGCCGAGGCCAGGACATGCCGGCGCGTGACGAGGCTCATTGTCCCGCCTCCCCCGCACTGCCCAGCGTCGCGCGGAAGTGCGCGGCGACGGCATCGCTTGCGGCCTCCACCGGCGCGGCACGATCGTAGAAATCGAATTGGGTGACGTTGTCGAGCCACAGCTCCCGCCTGGAACTGTTCAGCCGCGTGTAGAATTTGTGCGCCCCCTTCGGAATGGCAGCCGCCTCGCTGTGCACCATCAAAAAAGGCTGGCGCAGGCGCGGAGCAGCCTGGATGGCGTCGAACGTCAGCCAGCCGCGCCAGAACGCCGGATCGGCCTCGTTGCGCCAGGCCGGGATCATGCCGCGATCGGGTTCGGTGTAGTAAGGCACCTTGAACATGATCGCGCGCTCGTCGGTCAGGCTCGCGGCCGGAAGGAATGCCTGTCTGCCGGTGCGGCGATATTCCGCCTCTGCCGCATCGCTCGTGGCTTCAAGCCTGGCGACGCCATGCCTGCCGCCATAGGCCTGCTCGACCACTTCGGCATCCTGTAACCAGGGCGCAACGAGGGCGACCGATTTGATCGCCGCGTTTTCGGCGGCGGCGGTGACCATATAGCCGGAGCTGGCGCAAATGCCGAGCCCGCCGATGCGGTCCTGATCGGCTTCGGGCCGGCTCGAGAGATAGGCGACCGCCGCTTCGATGTCGGCGATCTTGGCCCTAGGATCCTCGTACTGGCGGCGTAGGCCGCCGCTTTCGCCCCAACCGCGAAAATCGAAGGTCAAGGCGACGAAGCCACGATCGGCCATCTCGCGGGCGTAGCGGGCCGGCATCTGTTCCTTCACCGTCATCCAGGCGCCGGTCACGACCAGCGCCGGCCGAGGTTTTGCCACGTCCATATCCTCCGGCAGATAGAGCTCGCCGACAAGCTGCTCACCATGCGAGGAGAATGTGACGTGCTCGACGCGCGGTGCGGCGACGGCATTGGTGACGGCGAGCGCGGCGGTGGTTGCTACGGCAAGTGTCAGGGTTTTAAACATCGCAAGTCTCCTTTGGCTTGGAGTGAGAAGCGCTGCGCGTTGCGAGAAAGACCGCCGTCTCAGCGCTCGCCAGCCAGTCGGCCGGGCAGCGGCTTCAGCGGGTAATGCGCCCAGTAGAAAGCGTCCGACTGGTACATGTCGGTCAAAAAATTCTGTGCCTCGGCGATCTTGCCGTCCTTGATGCGGAACATCAGCGCGTAGAACTGGTCGATCTCGGGACCTGAGCCGACATTCGACCAGCCGCGATGGACGTCGACAACGAGGTCGCCCTGCGCCTGGAAGAAGATCGGCTCGGCCTTGAACTTGCCGTCGGCCAGGCCGCGGAAGAAGGCGACCACCTCGTCCGGCCCGCGCTTGTCGCCGGCGAGCGGATGATGGCCGGGAATGCGCCACACGATATCAGGCGCGAGGAAGGGCCGCACGGCCTCGGGATTACCGGTCGCGTAAGCTGCGTAATAGCCTTTGATGAGCTGGATATTGCGGTCTTCCAGTGGCCCGCTGTGCGCCGGGGCGGCAGACACCGCCAGAAGAGTGCCGGCGGCGAGTAAAGCAAGCCTGGTCATCGGTCCTGTCTCCTTGCCTGTTCGAGCCGTTCCCAACACCGAGGCCCGTTCGTCAGACCCAACATGACGCCTTTCGTTCGCCGGAAAAACCGGTAGAATTCGACAGGGCTATTTGGAAAATCCTTACAATGCGCCTCGACCAGTTCAGCGGCATCGTCGCCTTCGTCAAAGTCGCCGAGGCCAAAAGCTTCACCCGCGCCGCCGCCGAGCTCGGCGTCGCTCCGGCCTCGTTAAGCGAGGCGATCAAGGGGCTCGAGGAGCGCCTGCGGGTGCGGCTGCTCAACCGGACGACCCGCAGCGTTGGCTTGACCGAAGCTGGCGCTGAATACCTCGACCACGTGCGCCCGGCAGCCGAAGATATCTGGGCGGCTGGCGCGGCACTGCGCGAAGCTCGCGACCGTCCCGCCGGCACGCTGCGCCTCAGCCTGCCCTGGATCGCCGCGCCGCTGCTGATAGAGCCACTGATGCGGCCGTTCATGGATGCTTATCCCGAAGTGCGGCTTAGTCTGATTTTCGACGACAGCTTCGTCGACATCGCCGCCGAGGGCTTCGATGCCGGCCTGCGCATCGGCGAACTTCTCGAGAGAGATATGATCGGCGCGCGCCTGGGCGGGCCCCTGCAGATGGTCGTGGTGGGCAGCCCCGATTATCTGGCGCGCAACGGTACGCCGAAGCGGCCGGCAGACCTCGCCGCCCATCGCTGCATCGCATTCGCCCTCACCCGCACCCGCACGATTTCACCCTGGGAATTCATTGTGGAGGGACGCGAAGTCGCATTTACGCCGGACGCATGTCTGGTCGTGAACACACTTCCGCTGTGCATTACCGCCGCCGCGCAAGGGCTGGGCCTCGCCTTCGCCGTCGAGGGCCTCGCCGCGCCGCTTCTCGCCTCAGGCGCGCTGGTCAAGGTGCTGGAGCCTTTCTGTCCCGCTTACGAGCCGCTCCACCTCTATTATCCGAGCCGCCGCCTGGTACCGCCGAAGCTGCGAGCCTTCATCGACTTCGTCCGCGCGAATTCGTACAAGCTGCGGATCTGAAGTGGCTTTTCGAGAACCCGGCCCCGTTCAGCCCCAGGCGCCGACCATCTGCCTGGTGGTCGCGTTGAGCCGGTTGAATGCGTTGATCAGGGCAATCTGGACGACCAGGGCGGCAAGCGCCTTTTCGTCATAGTGCCGGGCGGCCTCGTCCCAGACTGCATCCGGCACCGGATCCGGCCGATCGGCCAACCGGGTTGCCGCCTCGGTCAGTGCCAGCGCGGCGCGTTCGGCGTCGGTGAAGTAGGGTGTCTCCCGCCATGCGGACACGGCAAAGATGCGCTCGTCCTTTTCGCCGGCCTTCTTCAATTCGCGCGCATGCATATCGACGCAGAGGCTGCATCCGTTGATCTGGCTCGCGCGTAAATGGACGAGCTTGCGCGTCACATAGGACAGGTCGGCCGTCTCCGTCGACTTGTCCAGCGCGAGCAGTGCCTGCAAGGCGCCGGGAATGAGCATCACCGGGTTTTTCAACCGTGCTTGCATGGTGGTCTCCTTAGGCGTGTTTTTGCCGGCCGCACATTTAGCTTTCGGTCGGCTATGCTGTTAATCAATCAATAACTCGCTAGCTATGAATCGACATATAGCTGAACGGTTATGGATATGTCAAGCGGCAAAATTGGAGCACCGCCGGCCGCCCTGTCGCGTGTTGAGCCAACAGTTCCGGCTTTCATCGCAGCATACCCGATGCTACCGCTGGGCAGCTGAAATCATCGACGGATCGCCTATGATCGAGACCGAACGCCCTCGCCTGCCGCTGATCGAGATCTGCGTCGAAGGCATGGACGGCCTGCTGGCCGCGCAAGCCGCAGGCGCCGACCGTGTCGAGCTCTGTGCCAGCCTGATCGAGGGCGGCATCACACCGAGCTTCGGCACGGTGCGCACGGCGCTCGAGCTGGCGACGATCCCCTTCCACGTCATCGTGCGGCCGCGCGGCGGCGATTTTCTCTATGGCGAAGCCGAATATCGTTCGATGCTCGCCGATGTCGGCGCGCTTGCCGAGCTCGGCGTCGCCGGTGTCGTCGTCGGTTGCCTCACTGCCGACGGCACCATCGACGAACAGCGCATGAGCGAATTGGTTAAGGCGGCGGGAAGCTTGAACGTCACCTGCCACCGCGCTTTCGACATGACCCGCGATCCGACAGAGGCGCTGGAAGCGCTGATCCGCTGCAAGGTCGGCCGCGTGCTGACCAGCGGCCAGCGCGACACGGCGCTCGAGGGCGCTGACCTGCTCGCCGATCTTGTCGGGCAGGCCGGCGACCGCATCATCATCCTCGGCTGCGGCGGGCTTGATCCCGAGAACATCGGCAAGGTGCGGAGGAGAACCGGGTTGAGCGAAATGCACTTCGCCGCGCTCAAGGACGTCCGGAGTGCCATGCGTTACCGCAACCCGAAGGTCGGCATGGGCGGCACCGACCTCGACCGCGAATACCGCAACACCGTGACCGACGAGGCGCTGGTGGCGGCGACCATCGCCGCTGCCCGGACATGATCCTGGAAGATCGAACAACATGATCGAAGTGCGTTTGCCGATCGAACGGGTTTCGCCGCAGGATGAGCCCGCCATCCTCGCGCTCAACAACGAGTATGCCGCCGAATTGTCGTGGCTCGAACCCGAGCGCCTGTCCTTCCTGCTCGGCGAAGCGTTTTACACGCGCCGCATCGGCACGCTCGAAGCCTTCATCATGACCTTCGACCAGGACGCCAGCTACGACAGCCCGAACTTCCTGTGGTTTCGCCAGCATTACCCGCGGTTCGTCTATGTCGATCGCGTCGTGGTCGCCGCCGCAGCGCGCGGGCGCGGCCATGCCCGCCGGCTGTATGAGGATCTGTTCGAGCAGGCGTCACGCGCGGGCCAGGCGATCGTCACCTGCGAAGTCAATGCCGAGCCACCCAATCCGGCTTCAGACGCCTTCCATGCCGCACTCGGCTTTGCGGAAGTCGGCGACGCGGTAATCCACGGCGGCAGGAAAGTCGTGCGGTATTATGCAAGACGGATCGCCGGCTGAACGGCGGGCACCGTTCGCCCTACCAATTGCGGTTCAGCCAGGAGCGGGCCGGCTTTTCGATGATGTAGTAGCTGCACAGCGCGCAAGCGAACGCCGCCGCAAGCATCAACCACGGCGAACTGCCTTTTATGTCGACGAATTGATAAAAGGGCTGCTGCCAAAGATAGAGCGAATACGACCACAGCCCCAGCATCGTCATCGGCAGGGACGATAGAAACCCGGTCAGATACCGGCTGCTGAAGTCGAGCGAATTGACGGCGAGCGCCAACAGCGGCACCGCGACCAGATAGTGGATGGGGGTTGGCACGGCAGCCATGAAAAGGAGCACAGCCACTACTGAGGCCGCCAGGGCAACATGCGGCCCCTTGAGCAGCGCCGGCAGCCTGTCGTCGGCCTTGAGCAGGCATAACACCGCCGACAGCAGGATCGAGGCGATGTGCACGTCGGTGCGCCAATAGGTGCCCTCGTAGCCTATTGCGAGCACCCGGTAGGAGATGGCGCCGTTTGCCATGGCCAGCACCGACAACGCGCCGAGCAACATGATGACCCGGGATCGCCCCGAGACGACGACGCTGATCAGCGCCAGGATGATATAGGCATGCTCTTCGACGCAGAGCGACCAGATATGGTCGAGCGCGCCGGCGCGGGTGACGAGAATTCCGGCATAGTTGTAGGTGAACGTCAGCGCCGTCAGCGCCGCCTTCCACTTGAAGGCGATGAATGTGCCGGACAAGGCAACCATCGCGGCGACGACAAAAATCAGCAGTGCCGGGTAGATGCGGGAGAACCGGCGCTTGAAGAATTTCTTCAGCGGATAGTATTCGACAAACAGGATCTCGGCCATCAGCCGGCCGCTGAGCACGAAGAAGAATTCGACGCCCAGGACGCCGAGATTGATGCCGGGAACGGGGAAGAAATGGCCGATCAGCACCAGCGCGATCGACAGGCCGCGCCAGCCGTCGAGATAGGCAAGCCTGGTTCTTGCCGAGCTATCGGCCACAGGCCTGGACACGACAAGACGCGTCGCGGAGATGTCCGTCATGCCGGTCCCTTCATTGAACCTGCGAAAGGCGGGCGGAAGGCCGCATTCCTCCAGCTATATTGCAGCGCACCAGAGCTTTGTGCAAGTGCGAGATAACGACACGCCCGAAGTACAGGACGGACCGAAAAGGGGCTCTCACGTCCGTTACTCGAAACCAACGGTCGACAGTCTCAGGCGTTGGCGGCAGGCGCTGCGCGCCATGGCCAGCCTAACGGCAAATGGTACATCTCCATCTTGGCCGGCAGAGCAAAATGTACCGGCGATTTCCGCGGCACCGTGCGGCAGGCCTGCTCTTCCGCCATCCAATGCCTTGCCCGTTTGCCCAAATCGGCCGAATGTGCCGCGGACAGATCCACTGAACAGAGACAGTGCATGACCGGCTTCGTCCTTCCCCTGCCCGCAACCTCGTCGGTGGCCGTGGCCGGCTCGCCGGAGCGTTTTGCGGTGCGCCGGATCTTCTGCGTCGGCCGCAACTACGCCGCTCATGCCCGCGAGCTCGGCAATGACGAGCGCGACCCGCCCTTCTTCTTCACCAAGCCAGGCGACGCAGTGGTCGATGCGGCGGTCGGTTCGGGCACGATTATCCCCTACCCGCCGCTGACCCAAAACCTGCATCACGAAATCGAGCTGGTCGTCGCGATCGGCGGAGCCGGCTTCCGCATCCGGCGCGAGCGCGCGCTGGACCATGTCTGGGGCTACGGCGTCGGCGTCGACCTGACTCGCCGCGACCTTCAGGACGAGGCAAAAAAGGCGGCAAGGCCGTGGGACTGGTCGAAAGCCTTCGACCGTTCAGCGCCCTGCGGCCCGCTGGTTCCGGCGCAAAAATCCGGTCATCCCGACAAGGGCCGCATCTGGCTCGCGGTCGACGGCGAGATCAGGCAGGACGGCGACCTCGCCGAACTGATCTGGCCGGTTCCCGACATCGTCTCGATTTGCAGCGAGGCGCTAGAGCTTAAGCCCGGCGACCTGATCTTCACCGGAACACCGGCTGGCGTCGGCGCCGTCGGGCCGGGCGAAAAGATCACCGGTGGCGTCGACGGCATCGGCGAAATCGAACTGACCATCGGCCAACCGATCCGATGAGCGACATCGTCCTCCATAACTACTACCGCTCCTCGACCTCTTACCGGGTGCGGATCGCGCTGGAGATGAAGGGCCTGTCCTACGACTACGTGCCGCATCATTTGCGCCACGGCGAGCATCTCGAACCCGCCTACCTCGCGGTCAATCCGCAAGGGCTGGTGCCGGCACTGGTCCTAGACGACGGCAGGCTACTGACGCAATCGCTGGCGATCATCGAATATCTCGACGAGACCACGCCTGAGCCACCGCTGCTGCCCACGGATGCGCCTGGCCGCGCCCGCGTCAGGATGCTGGCGCAGATGATCGCCTGCGACATCCATCCGGTGAACAATCTGCGCGTGCTGACCTCGCTGCGCACACTGTTCGGCGCCGGCGACCAGGATGTCGTCAACTGGTTCCGGCACTGGGTCAACGAAGGCTTCCAGCCGCTTGAAAAGATTCTGGCTTCCTCGCCCGAGACCAAGACATTCTGCCATGGCGACACGCCGGGGCTGGCCGACATCTGCCTGGTCGCACAGGTCACCAGCAATGCCCGCTTCGGCGTCGACATGACGCCCTACCCGACGATCTCGCGCATCAATGCCGCCTGCACGGCGCTGCCGGCGTTCCAGAAGGCCGCGCCTGAGAACCAGATCGATGCCGAATAGACCGCAAATCGCAGAAGTCATGAGGAACAGCCGATGAAAGCCGTCGTCTTCGAAAAATTCGGCGAGGCGCCGACGATCCAGACCGTGCCGGATCCGACGCCGGCGCCGGAAGGCGTCGTCATCAAGGTTGAGGCCACCGGCCTCTGCCGCAGCGACTGGCATGGCTGGATGGGGCACGACGACGGCATCCGCCTGCCGCATGTGCCCGGCCACGAGCTTGCCGGCGTCGTGGTCTCCGCAGGAAACCAGGTGACCCGCTGGAGGGGCGGCGAGCGCGTCACCGTGCCGTTTGCCGTCGGCTGCGGCCGCTGCTTCGAATGCACCTCGGGCAACCACCAGGTGTGCGAACATCAGTTCCAGCCCGGCTTCAGCGCCTGGGGTTCGTTCGCCGAATATGTCGCCATCGACCATGCCGATACCAATCTCGTGCGCTTGCCCGACGAGATGGAATTCGCCACCGCCGCCAGCCTCGGCTGCCGCTTCGTCACCTCGTTCCGCGCCATCGTCGACCAGGGCCGGGTGACGCCCGGCGAATGGGTGGCGGTGCACGGCTGCGGCGGCGTCGGCCTGTCGGCGATCATGATCGCCAGCGCCATGGGCGCCAATGTCGTCGCCATCGACCTCACGGACGAGAAGCTGGACTTTGCCAAAAAGATCGGCGCGGTGGCGACGATCAACGCGGCAAAGACGCCGAACGTGGTCAAGGCGGTCAAGCAGATCACCAATGGCGGCGCGCATATGTCGATGGACGCGCTCGGCCACCCCACAACCTCTTTCAACTCGATCGCGAACCTGCGCCGTCGCGGCCGCCACGTGCAGGTCGGCCTGATGCTCGGCGACCATGCCAGGCCGCAGATACCGATGGACAAGGTGATCGCATTCGAGCTCGAAATCCGCGGCAGCCACGGCATGCAGGCGTTTCGCTACCAGGCGATGATGGAGATGATCCGTACCGGCAAGCTGAAACCCGAACTGCTGGTCGGCAAGAAGATCAGCCTCGAAGAGGCCCCGGCCGCATTGATGGCGATGGGCGGCTTCGAAGGCATAGGCATCGGCGTGGTGACCAGATTCTAGATCACGCCCTGAGTCTGGATCAGCGAAACGACGCGCAGACCTCCCGCACGCAGGCTCGCAGCCAGCGTTGTGCCGGATCGGCATCAAGTCGCGGATGCCACAGCATCGAAATGGTAACCTCCTCGATATCGACCGGCAACGGGAAGCTGTACATGCCCGTGCGCGCGCCCAGCGTGTGCCGTTCGGGGACGCTGGCGATCAGATCGGAGGCGCGCGCCATGGCGAGCGTGGCCGAGAAGCTGGAAACCATGCACACGATCGTCCGTTCGAGTCCCAGCCGCTTCAAGGCCTCGTCGATCGGGCCCCTTTCGCGGCCGCGCCGCGAAACGCTGATGTGGCGGCCGGCCGCATAGCATTCCGGCGTCATTGGGCCCTCGCCCAGGCTGTGACCCTCTCGCACCGCTCCGATGAAGCGGTCGCGAAATAGCGCCTGAATGCGCATTTCAGGGCTCGTTTCACTGGCAACCCCGATTTCGAGATCAACCGCCGCGTCACGCAACGACATGTCGTTCTTGTCGGATTTCGGCGCAAAACGCAGTCGCACGCCAGGCGCATCCGCTTCGACTCGGGTCAGAAGACGCGGTGCGAACTCCTCGACGAAACTTTCGTTGGCGCGCAGCGTGAAGACCCTGTCGAGAGCAAAGAGGTCGAGGAGCTTGGCCGGGCGCAGCAGCGCTTCCGCATCCTGAACGACGCGGCCTACCTGTTGCTGCAATTCGAGCGCGCGCGGCGTCGCAACCAGGCCACGGCCGGCCCGGACCAACAATGGGTCGCCTGTCGCCTGGCGCAACCGCGCCAACGTCCGGCTCATCGCCGAGGGACTGAGGCGCAGCCGCCCGGCCGCGCGCGCCACACTGCCCTCGGTCAGCAGCACATCGAGGGCGACAAGCAGATTGAGATCTGGCGACGACATCGACGGACCGTAGCACAGCTCGGCCGCGATGTGGCGTTTCATGCACGAATAAGATGCAAATACTGCGCCTTCCGCCACATCAGGCGAGGGAATAGCGTCCGACAGCTCCGATTGGGGGCTGCCGGCAAAGGAGTTCACCTTGGCATCGACCGCTGAAAAGACCTGGGACGAAGTTGCCCCGGTGAGCGGCGCACGCTCGACCCGATGGGCATTGGCAAGCCTGTCGCTTTCAACGCTGCTGTCGTCGCTCGCCACCAGCATCGCCAGTGTCGGGCTGCCATCGCTGATGCAGGCGTTCGACGCATCGTTCCAGCTCGTGCAATGGGTCGTCCTGGCCTATCTGCTCGCCATCACCACCTTGATCGTCAGCGTCGGGCGGCTCGCCGACATATTCGGCCGCCGACCGCTATTGCTCGGCGGCATTGCCCTGTTCACCTTCGCATCGGTGCTTTGCGGGTTCGCGCCGACGCTCTGGCTGCTGATCGCCGCACGAGCGGCACAGGGGCTCGGCGCGGCCGTCATGATGGCTCTGACGCTGGCCTTTGTCGCTGACGCGGTTCCCCGGGATAAAACCGGCAGCGCCATGGGCCTGCTCGGCGCCATGTCGGCGATCGGCACCACGCTTGGCCCCTCCCTTGGCGGACAATTGATCGCCGGCCTCGGCTGGCGCACGATCTTCCTCATCAATCTGCCATTGGGGATGCTGGCCTTTGCGCTTGCCTGGCGCTTCCTGCCGGCCGGAAAAAAGACGCCAGGTCGGCGCGGTTTCGACGGGATCGGCACGGCTTTGCTCGCGCTGACGCTAGCCGCCTATGCGCTCGCCATGACCCTTGGGCGTGGCAGTTTTGGTTCTCTCAATGTCGGCTTGCTGATTGCCGCAACCGTGGCTGGCCTGCTGTTTGTCATTGCGCAGACAAGGGTCCAGAACCCTTTGATTCAACCTGCGAGGTTCCGCGACCAGGCGTTGAACGCAAGCCTCGCCATGAACCTGATCGTCGCCACGGTGATGATGGCGACGCTGGTGGTCGCACCATTCTATCTGTCGCGCGCGCTTGGGCTAGACGCGGCCATGGTCGGGCTGGTTCTGTCGACCGGCCCTCTGGTTACCGCATTGGCGGCGCTGCCGGCCGGACGCCTGGTCGATCGTTTCGGGGCGAACCGGATGATGATCGTCGGCCTGTTCGATCTCGCTATTGGCGCCTTTGGTCTGTCGCGGGCGGAATTCGGCATTGCCGGCTATGTCGTACCAATCATCATCGTCTGCACCGGCTACAGCCTGTTTCAGACCTCCAACAATTCGGCCGGGATGACGGGCGTCGCATCCGACCAGCGTGGCGTCGTCTCCGGCCTGCTCAATCTGTCGCGCAATCTCGGCCTGATCACCGGTGCGTCGGTGATGGGCGCGGTGTTCGCCTTCGCATCGGCTGGGGAAGGCACTGGCTTGGCAGTGTTGGCACCTGCGGCAGCGGCACGAGGGATGCAGGTCACTTTCCAGCTGGCGACGGGCCTGGTGCTGATGGCGCTGATCCTTGCGGTATTTTCAGCCCGCGCCACGGCCGGGCGAACTGATATCGTTGCCAAGCATCCTTGAGGGTTTCCACCCGGTTCGCATGCAACTCCGGCAACTGGCGCACCTATCTCGCATATCTCTTGGCACCGACGACGCAAAGTACGACGGCGGCGGCGACGGCGATCATGGCGGGACTGACCTGCTCATGCAGCAGCGCTGCCGCCAGCCCGAGGCCGAAGAAGGGCTGCAGCAGTTGCAACTGCCCGACGGCGGCGATGCCGCCTTGCGCCAGGCCGCGATACCAGAACACGAAACCGATCAGCATGCTGAACAGCGAAACATAGGCCAAGCCGATCCAGGCGCCCCTGCCGGCACTTTCGAGCGACGGCGGCAAAGTGATGAACGTCAGCGCCAGCATGAGGGGCAGCGACAGCACCAGCGCCCACGAAATCACCTGCCAACCGCCGAGTTTGCGCGACAGCGCCGCTCCTTCGGCATAGCCCAATCCACACACGATGATGGCGGCCAGCATCAAGATGTCGCCGAGCGGCGAGACCGACAGGCCTTGGGTGACTGCGAAACCGGCGACAAGGGCGCTGCCGAGGCACGAGAACAGCCAGAACGCCGGCTTCGGGCGATCACCGCCTCGAACCACACCGAAGATCGCGGTCGCCAACGGCAACAGGCCGACGAAAATGATGGAGTGAGCCGACGTGATGTGCTTGAGCGCCAGCGCCGTCAGCAGGGGAAAGCCGACCACGACGCCAAGCGCCACGATCGCCAGCGGGAACAGATCTCGCCGCTCCGGACGCTTCTGACGAAAAATGAGCAGCAGCGCCAGGCCGAGGATGCCCGCCGAAGCCGCACGGGCGACCGTTACGAACACCGGATCGAAATCCATCACCGCCACGCGCGTCGCCGGAAGCGAACCGCTGAAGATCAGCACGCCTATGAACCCGTTGACCCAGCCACTCGCCGCCCAACCACTCGCCGCCCAACTACTCGCCGCCCAACTACTCATCGCCTTGTTCATCGATGCCCCGCTCGTTTTCGCCCTCTATCGGGCCGGGCGGTCTGGCTCCGCCAGAGACAATCAGGTACAGTTTGACAAAACCGTCATGGTAGGGCGAGCAGTACGGATGGATGAGCAGACGACAACAGATGAGGGCAGCCGGACGCTTGTCGAAAGCGTCATGGCGACGATCAGGCACAGGATCGCCGCGCGCAGCCTCACACCGGGAATGCGGCTGCCTTCGATCCGGGCGTTCGCCAAGGCCATGCAGGTTTCCAAATCCACCGTGGTCGAAGCCTATGAGCGTCTTGCGGCGGAAGGCATGATCCGCTCGCGGCCGGGCTCGGGCTTCTATGCCGCCGGACCGCTGGCTCCGCTGTCGCTGGCCGAGATCGGCCCCAGGCTTGACCGTGCTGTCGACCCGCTCTGGGTCTCGCGCCAATCGCTGGAAGCCGGCGACGGCGTCCTGAAACCGGGTTGCGGCTGGTTGCCGGCGTCGTGGATGCCCGAGGCCGGATTGCGTCGCGCGCTGCGGACGATGGCCCGCGCCGACGACGCAGCGCTGACCGATTACGGCACGCCGCTCGGGCTGCCGGCGTTGCGACACCTGCTGGCGCGGCGCATGGCCGAGCACGGCATCGAAGCCTCTCCGGACCAGATCATGCTGACGGAATCGGGCACCCAGGCGATCGACCTGCTGTGCCGGTTCCTGCTCGAACCGGGTGACACGGTGTTGGTCGACGATCCCTGCTACTTCAACTTCCATGCCCTGTTGCGCGCCCATCGGGCCAAGGTGATCAGCGTCCCCTACACGCGCTCGGGTCCGGACATCGAACGGTTCGCGCAAGCGCTGAACGAGCACCGGCCGCGCCTCTACATCACCAATTCGGCGCTCCACAATCCGACCGGCGCGATATTGTCCCCGGTCGTTGCCCATCGGCTGCTGAAGCTCGCCGACCAGTCGGGGCTGACGATCATCGAGGACGATATCTTCGCCGATTTCGAACACACACCGGCGCCCAGGCTGGCTGCCTTCGACGGCCTCAGCCGGGTCATTTATATCGGAAGCTTTTCCAAGACGCTGTCGGCATCGGTGCGCTGCGGGTTCATCGCCGCTCCTCGCGACTGGATGGAAGGATTGACCGATCTCAAGATCGCCACGTCGTTTGGCAGCGGTCGGCTTGCATCCGAACTGGTACTGACGCTGCTGAAGGACGGCCTCTATCGCAAGCACGTCGATCTGCTGCGCGCGCGGCTCTCGCGCGCCATGGAAGAAACCGGCACCCGCCTCAGGGCGATCGGCATCGTGCCATGGATAGATCAGCCCGCCGGCATGTTTCTATGGTGCAGGCTGCCGGAGGGGATAGATGCCGCGGACGTCGCCCGCCATGCTCTGTCGGCCAATGTCGTGCTTGCGCCCGGCAATGCGTTCAGCCTGTCCCGTTCGGCCAGCCGTTACATGCGCTTCAACGTCGCCCAATCGGGAGACGACCGGGTTTTCAGGGCGCTTGAACAGGCGATGTCGCGTTGATTGCGCTGCCGCAAAACTGAGGCTGAACTCTCAGGCCCCTGCCCGCTTGCGGCGTGCATAAAGCATGACGAGCGTCTCGGCGGTCAGCGCCGGCCTCTGCTCGCCTTCGATCTCGACCGTATTGGCGGCCTTCATCAGATATTGCCCCGGACCTTTGTCTTCCATCGACAACAGCGTGGTGCGCAGCCTGATTCGCGAGCCGACCCTGACCGGCGCCACGAAGCGCACTTTGTCGAAACCGTAGTTGAACGCGGCCTGCGTGTTTTCAGGTACGATCCCCATCTCGAGCGCCAGCGCGCCGATGATCGACAGAGTCAGATAGCCATGCGCGATCGTGGTGCGGAACGGGCTTTGCCGCTTCGCCCGCTCGGGATCGACATGGATCCATTGATGATCGCCCGTGCATTCGGCAAACTGGTCGATGCGGTGCTGATCGACCAGCGTCCAGTCCGAAACGCCCAACTCCTGCCCGGCCATCGCCCTGAGTTGCTCGAAGGTCGGCGGCGTCCTCGGCCGTATCTGCGTCATTCCTGCTTTCCCGATCGCTTGCCTGTTCCGGACCACGACGGGCCGCCCCTGTCAATTCGCCAGTGCGATTCCAGCCCATAATCTTCGGCCGCGAACCGCCGGTCTTCGCTGCCGGCAAGCGTGCTGCCGGGGAACAGCTTACCTCTTGTCGTGGCCGGCGCGGATCTCCTCCATCGCCTCCTTGATGCGGCTGCGCAGGATTTCAATTGATTCGGTGCCGGACGCCCTTGCCAGTTCGGCCATCTCGCCGGCATTCTTCAGCGCGGTCTCGAAGGATTTCCTGGCGAACGCCGCCTGCTTCTGCATCATTTCCTGCGGATTGCCGGGTGCTCTGTAGCTTTGTGCCATGTGGGTGATTTCGCGCAGCGTGTCCTGCAGCATCTCGCGTTGCCTTGACAACAGCGCCGACGCTCCGGCGGCGCTCGCCCGTGCCGACTTCTCCAGCGCTTCCAGGTTCCTGGCGTGGTGGGCGAGGATCGCCTCGACATCGACATTCGGCAGCTTCAGGTCGCGGCCGAATTTGCCGAACATGTCGATGAAGGACTCGGACTCCGGTCGTTTTGCCATGCTGGTTCTCTCCCCTGTTGCCGCGAACGCCGCCACTGCACGGAAGATAGTGCAGCGAAGCTCAGCGGTCCATTCGGACTAGTCAGCCGACAAGAAACACCCGTTCGGCAGTGTAGAGCACGAGGCCGGCAAGGCCACCGATGATCATGCCGTTGAAGCGGATATATTGCAGGTCCTTGCCGATGTTCATTTCGATAAGCCTTGTCAGTTGCGCGAGGTCCCAGCGCTTGACCTGGTCGGCGATGAACTTCGACACGCCGCTCTTCTGGCTTTCGACGAAGGAGGCCAGCGCCACGATGAACCCCTGGTTCATGTCGGCCCTGATCTGCGCGTCGTCGGCAAGATGGCGGCCGACCTCGACGAACATGGTGGCGAGATGGTCGCGGATCATCGAATTCGGCGCCTTGGCGTCCTGTTCGATGAACAGCCGCAGGCTGTCCCACATATCGCCGGCCAGCGCGCTGAGCTCCGGCCGGGCAAGGAAATCGCGCTTCAGCTTTTCGGCGCGCCTGGCATATTGTTTGGATGTCCTCAGCCGCTCGACGAAGGTTTCGACGAAAAGGTCGAATTCGACTCGCATCGGATGGTGCGGATCGGCCCGCACCTCATCGAGCAGCGAGCCGGCCGACGCAATGATCTTCTTCAACAGATAGGCGTCGGCGCGAAACAGGTTGAACAGCGACGGCAGTTCCTCGCGGATCTTCTCGCGCATCGTCGCCAGCGCCTGCTCGTCGCTCAGGAAGCGGCCGACCACCTTGGTGAACTCGTCGAACAGTTTCTGGTGGCGACGATCATCAGTCAGCGCCGACAGCAGCTCGGCGGCGAGCGGCGCCAGCGGCACCTTTTCGATCTGCTCCAGCATACGGCTGGTGACGAAGCCGCGCAGTCCGGATTGCTCGACCGCCGCCAGCGTCTGCGGCACCAGCCGGCCGACGAAGCGCGACAAATCGGCGGCGCGGTTCGGGTCGGCCAGCCAGTCCGCGACCAGCGCGGAAAAGTCGACCTCGGCGAGCTTTTCGCGCACCGGTTCCGGCGCCAGGAAATTCACCTCGATGAAGCGGCCGAGATTGTCGGCGATGCGATTCTGGTTTTCCGGGATGATGGCCGTATGCGGGATCGGCAGGCCAAGCGGCCGCCGAAACAGCGCCACCACCGCATACCAGTCGGCCAGCCCGCCGATCGTCGCCGCCTCGGCGAAAGCGGCGACGAAGCCCAGCCATGCATGCCGGCTCTCGAGCGATTTCGCCACCGCGAAGATCAGCAGGCAAAACGCGAGTGCTGCGGCGGCGACGAACTTGGTGCGCCTGAGCGCCGAAAGCTTGGCGTCGGCATCGGCGTCGAACCGGACGGACGCGACGGATGCAAATGCCGGGGCTGGTCGTGACATGATGGGCCGCTCCTGATCGTGTATGCGAACTTATCTAGTGCCGCCTGCCCTAGAAAGCGCGCCGCTGGTTCCGGTGCGCGCAATCGTGCACGCAAACTTGACGCCGGAATTCATCTATTATGCAGCGCCAGTCTGGAATTGTTCCAAACTATAGGCCATATTGACGCCAACCACTGTTATGTGAGGACACAATGCGGCTTACCCGTCAGACCAACTACGCCATGCGCATTCTGATGTATTGCGCCGCCAACACAGAGCGGTTGAGCCGCATCCCCGAGATCGCCGCCGCCTATTCGGTATCGGAACTTTTCCTGTTCAAGATCCTGCAGCCGCTGGTCGAAAACGGCCTGATCGAAACGGTGCGCGGCAGGAATGGCGGCGTCAGGCTCGGCCGCGCGGCCGAATCAATCAGCCTGTTCGATGTCGTGCGGGTGACAGAGGAAAGCTTTGCCATGGCCGAGTGCTTCGAGAACGACGCCGCCGAATGTCCGCTGGTCGACAGCTGCGCGCTGAATTCGGCATTGCGCGAAGCGCTCAACGCCTTCTTCGCCGTGCTGTCGCGCTACACGATCGCCGATCTGGTGGCGGCGCGCCCGAATGTGCGCCACCTGCTCGGCATCGACATGCTGGTGCAAAGGGCGCCGGCCGCCTGATTTTTGGTCGCATCTCAATTGGTGAGGTCTGTTGAGATTCAGGTCAGGCCGAGCCGGAGTCGAAGACGGGCGCGAAGCGACCAAAATGGTGGGTTCCGAGAACCGGAACCGAGCGTACGTTTGGGTACGTGAGTACCGGCCTGCGCCGGCCATAGCCTTAACTGCCGCACCTCTCATGAATGCTTCGGCCGGCGAAGGCCGGAAGCGCAGGAAACCGCCATTTGCAGGCCCGACTGCGGCAATACGAACGGCATGTTTGCCGCCGGCAACACGCCGACCTTCAGCCGGCAATCGAAGACCTTTTCGATCAGCTCGTCGCTGAGCACCTGTTGCGGCGAACCTGTAGCGGCGAGCCTGCCGCGATGCATGACGAAAATCCGGTCGGCATACATCGCCGTCAAATTGAGGTCGTGCAGGATGGCGACCACGCCGCCGCCGCGTCTGGCGAAATCGCGGGCGATGTCCATGATGATCAGCTGGTGTTTGATGTCGAGGCTGGACACCGGCTCGTCGAGGAACAAATAGCGCGGCTTGCCGTCGAGCACCGGCGCCCAGACCTGGCAGAGTACGCGAGCAAGCTGCACGCGCTGCTGTTCGCCGCCGGACAGCTCCTGGTAGAAGCGGCCGGCGAAACCGTCGAGGTCGACGCGAGCCAGCGCCCGTTCGGGCAGGCGCTGGTCCTCGCCGGACAGCGCGCCGGAGCGCCCGCCGACCAGGCCCAGCCTGACGATCTCACGCACTGTGAACGGGAAGGACAGCGTCGTCGCCTGCGGCAGCACGGCGCGCAGCGTCGCCGCTTCGAGAGGCTTCATCGCGGATAGATTGCGGCCGTTGACGGTGACCTCTCCCGAATAGCCAAGATCGCCGGACAGTGCTCTGAGGAAGGTCGTCTTGCCCGAACCGTTGGGGCCGACGATGGCCGCGATTTCGCCGGGCCGCGCCTCGAAATCGACATTGGTGACAATGCGCTTGCCGCCAATCGCCACCGAGACATCGCGCGCTTCGATCATAGGCAAACCCTCACAAGTCGATGACGCCGCGCTTGCGCAGCAGGATCCACAGGAAGAACGGCGCACCGGCGACCGCGGTGACGATGCCGATCGGCAATTCGGCCGGGGCCACGATGGTGCGGGCGACGGCGTCGGCCAACAGCAGCAGCGCGGCACCAAGCAGTGCCGATGCCGGCAGCAAATAGCGGTTGTCGGGGCCGATCAGCAGGCGCAGCAAATGCGGCACGACGATGCCGACGAAGCCGATGCCGCCGCTGACCGCGACCGACGCGCCGACCGCTGCCGAGACGCCGACAATCGCGGTGTATTTCAGCCGCTGCACCGGAATGCCGAGATGGCCGGCCGTGGCCTCGCCGAGCGCCAGCGCGTTGAGGCCGCGCGCCAGGAACGGCATTGCCGCCAGCGCCAGCACGATGACCGGCCCGACCGAGCCGATCTTCTGCCAGGTTGCGCCGCCCAGCGAGCCGAGCTGCCAGAAGGTCAGGTCGCGCAATTGCCGATCGTCGGCCATGAAGATCAGGATGCCGGTCAGCGCCATGGCAAGCGCCGCCAGCGCGATGCCGGCGAGCAGCATGGTGGCGACCGAGGTCCGGCCTTGCCGTGTCGCGACCAGATAGAGCAGCAATGTCGTAGCCAGCCCGCCGCAGAACGCAGCCAGCGGCAAAGCCAACGTGCCGAGCGCCGAAGTCAGCGGCGCCAGCATGGTCGAGCCAAGCACGATGACGGTGACCGCACCGAGGCTCGATCCGGCCGAAACGCCGATCAAGCCGGGGTCGGCCAGGGGATTGCGGAACAGCCCCTGCATGACGGCACCGGAGACGGCAAGCGATGCGCCGATCAGCACGCCCAGAATGATGCGCGGCAGACGGATGTCATGGATGATCAGGCGGTCGCGGGCGCTCAACGCCGCGTCGCCGGGCAACGCGCCGAACAGCCAGTTGCGTATGACGCCAATGGCCGAGGCATCGGACGCGCCGGAGGTCAGCGACAACAGCACGGCGATAACCAGCCCGACGCAGAGCAGCACGATGACGAGGCGGGCACGCCGCGAACGGTCACCTGCCGTCGCCATAATGCCCGCCGTACCGGCGATCGAATGTTCGGCCATCGCGCTCAATCCGCGACCTGGCTGCCATAGAGCGAGACGGCGAGATCGTGGATGGCGTCGGCCGTGCGCGGACCGAAGCCGAGCAGGTAGCCGCCGTCCATGCGGATCAGCCTGCGGGCTGCACCCGCCGGCGTCGAAGCCACGGCAGGGTTCGAAAACAATTCGTCATCCGCGGTGGCCGGCCCGGCGTTGTTCATCATCAGGATCACGTCGGGCCTGGCGGTGATGACTGCCTCGTCCGACAATTGCTTGTAGCCGGCAAAGCCGTCGATGGCGTTGATGCCGCCCGAAAGCTTGATGATGCCGTCGGCGGCGGTGTCGCTGCCGGCAGCAAGCAGCTTGCCGCCCTGCATCGACAGCACGAACAGGATGCGCCTGCGCTCCTTGATCGAGGCGGTCTGCTTTTCGGCTGCCTTCAGCTTGGCGTCTATCTGGGCCGCCAGCGCATCGGCCTTGGCCTCGGTGCCAAGCGCCTTGCCGACGATGTGGATCTTTTCGAGAATGCCTTGATTATCATAGCGCTCGGTCACCTCGATGAACGGGATGCTTGATTTCTTCAAGACGTCGACGGCTTCCTTCGGTCCGCTGCCGCGCAGGGCCAATATGCCCGACGGCTTGACCGACAGCACACCCTCCGGCGACAGCTGGCGCATGTAGCCGATATCCGGCAGTTCCACCGCCGCTTGCGGATAGCGGCTGGTCGAATCGCGTGCGACAAGACGATCCTGTTCACCGAGCGCGTAGACGATCTCGGTGATCGAGCCACCAATAGCCACGATCCTCGAGCGATCGGCGAAAGTCGCGATGCCCTCAGCGGCTTGAGCCGTTATCAGCGCGGCGAAGGCCAGGAAAACGGCGGCCGCAGGACCAAGCGCCGACCTGGAGACCGATGCCAGCCTGGAGAAAAGAACCATCGTCGTTTTCCTCAGGCTGCGGTCGGGCTTGGGATACGCGGCAGGTTTTCGGCCAGAAAGCGCCAGTCGTCGCGCTCGCTTTCGCCTTCATGCCGCTTACCGAAGAACTGGATGATCATCTTGCCGTCGGCGCCATAGATTTCGAGCGACGTGACATGGCCGTCCCCGGTCGGCTTGCGCACGGCCCAGACCTCATCGATGTGGTCGGTCCGCAGGTGCAGATGGAAGGTCTCGTCGAGCACGTTGAGCCATGGTCCCATCGGCTTGATCGAGGCGACGGGGCCGGAATGGATCTGGATGCAGCCGCGATTGCCGACAAAGCACATGATCGGCATGGCGCCGGCAGCGGCGTGGTTGAACATGGCGTTCACTGCATCCTTGTCGACCAGCCAGGCGTAGTCCTGGCCGACCATGCGCACCGCCTGTCGGCGGCTGATCTTCAGTGTCTTCAGCATGCCGAAGAACTGGTGCACGTCGGTCAGCCGGCTCCAGCGGTCGCGCAGATCGTCGATGCTCGCCGAATTGTCCGCAGTCTCGGTCTCGTCAGCCGTGCCCGCTGAAATCGCCACCGTCGGCTCCTGGTTCGGCGATTCCAGCCCGGCCACCAGTTTCTGATAGGCGTAGAGGTTGGAGGCTGGCCTGAGATGCACCTTGTGTACCCCCTCGCCTGCGGTGTCGAAGAACTGCAGGCTGCGGCGGATGTCGGCGCCATCGCGCTTTTCCACGGCAAAGCCGTGCGCCCAAACTTTTGGGAAAATACGCAGGTCGATATTTTCGCCGAGCACCATGGCATTGTGATTACCGGTGACAACCTTGTCGTAGACGCCGATCTTCTCGTGCACCGCGCTTTCGTTGCGGGTCAGCGCCATCACCTCACCGACAGCTTCGAGGCCAGTCAAAAGGTCGTTGACACGCGGCTCGACGCGCACGACGCCGTCGCCGCAATGCGCGGCGACCAGTTCGGCCTCCGAAATACCGAGCTGGGCGGCGAGGTCGCGCTCGCGCATTTTCGGATTGTCTGCCCGTGCCCGCCGGATCTCGTGCGGGGCGGGTTTTACGCGCTGGTCCATTTCTGCCACCTACTTGTTGAGGATGAGCTTGCCCTGCCGGGTGATCTTCAGCCGGTACAGCGCACCATGATGCTCGATGCCGATCTCGTGCTCGCCCTGGAACAGCGTGTTGCTGGACAGCGTTCTCACGGCCGATTGGACCCGATCGAAACGGACGGAATTTTCGTCGGAACGGCGGACGCGATAGCGAAAGTCGCTGGGATTGTGCGTGTTCATTGGTTCGATCCCTTTCCTGTGCCGGGCATCTGGCGCGGCGCCTGCGTGAAATGCCGATTCAATTCTTGACTCGAATGATCATGTTATCTAGCAGTGCAATACCGGAGTAAATGAGTCAACATTTAAGACGCCGGACGCGATGAAAAATGCCAGCGAGCTCCAAGCCAGCCAGCATCGAACATGGATTCTTGGAGTTGCAGCATGGGGTTGGCGAATTGGGGACGGCTGGCGGGCAGCGGCCTGACACATTGTTCTATGACAAGCAAAATGGCCGCGTTGCTGGCCGGCGCGGCGGCGATCCCGCTGCTCGCCATACCGGCCGGCGCCCAGCAGGCCGCCCAAGCGGCAGCCGACCAGCAGCAGACTGACCCGTCTCAACAGCCCGAAAAGGTAAAGCCGGCCCCGGCGGGTACCACACTGCTCGACAAGATCCTGATCCTCAGCCGTACCGGCGAGACGGCGATCGAGTCGCTTGCTTCAGCCAGCCATGTCGACGAGGAACAACTTGAGCACCGCATGGCGACCACGCCGAACGAAATGCTGTTCGGTGTGCCCGGTGTCGCCGTCCAGGCCGACGCAAGGCGTGTCAGCTCCAGCATCAACATCCGCGGCCTGCAGGATTTCGGCCGCGTCTCCGTCATCGTCGACGGCGCCCGTCAGAATTTTCAGCGCTCGGATCACGGTACGCAATCGACCTTCTACATCGATCCCGAACTGATCAAATCCGTCGATGTGATCCGCGGCCCGGTCGCCAACACCTATGGCTCCGGGGCGATCGGCGGCGTCGTATTTTTCGACACCAAGGATGCGCAGGATTTCCTCAAGCCTGACGAGACCTGGGCGGCATCCGCGACCGGGCGCTACGAAACCAACGGCGAAGGCTGGACCACCAGCGCCACCGGCGCCTATCGGATCAACGAGAACTGGGACGTGCTCGGCAATATCGTCTACCGCGACTATGACGACTACAAGCATGGCGGCGGCGACACTGTGGCGGGCACTGGCTTCGACGTCTTGAGCGGCCTCCTCAAGACGACCATCCGCCCCAGCGAAAACAGCGAGCTGAAGCTGGGCTGGATCGGCTCGAACGACGGATGGACCGAGACCAGCGGCAGCGCGCCGGTGAACGACGCCGACCTGAAGGCGAATACGTTCACGGCCCGCTACAACATCACCGACGAAGACAAGAGCTGGCTCGACCTCCACATCAACGCATCCTACAACAAGACCAAGCTCGATCTGACGACCCTTGTGGCGCAAAACCGGTTTGATCCGGTCACCGGTCTGCCCGTGGTTTTGCCGGCGGGTTCGAAATCGACGTTCGACATCGGCACCTCCGGCATCGACATTTGGAACACGTCGAGATTCGAGACCGTCGGCATTGCGCATGAGCTGACCTATGGCGGCGACTGGGTTGGCGACGATGTCGAGACAGGCGGCACGGCGGGCGGCGACAGCTTCTATACGCCCTCGGGCAACAGGAACGTCTCCGGCGCTTACGTTCAGGACAAGCTCACCTGGGACTGGCTCGAGATCATCGCCGGGCTGCGCTACGACAGCTACAAGCTTGACAGCGATGTCGGCGAAACCTCTGGCGACCGGCTGTCGCCACGCATCACAGTGGGCATTTCGCCCTTCGAGAGCGCCAGCCTTTCCGGGCTGCAATTCTACGGCACCTACGCTGAAGGCTATCGTTCTCCGTCGCTGTCGGAGACCCTGATCAGCGGCAACCATCCAGCCGGCGTCAGCTTCCCGTTCCTCCCCAATCCCAATCTCAAGCCCGAAACCGGCAAGACCGTGGAGTTTGGCGTCAATTACAGCACCAACGGCGTCATCGAGGCTGATGACGCGCTGCGGCTGAAGGCGGCCTATTTCAACAACAACGTCGACGACTACATTGATGGCGTAACGCTATCACCGTTCGACCCGACCAGCGGCTGCCCGTTCGGCCCGGGCATCCCGATCTGCTTCCAGTATCAGAACTTCGCCAAGGCCAAGATCCACGGTTTCGAGATGGAGGGCGTCTATGATGCCGCCTGGGGCTTTGCCGGGCTTTCGGCGTCGTTCACCGACGGCCATACGATTTCCTATGAAGGCGAACGGGCGGACCTTGTCACCGTCCCTTCCTCCCAGGTCACCGGGCAACTCGGCTTTCGCTTCCTCGAGGACAGGCTGACCGTCGGCGGCGAGGTGCAATACAACGGCAAGCCGCAGGGCAACGCCGTCGCCAAGGACTACACGCTGGTTAATGCCTTCGCCAGCTACCAGGCAACCGACAATTTCAAGGTCGATTTCCGCGCCGACAATCTGTTCGACGTCAAATACGCCAACCCGCTGAACGCATCAACCACCAGTGTTGTCTACGAGCCAGGCGTCACCCTGAAGCTGGCGGCGACGATGAGGTTTGGAGGCTGACAACAATGACAGGCATCACAGCATCCCTTCGTCTGTTCGCCGCGGTGCTGGCAATGTCGCTTGTTGCGGCTCCGGCGTGGACACAACAGCAAGCACCGGCGCTGATCCTCGAGCTCAACGGCGCGCAGCCTTCCGACAAGGGCTGCCGCCTGACCTTCGTGGTCACCAACAATCTCGGCGCCGACCTTTCCAAGGCGGCATTCGAGATCGCATTGTTCAACGAGGCCGGCGTCGTCGACCGGCTGACCGTGCTCGACTTCAAGGAGCTGCCGGCAGGCAAGACCAAGGTGACGCGTTTCGATCTTGCCGGCACGGATTGCGGCAAGGTCAGCCGCGTGTTGATCAACAGCGCCACGGAATGCGCCGGCGCCGAGCCGAATGCCTGCATGCGCGGGCTGAAGACGCAGACCAGGACCGGCATCGCCTTCGGGGTCTGAATTTTGGGACCGGAACCCGCATTCGCGCGAAACGCCGTGGCGTGGCCACTAGCCGGTTTCCTGCCGCCGGAGCCGGACGATCCGGACTTCGCCATCCCGCGCGAGGCGCTGCGTGTTTCGCTGCGCGACAGGCCGGAAGACAGTTACATCGCCGATGCCGACGGCGACTTGCCGACGGTGCCTGCGGAGCCATTGCGGCAGGCACGACAGACGCGGCGGCGCCGCAACTGGACGGTGGCGATCGCCTGCTCTTGCGCATTCCACGTAGCCGTGGCGCTGGCCTTTCTCACGCTGCCGGACGATCGGCCAAGCATCGAAGGTGCCGACCAGCAAGGCGAAATGCTGCTCGGCGCCGACCCGCAGCAGGCGGCCGGCGATGTCGGAGACGATCCGGAAGTGGCCAACGTGACGATGGTGACCATGCTGGACGCCAAGCCGGTCGAAACGCTCGAGGCGCAGGCGGCCGCGGCAGAGGAGACGCTCCAGCCGGTCACCGATGCGGCGGAGACATCGGACAAAGAAGTGGTTGAGCCGGTCAACGAGGCCGCCACGGAAATCGCTGTGCCTGCCGATCGCACCGAGCCAGCACCTGCGCAGCCGGCGCGCCAGGACCCATCGCCCGACGTTCTTGCAACCGACAGGCTGGTGCCTGCCGACGACAATGCCGTGCCGCCGCCAGTCAGCGCGGTCGAAACGGCCGAACCTGCCGAGACGAGTGCGCCGGCACCAGCCGACCCGGCGCCGGCCGAAACGGTTCAGACGACCGAGACAGTCGGCGCGGCGGAAGAACCGAAGCCGGACAGGCCGGAGCCCAAGCAGCCGAAGAAGGCAACCGCAAAGAACAAGCCGGTCAAAAAAGCCGAACCGACTGAAACCGAAAAGCCGCCCCTGCGCAGGAAGGCGGGCAAGGCTGCGGCAAAAGCCGACACCAAGAAGAAAGAAGCCGGCTCCGGCGGCCGTGACGAAACGGATGTCGCGCGCGGCATGGCCGACGGCAGGAAGGACGGCAAGATCCTGACCGCCAGCAGAGGCGGCAAATCAGGCATCGGCAATGCAGCCGTCACGAACTATCCCGGCAAGATCAGGTCAAAACTGGTGCGGGCCTTCAATTCGACACGCACGCGCGCCACCGGCACAGCAACCGTTGCCTTTACCGTCGGCTCGAACGGCAGCGTCCGGTCAGCCAGGCTGACGGGCAGTTCGGGTGTTGCCGCGCTGGACAAAGCCGCACTCGACGCAGTCCGCCGGGCTTCTCCGTTTCCTCCTATTCCGGAAGGAGCCGGTCGCTCGGCTTGGCAGTTCGAAGTGCCGCTCGGTATCAGGTAACGATCGTCCTCATGCGGATACCAAAGTCGGCGCCACCCCTGCCCCGCGATGCGCGAACCCTGGCGAAACCTACGCAGCGGCCAGCAGGCTGGCATTGCCGCCCGCCGCCGTGGTGTCGACGCAGACGGCGCGCTCGTGGGCGTAGGCGGCCGGATAATAGACTTCGCTGATCAGCGGCACGATCGGGCCGGCGCGCTCGGCGATGACCTTGCGCACGATGCGCGCGGCCTCGGGCGTGCCGGAAAAGGCCACGACATCGACCCGCAGCGAGCGCGCTTCGACCGGGTCCGGCCGGCCGTCGATGGCCGCCAGCGGCAGGCCCTTGCCGGTCAGCGCCGACAGCGCTGCCGGCGCGCCGGGTGCGACGGCGAGCACGGCATTGCCGGCGGCCAGCGCCTGGATCGTCTGCGCAAGCAGCGTATCCGCGTCGGGACCGAGGCACAGCACGCGCCCGCGCGGCGACAGCGACAGCGTGTTGGCCTCGCCGGTCGGCCCGGGCAGGTCGACCTGGCCGAAATCGATGGCGGCGGCGGTGCCGATGGCGGCGGCACCCTTGCCGCGCAGATGTTTCCTCAGGATGGCGACACGATCCGGACGCGTCGACCAGCCGCCAAGCGCCGGGTCCGGCAGATTGTCGGCGAGCTCGGTCGCAGTCACCTTGCGGCCTTCGGCAAGATGGGTGCCGGCCTCCGGTCCCTTGCGGAAGCGTCGAAGATAATGTGGGCCGCCGGCCTTCGGCCCGGTGCCGGAAAGGCTCTCGCCGCCGAACGGCTGCGCGCCGACGACGGCGCCGATCTGGTTACGGTTGACGTAGATGTTGCCGGCATGGATGCCATCGACGAAATGCTGGGCGCGGCCTTCGATGCGGGTGTGCAGGCCGAAGGTCAGGCCATAGCCCTTGCGGTTGATCGCCGCGATCACCGCATCAATCTCGTCGGCATCGAAGGTGGCGACATGCAGCACCGGCCCGAACACCTCGCGCTCCAACTCCTCGATGCCCTTGACCCGAAAGACGTGCGGCGCAACGAAGCGGCCGTCCTTCGGCGCTTCGAGCTTGGCGATCAGCCGGCCCTGCAGGCCCATTTTGGTGCAATAGTCACGGATCGACGCTTGCGCCTCGTCATCGATGACCGGACCGACATCGGTCGATATCCGCCACGGGTCGCCGAGGCTGAGCGCTTCCATCGCGCCTTTCAGCATCTCAAGCATCTTCTTCTCGACGTCCTTCTGCACGTAGAGAATGCGCAATGCCGAGCAGCGCTGGCCGGCACTCTGGAAGGCGGAGGCCAGGATGTCGCGCACCGCCTGTTCGGGCAGCGCAGTGGAATCGACAATCATGGCGTTCAGGCCGCCGGTCTCGGCGATCAGCATGGCGTCGGGCGCGGCGGTGTCGGCGAGCTGCTTTTCGATCAGCTTGGCGACCTCGGTCGAGCCGGTGAAGCAGACGCCGGCAATGCGCGGGTCAGCGGTCAGCGGGCCGCCGACCGAGGGGCCGTCGCCGGGCAGAAGCTGGATGACATCCTCCGGCACGCCGGCCTCGCGCAGCAACTGGACAGCGCGGAAGGCGATCAGCGGCGTCTGTTCGGCCGGCTTGGCGATCACCGAATTACCGGTGACGAGTGCCGCCGCGATCTGCCCGGTGAAGATGGCGAGCGGAAAATTCCACGGCGAGATGCAGGCGATGGCGCCGCGCGCCTCGGTGCCCGCCTCGGCATTGGCGGCCTCAGCCGCATAGTAGCGCAGGAAATCGACCGCCTCGCGCACTTCGGCGACGCCGTCGGCGAGCGATTTGCCGGCCTCGCGGGCGGAGAGTGCAAAGAACTCGACGGCGTTTGCTTCGTAGAGATCGGCCGCCCGGTTGAGGATGGCAGCGCGCTCGGCGACCGGCCGTCTTGCCCATGCCGGTTGTGCCTCGACGGCGATGCGCACGGCGGTCTCGACCTGCTTGGCGCCGGCCTCGCTGACCGTGCCGACCACTTCCGAAGGTTTTGCCGGATTGACGACCGGACGCTGCTTGCCGTAGCCGGCCGCGCGGCTGACCGGCTTGGCGTGCCAGCGCTCCGGCCCGGCGAACTCGGCCCTCGCCTTGTCGATCGCAGCCAGCGTCAGCGTGTCGGTGATATCGAAGCCCTTGGAATTGCGCCGGCCTGGACCGAAGATTGCCGACGGCGGCACGATCGCTGGATTGGCGGCGGGACCTTGTTTCTCCACCGTTTCGAGCGGGTCGCGGGCAATGTCCTCGGGCTCGACTTCCTCGTCGGTGAGCTGGTGGACAAAGGAGGAATTGGCGCCGTTTTCGAGCAGCCGGCGGACCAGATAGGCGAGCAGGTCGGAATGAGCACCGACCGGCGCATAGATGCGGCAGCGAGTGCCTTCGGCCCGCCGCACCGTCTCATGCAGCGCCTCGCCCATGCCATGCAGCCGCTGGAATTCGAACGTATCGCGCTCCGTCATCGACAGAATCGCGGCGACGGTGTGGGCGTTGTGGGTGGCAAATTGCGGGTAGATGCGGTCGGTCATCGCCAACAGCTTCTTGGCGCAGGCCAGGTAGGAGACGTCGGTGTTGGCCTTGCGGGTAAAAACCGGATAGCCGTCGAGCCCGAGCGTCTGCGCCCGCTTGATCTCGGTGTCCCAATAGGCACCCTTGACCAGCCGCACCATGATGCTGCGGTCGTATTTCCTCGCCAGCTCGTAGAGCCAGTCGATGACGAAGGCCGCGCGCGGGCCATAGGCCTGCACGACGACGCCAAAACCGTTCCAGCCGGCAAGCTCCGGTTCGGCCAGCACCCGCTCGATGACGTCGAGCGACAAATCGAGGCGGTCGGCTTCCTCGGCGTCGATGTTGAGGCCCATGCGTGAATGGCGCGCCGCCAGCGCCAGCGACAACAGCCGCTCGGCCATGACGGGCAGCATCTTTTCCTTCTGCGTCACTTCATAACGCGGATGCAGCGCAGACAGTTTTACCGAGATGCCGTGGTTCTGGCGGATGTCGGGGCCGTTGGCGCCGGCATCGAGCGAAGAGATGGCATCGGCATATGCCTTGAGGTAGCGCAGCGCGTCGGCCTCGGTGCGGGCCGCCTCGCCCAGCATGTCGAAAGAATAGAGATAGCCCTTCTGCGTCATCGGTCGGCCGCGCCTGACCGCCTCGGCAATGGTGCGGCCGAGCACGAACTGCTCGCCCATTTCGCGCATGGCGGCGGCGACGGCCTTGCGGATGACCGGCTCGCCAAGCCGGCGCACCATGGCGCGCAGCGTGCCTTCGATGCCGCCCTCGCCCTCGTCGAGCACGCGGCCGGTCAGCATCAGCGCCCAGGTCGACGCATTGATGAAGATCGAGCTCGAGCCGCCCGCATGCGCCGACCAGTCGTGCGGCGCGATCTTGTCGGCGATAAGGTCGTCCATCGTCTCGGTGTCTGGCACCCGCAGCAGCGCCTCGGCCAGGCACATCAGCGCCACGCCCTCCTTGGTCGACAGGCCATAGGCGGACAGGAAGACCTCCATCAGCCGCGGATCGGACGAGCCGCGCACCGCCCGCACTAGATCGGCGGCACGCGCCGAAATCGCCTTGCGGTCTTGCGCGGACAGCCCGGCCGCCTCGGCCAGCCGCTTCACCGCCTGGTCTTCGTCGGGCAAATAATTGGCACGGATCTGCTGGCGGATGGTGTCGAGCGCTGGCATGGCGGTCCTGTAGAGCGAGCATAAGGGAGCGGGCCGACGGTCACCGGACCGAACGGCGCAAGCTAACATAAGTAGGGATTGCAGTCGGTCCAAAGAAGTCGACAGAACAGATCGATCGATCTATCATTAGGACTGATCACCTCCAATTCGACCAGGAATTCAGTGACGGAAGACCAATTGGACCGCATCGACAGGAACATCCTGTCGGCTCTGGGCAGCAATGGCCGGCTTTCCATGTCGGAACTGGCGGCGAAAGTCGGTCTGTCGAAGACGCCGGTGCAGGCACGAGTCAAACGGCTGGAGAAGGACGGCTTCATCAGGGGCTACCAGGCAATCATCGACCGTGAGCGCATGGGCGAAGGCCATGTCGCCTTCGTCCAGGTGAAACTGTCCGACACCCGCTCGGCCGCGCTCGACGCCTTCAACCGCGCCGTGCAGGCGGTGCCGGAGATCGAGCAGTGCCACATGATGGCATCGAGCTTCGACTATCTGCTGAAGGTCCGCACTACCGACATCGCCGCCTACCGCCGTGTGCTTGGCGAGCGCATCTCCGCCCTGCCGCACGTTGCCCAGACCTCGACGTTTGTCGCGATGGAGACGGTGAAGGATCGGTAGGAGAGCGCTGTTGTTGTCCCGCCCTCACTCCGCCAGTGTCTTCAAAAACGCCACCAGCGCCGCGCGTTCGCGGTCCGAAAGCTGCAGCGGGTGGATCTCGGATGTGCCCTCGACGCTTGCCGGTGCCTTCGAATAATGCGCCACCACCTCGTCGAGGGAGGAAAACTGCCCGGCGTGCATGTAGGGCGGCCGGGTGGCGGCACCCCGCAGCGACGGCGTCTTGTAGGCGCGGACGAGTTCCGGCCCGGTCTTGACCATGAAGCGCAACTCGCGGCAGGCGCTGGCATCGCCGTCGCGAAAGGCGCCGAAACAGTTGAACGGATCGGCCTCGACCTGCGCCACCGCCTCGACGCGGCCGCGATCCGGTGGCAGGCCCGCGACCGGCGGCACGCCGGTGTTGTGGAAGCTGCCGTCGGTAAAACGCGGGCCGTTGTGGCAGGTCACGCAATTGGCCTTGCCGATGAACAATTTCAGGCCGAGGATTTCCTCCGGCGAAAAGGCGGCGTCGCCTTTCGGCTCGGCGCCCGCAGCCAGGTCGATGGCGAAGCGGTCGAAGCGTGTCTGCGGCGGCGCGATCGAGCGCTCGAAGGCGGCGATCGCCTTGCCGATGTTGGCAAAGACGCGGTTGACCTCCTCGGCTTGACTGGCGGGCATGGCGTTCCAGGCCGCCTTCTCGGCATCGGTGCCGAGCGGGCCGGCATTGGCCGGCACGCCCGAAAGGTCCGGCAGCGGCCCGAAGATGCGCTCGTAGCGCTCGCCGAAGCGGGCCTTGATGTAATGCGCGAAGGCGGCGCGGTTGCCGGCCTGCTCCAGCGGATTTTCGAGCGGTGTCAGCGCTTGCGCCCACAGGCTGTCGCGCCGCCCGTCCCAGAAGAACCAGGAATCATGCGCGACGCCGGCCAACGGCATGGTACGACGGTTGGTGCGGCCGACGGCGACCGCTTGCGGCAAGTCGTCCTGGAATTGGCGGTCGATCTTGTGGCAGGTCGAGCACGATACCGTGCCGTCGCCGCTCATCCCGGTGTCGAAGAACAGCGTCGAGCCGAGTGCCGCGGCGGCCGGCACATCGGCGAAGCGATTGGTGGTGTCGGGCTTCAGCGGCGGCAGCTTGGATAGTGCCAGCGAGGCGATGGTCTGCTTTTCGGCATCGGAAAACTCCGGTCTGCCGCAGCCGGCAAGCAGGGCCACCACCACCAACGCGAGAAGACTGGGAAACTGGCTCATCAGTGGCTCACAGCACCACATTGAAGACGACAGTGTCCGAACCGGCCGCAGCGGAAATGGCAAAATGCAATTGCCACCACCCGCTCATCGTGAATTTGACGCCGTCGATGCGATAGCGCCCCGCGCCGAGGTAATCGGTCGCCTGCGGGCTCGTCGGCAGACCGTGCTTGTGCTGCGGCATGCCGCCGGAAATCGTTATCGCAGCACCTTCCACCGGCGCACCCTCGACGGTTTTGAGCGTGAGCAGCCAGGATTCCAGTTCGCCCTGCCGGATGACGCCTTTCTCGGGCTCGAAAGTCGCCACGAACAGCTTGTTCGCCGTCGTCTTGGAACGGCCGACGTCCGAACTTGGTTGGGGTGCATGCGGCGCCGTCAGATAGACGATTGCCAGCACTCCGGCGAGCAAGGCAGCCAGGCCGAGGCCTCCAAGAAGATAACGCCATAACGATGCCAAACCCATTCCTGTTCTGCGGATAACGTTTCGCTGGGCAGATCGCGTCCCACGCCCCTGTGGGAAATCGAGCCCAGTGCAAGAATCCGCCGTCGCCAAGCATGGCGCTGCCGGCTGCAAAAAGCTACAGCACCGCAATTGCAGGATGGAGGAGTGCTTCATGGCAGGAAACGGCATCGCCTCGATCGGCGAGTGCATGCTCGAGCTTTCGGGCCAGGCCGGGCCGAACTGGCGCATGGGCTTTGCCGGCGACACGTTCAACACGTTATGGGCGCTGCATGCCTTGAGCGGCGAGCGGCCGGCGACCTATGTGTCGGCCTTCGGCGACGACCCGTTCTCGCGCGACCAGATCAAGTTCCTGGCCGAGAGCGGCATCGGCATCGGCGCCAGCCCGGTGATAGCGGGCGCCCGCCCCGGCCTCTATGCGATCACGCTGACCGGCGCCGAACGTTCTTTCACCTATTGGCGGGCCGATGCGGCCGCAAGGCAGTTGGCTTCGGACCCAGCCGCTTTGCAGAAAAGCCTTGAAAACCAGGCGCTTGTCTATTTTTCCGGTATAACTTTGGCAATTCTCGACGAGGCTCCACGCAAGGTACTGCTGACGGCCGTGGCCACGGCGCGCGCGGCCGGCTCGCTGATTGCCTTCGATCCCAATTACCGGCCGCGGCTGTGGCACCGGCGCGAGGACGCGCAGGCCGCGATCCTCGAGGCACTTGCCGTCGCCGACATCGCGCTCCCGACCTTTCCCGACGAGCAGATGCTGTTTGGTGATACGACACCGCAGAAAACAGCCGAACGGCTGCGAAAGCTGGCCGGCGAAGTCGTCGTCAAGAACGGTGAGGAACCGGCGCTGATCGCGCAAAACGGAACCTTGCAATCGGTTCCGGCGGTGCACGTCGCCACCCCGGTCGACACCACCGGCGCCGGCGACTCCTTCAACGGCGCCTACCTCGCCGCCCGCCTTGCCGGCCATGCCCCGGCAGAAGCCGTGCTGCGCGCTCATCGCGTCGCCGCCGCCGTCGTGCAGGTGCGCGGCGCCCTGGCGCCGTTCGAGACGCTCAAGGGTGCGTTCGAGGCACCCGCTATCTGACCTTGATGACGACCTTGCCCTTGGCGCGTCCTGTTTCGACATAGGCCAGGGCGTCATTGGTCGCTTCGAATGGAAAGACCCGATCCACAACCGGGCGGATCGCGCCGGCTTCGATGAGAGCGGTGATTTTGCTCAGCTGATCGCCCTGCGCCCACATGAACAGGAACGAAAACTGCACGCCGCGGCGCTTGGCTTTGGCCCGAATTCCGCGACTCAGGAAGCGCAGCACCAGCCTCAGCATCAAGTTCAGTCCCTTTTCCCTGGCAAATTCGGCATCCGGTGGACCGGAGATGGAGATGAGCTTGCCACCCGGTTTCAGCACCCTCAGGGATTTTTCCAGTGTCTTGGCGTCCTGGCTGTTCAAAACGACATCGTAGCCCGACAGAACTTTCTCGAAGTCGTCTTTCCTGTAGTCGACGACGACATCGGCGCCGAGACTTTTGACCAGATCGGCACTTGCCGCGCTCGCGGTTGTCGCAACGGTCGCGCCGAGGTGCTTGGCCAACTGAATAGCAAATGTCCCGACGCCGCCGGAACCAGCCTGAATGAAGACCTTCTGTCCCTTCTTCAGGTTTGCCCGTTCGATGAGCGTCTGCCAGGCGGTGAGACCGACCAGGGGAATCGACGCCGCCTCTTCCATACTGAGATTCTCGGGCTTCAAGGCTACGTCGGCCTCATTCACGGCAATGAATTCGGCGAATGTCCCAATCCGGCCGTCGCGCGGCCGCGCATAGACCTCGTCGCCGGCCTTGAACTTGCTGACTTGCGATCCTACGCGGATAACCTTCCCAGCCACGTCGTGGCCCAGGATGAAGGGCCGGCGGTAGGGCAGGATGAGCTTGAATTCTCCGGTTTTGACCTTGGAATCGAGCAGGTTCACCCCTGCGGCATGGACCTCGACCAAGACATCGCTGTCCTGGAGCTCCGGCTCCGGCATTTCGGCCAGCCGCAGGGCGCCCTTTTTATTATACTTATCGACAACGAATGCCTTCATGGCAGTTACTTTCCAAGAATGTCTGTTGCTGTTCGGGACGAAACAAGCCGAACGTTTTCAGCTGCATGGCCGCCCTGCGGCAAGGCCTCAGCCTCGAGGAAGGACAGCGCCTTCGGGACAAAACCGGCGTGGTTCTGAAATACCCCGCCATGCCCGGCATCCGGATAGATGACCAGATGCGCCCCCGGGATACGCCCGGCGAGATCGTAGGTATTGCTGCTCGGCACCATCCTGTCCTGGTCGCCATTCGCAACCAAAGTGGGAATGCGGATGGTGCTCAGGTCTTGTGGCGCCTGGAGTCCGTAGGCCTTGATCGCCTTGAGTTGCGCGCCGAACGCGCTCAGCGATATCGCCTTGTCCCGGTTATTCCGGCGCTCTTTCAGCCGTTGCAGAAATGCGTTTGCGGCGCGGCGCCCATTCGGCGTTCTTGTGAAGAAGAGATAGTACTTCGGATCCCGAAAAGTCAGCGCGCCCTTGATCATGTCCACGATCGTCAGCGGCGTCACCTTGTCGATGCCTTGCCCACCGGCCGGCCCCGTGCCAGCCAGGATGAGTTTGCGCACAAGCTTGGGCTCGGTCAGCACAATCTCTTGCGCCACGAAGCCGCCGAGTGAAAAGCCGAAGAGATCGACTTCTTCGAACCCCAGCGCCCGGACAAAGGCGACCGCATCCCGCGCCATGCCGGAAATGGTCGACGGAGTTTTGCCACCCGAAGCACCGATTCCGCGATTGTCGAAGGCAATTACCCGCCGGGTCGCAGCGAGGCCATCGACGATGCGCGGATCAAAATTGTCCAGCTGAGCAGCCAGATGGTTGAGCAGGATCACTGGCACGCCCGTCCTGGGCCCGAGTTCCCTGTACGCAAAAGCTATGCCCCCGACATCGATCGAGAGCGTTGGCGCGTCCTGGAACAATGCCGGTGAACGCGGCGACCGATTGGATCTATGTGTCATGCTTGGCGTCTCCGTTTCGTAGGGCCTGGCCAAATGTGTTGTGGTTGCTAGTCGCATGTGCGTGAAATCCTCTGGCTCGCCGTTGTTCAGACCGGCAGTCGGAACTGCTTGCGCAGGCTCTTGTCGAAAATCCCCGCGGGGGCAAAGCGGCGCAGCAGGCTGACCTGGCGCGCTGCGTTGCCAGCGGTATAGCGCCGTCGCGGGCGGGCATCGGTCGCTGCCTTGACAACCACATCCGCCACCACTTCCGGCCGATCGGCTTTGGGCATCACATCGCCCAGCAGCGCCTTGAGCCCGGCTCGAGCCCGATCGTATTCCTTCAACAGCGAATCCGGCTCGATGCCGTTCTGGTCGAAGACGGTGCGGACGAATGCCGGCTCGATGACGGAAACGCGGACGTTGAAGGCGCGCACCTCGTGGTCGAGCGATTCCGAATAGCCTTCGAGCGCGTGCTTGACCGCCGAGTAATGAGCTGAGTATGGCGCGGGTACCAGTCCCAGAATGGAGCCGATATTGATGATGCGCCCTTCGCCGCGCCGCCGCATCGACGGCAACACCGCATTGGTCATCCGCATGACGCCGAACAGATTGACGTCGAACAGGGCTTGTACCTGTGCGACCGAGGATTCCTCGGCGCCTCCTAGCAGACCGACACCGGCATTGTTGACCAGGAGATCGATCCGGCCGGTCTGCGCGAGCACGTTGGCAACGAGCGCATTGACGGCCGCATCATCGGTCACGTCGCATGCCAGCATGGTCACTCCGCCCGGACCATTACTGGTCTTGCGGCGACTTGTCCCGAAGACAATGAAACCCGCCCGCGCCAAGGCCTCGGCGCTGGCACGGCCGATGCCCGAGGAGGCTCCGGTCACGATTGCGGTCTTTTCAGAATTCCCATTCATTTTGATGTTCCAGGTTCGAGAGGTCTAGCTTATTTCCGCGAATTGAATTATGATCATAATATCAGATTATGAGCATAATGCAATAGCAGGACAGGAAAGAAAGACCATGCGCTACGAAAAGGGCCGAAAAGACGCGTCACGCAGCCGGATCATGGAGGTCGCCGCCGAACGTTTTCGATCTGACGGCATCGCGGCGTCCGGGCTGGCAACCATCATGAGCGACGCCGGGCTGACGAACGGCGCCTTCTATCCGCACTTCCAGTCGAAGGCGGAGCTCGTCCGTGAAAGCGTGGCGGCGGCCTTGGACGCGCAGTCGCATGAAGTGCAGGAAGCATTGGCCGCCGGCGGTCCGGAAATGGCCATAGAGACGTATCTATCGGCCGAGCACCGGGACAATCCTGGAAAGGGTTGCGCTTCGGCCGCGTTGTTGCCGGAAATCGCGCGGCAGCCGCCTGAAACGCGAGCCCTCTATGCCAAGCGCGCTCAATCCCTGGTGCGCCAGATAGCTGAAGCTCTGCCGCAGACGAACGATCCCGAGGGCGCTGCGTTGGGCATGTTTGCAACGCTCATCGGCGCGCTTCAACTCGCGCGCGCAGTGGAAGGAACGGAATTATCGGATCGTATCCTAGCGGCGGGAGCAGCTGCCGCAAAGGCG
This sequence comes from Mesorhizobium sp. M0601, assembly GCF_040320845.1. Lineage (NCBI taxonomy): Bacteria > Pseudomonadati > Pseudomonadota > Alphaproteobacteria > Hyphomicrobiales > Phyllobacteriaceae > Mesorhizobium > Mesorhizobium sp. M0601. Next base: position 51,562 of record NZ_JAMYQK010000026.1, read on the forward strand.
CTGATCCGGCCGGTTCAAGACGAGGCGGCCTCCTGAGGGCAGCCCGGATTATTCGGCCGGCTCGAATCTGCCTTGCACCAAGACTGTCTCCACCGGCCCAAGCGGATTGATGATCCGGCTCTCCAGGACTTCGATAAGTTTGCGTCCAACACCCGCCATATCCACGGAATGAACTCCGATCTTTGCCGGCAGGAAGCGTGCCAGCCGCGTGCTGTCACGGGTGACGATGTGGACGTCGCGGCCTGGTGTGAGACCCCGCTTGCCGAGAGCGTGCAACGCTCCCAGAAGGCCCAGTTCGTTGGCGCACGCCAAGCCCGTTGGCGGATCTGATGACGCCAGCAAGCGATCGAACCAGCCTGCGCTCGATTCCATGGTGAACATGCCATGACCGATCAACGATGGGTCGATCGGAATGCCAGCCTCGGCCATTGCCCTTCCATACCCGGAAAGACGCGTGGCACTCGCCTGGTCCTCCGGAACGAGAAGTTGCAGCGCAATACGTCGACAGCCCTTATCCATGAGCCGCCGGGTCGCCTCATAGGCAATCTGTTCATTGTCGACATCGACGTAAGGATACGCGATATCCAGGTCGGTTCTTCCAAACGCGACGAACGGCATGCGTTTATCCAGCAGCAGCTTGACGCGCGGATCAGCCGACACCAGGCGCGTGATGACCAGGCCGTCTGCGCTGTGCGCCTGAAGCTGCCGCTGCACACTCTCAACGGGATCGTCGTCGGGAGTGGTGGAATAGATGGACAGACTATAACCGGCTTGCCGCGCCGCCAGCGTCATGCCTTCGATTAAAGGAAGCTTTAATAGATCGGACAGATGGTCTCGTGTTTCCATCGGGAGTACTGCCGTCAGCGTCTGCGTTCGACCGGTTTTGAGCGCGCGACCATGATGATTTGGTAGATAGCCGACCCGCTTGGCCGCCTCCTTGACGCGGGCTATGGTCGAGGGCTGCACCTCCGGCCCATCCTTCAGAGCGCGGGATACCGTGGTCACCGACAGGGAAAGTTCAGCGGCGATCTGCTTTAGATTGGCCATTGTTCGCCCGACTTCATTTGCGAAAGCGCCGGCTGATTTGCTGACCGCCATAACGTTACCGAATTCGACATCCCGGTCAATCCAAACTCCCGCAGGAAGCAGCTTGACTCCGGCGCATTCAGATGTAATCGTAACGTTACGATTACAAAATAATGGCTCTTTCAAGCGATATTCCATAAAAGTTGGGGAGGAGAACCTATGTCCTGGCTACGCATTTCCTTAACAGCATTCGCAATCTCGGCTGCCCTGCCCGTGCATGCGCAGACGGTCACAATCACGACCGCGGGTGGCGACTATGGCAACGCCATGAAGGAGGCCATGTGGGCCCCTGCTGCAAAAGAGCTTGGCTATGATGTCCGCGAGGAGACCCTAAGCGACGGCCTGGCCGCCTTGAAGATGCAGGTCACCTCGGGTGCGGTCACGACCGACGTCATTCACCTGGGCTCACCGGAAGGTGCCCAGGCGGCCGCACAATCGCTGCTGGAGCCACTCGACTACAAGATCATCGATCCGAAATCCGTGCCGGAGGGTGCGAAGTCCGACTACTGCTATCCGTTTGACTCCTATGGCACCGTCATGTCGTGGAACACCAAGACCTATGGCGAGAACCCGCCGAAGACGTGGGCGGAATTCTGGGATGTTGCCAAATTTTCTGGCCGTCGCGCGTTGCGCGCCAATGCGCAAGACTCGATCGAGATCGCGCTTCTCTCCGATGGCGTGGCACCGGCGGACGTCTATTCCGTGCTCAGCACCCCGGAAGGGCTAGAGCGCGCCATCAAGCGGCTTGAAGCGATCAAACCAGATGTCGCCGTGTGGTGGACCTCGGGCGCCCAGTCGGCGCAGTTGCTGAAAGACGGCGAGGCGGATTTGGTCATTACCTGGAACGGACGCGCCCAAACCGTGAAAGCAGATGGCGGCGCGGCTGACTACACGTTCAAGGGTTCGGTCATCGGCACGGACTGTCTTGGGGTGCCGAAGGGAGCGCCGAACAAGGAAGCCGCGATGAAGCTCATCGCAGCGATGACGCGGCCCGCGCGGGTTGCCAAGCTGACCGATTTCATTGCCTACGGCCCAGTCAATCCTGCGGCATATGAGGGTGGCCTTATTCCCGAGGACCGTCTGAAGACCCTTGCGACCGCGCCTGAAAATGCTGGCACTTCGGTGTTTTCCAATTCAGAATGGTGGGTCAAGAATGGCGAGGCTGCCCAAAGAGCCTTCGATGAAATGATGGCTCGCTGACTCTCAGCTCTGACGCATGTCGCGCAAAAATGTGCAGCGCGACAACGACATGCATGAAAACAAGAACCTAAAGCGCGTCGCGTGAAGCCGGTCGAACGCGATGCGCTTCAAGGCTGGAGCACATGATGAAGTCGCTCGCGATCACCATCGAAAGCGTGCACAAGGCTTATGGGTCCTACGTCGCACTGGATGATGTTTCGCTCGACATTCAGGCTGGCGAATTCCTCACGCTGTTAGGACCATCGGGATCGGGCAAGACCACGTTACTCATGGCTCTGGCCGGTTTTGTCCGGCCGGATTCCGGTAAACTTTTCTTGGGCGATCGAGACATCACCCGCCTGCCGCCCAATAAACGAGACATCGGCATAGTATTCCAGAATTACGCCTTGTTTCCCCACATGAATGTCCTGGCGAACGTCGCGTATCCGCTGGTGCTGCGCAAGGTACCGAGAGCGGAGGCGCGTCAGCGGGCGCTTGATACCTTGGCCCGCGTGAAGCTGGATGGTCTGGCGGAGCGCAATATTGCCGCATTATCCGGCGGCCAACGTCAACGGGTGGCATTGGCGCGGGCTATCGTCTTCGAACCGCGCGTGATGTTGATGGACGAGCCGCTGTCGGCGCTCGACAAGAACCTGCGCGAGACCATGCAGTATGAGATCCGGCGTCTGCATGATCATCTACGGATCACCACGATCTATGTAACCCACGACCAGCGCGAAGCGCTGATTATGTCTGACCGGATTGCGGTGATGAATTCTGGCCGCATCCAGCAGATAGATACGCCGCAGCGGATTTATGATCGTCCATCGACCCGCTTCGTCGCGGAGTTCATGGGCGAGGCCAACATTGTGGCCCCGGGCTCGGCGCGCAGAATCGACGGCGCCGAAGCATCACGCGAAACCCTGATGATCCGCGCCGAAAGCTTCCATCTTGATGCGAAGCTCGTCGGGGGAGACGGAGTGGCTCTCGAAGGAATACTGCGCGCCAAAGCGTTCCGCGGCGAGAACTGGCTTTTGACGCTGGCGCTTGACGGCGGGCAAGAGGTTCTTGTCTGCATTCCGGCAGCGCTGGCCGGCGGCTGCGCCGAGCTTGCCGCCGGTCAGCGGATGACCGCATATGCACCAGCAGCGAAGGTTCACGCGATACCGGGAGCGATGGCGTGACCGTCGTCCGGGACCCGGCGCTCGCGGCGGATGCGCGGCGCGAGCGGCGGTTTTTTCTTTCACTTTCGCTCCCGGCGCTGTTCATCGTTGGACTGGCGGCGATACTGCCCATCCTTTGGATCATCCGGCAATCCTTCCTGACCACCGGGGGTGAGTACACCGTCGGCAACTACCAGAAGGTCCTTTCGAGCGGACTGACGTGGTCGGCGCTCGTCACGACCCTCGAACTGTCCTTGGGTACGCTGGCGGGCTGCATTCTCCTCGGCACTCCTCTGGCGCTGGCGCTAGCCAGCGTCAGACCAAGGCTGGCCAACGTGCTCATGGCGTTCGTCATGCTGCCGCTGTGGACCTCTATTCTGGTGCGTACCTATGGTTGGCTCGTGCTCTTGCGGCGCGACGGCCTGATCAACGCGGCTTTGACCGGTTCAGGCCTGACGGCGGAGCCATTGCCGCTGGTCTACAACTTCACGGGAACGCTCATCGGCATGGTGCACTACATGCTGCCACTTTTTCTGCTGCCTGTTTATGCTGCGATGCGCGATATCGACCCAAATCTCATTCGCGCGGCTGCGAGCATGGGAGCCACTCTCAGGCAGGTCATCCGCACAGTCATTATGCCGCTTTCGGCGGGCGGCATCTTCTCGGGTTCGATCATCGTCCTCATCTACGCCATAGGTTTTTTCATCACGCCGGCGGTGCTTGGCGGCGGCAAGGTAAATCCGCTCTCTACCCGGATCGAGCGTACACTATCGACCTTTCAGGACTGGGGGTCGGCAAGCGTCCTGGGCATTCTGCTCCTCGTTCTTATGGCGCTGATCGGTGTGATGTTGCTGGCGGCACGCCGTCTGGTGGCCCAGAACACCGTGGAAGCCTCCCATGCTTGAAGCCTATCCGCAAAACAGGCTCGCCCGCATTTTGCTCTGGAGCTTTGCCGCTCTTGTCATGGCATTTCTGATGCTGCCGACGCTTGTGGTGGTGCCGCTTTCCTTTTCGGCGTCGAATCTCCTCGAGTTTCCGCCGCACGCCTACTCGTTGCGCTGGTACGAGAACTTCTTCGGCTCGGCAACGTGGATGGCCGCGCTGAGAACGAGTTTGATCCTTGGGACGTTGACGGCGTTGATCGCGGTGCCTTTCGCGCTGCTCGCCTGCATTTCAATGAATCGGCTGGGCGGAAAAACCGCTGCGGCCATCCAGAGCGTCCTGCTGACCCCCTCGATCACCCCCGGTATCCTGCTTGCGATCGGTCTCTTCTTTGTGTTGGCCGCACAACATCTGATCGGAACGCTATTCGGTGTGCTGGTCGGACATGTGGTGCTGGCCGTTCCGGTCGCCTGCATTGTGTTGCTACCCGCTCTCGCCCGCTTTGACTGGAACCAGGTTCAGGCGGCGCGCAGCCTCGGTGCAAACTGGGCCAGGTCCATTGGCGGAATCATCGTTCCGCAACTTCGGATCAGCTTGCTGTCAGCGACATTGATGGCGTTCCTGACTTCGCTCGACGAGTCCGTGATTTCGATCTTCATCGCAAGCGGTCGCAACAGCACGATGCCGAAGCTTATGTTCCTGTCGCTGCGCGATCAGATCGATCCGACCATTGCGGCGATCTCGACATTGTGGACCGTCATCGTCGTGGCCGTGGTCCTGATTGTGACCCTTCGCCAAAAATCCTGACCGAGACTGGAAACATGCCCACCAATTACCATGCAGCCGACGATCTGACGGATCATTCGACGGACATCCCTCAGGTAGGGTTGGCCATCATCACCGGGTCGGCAAACTGGGGGCTTGCCTTCCCGGAAGATGTCGAATTCGATGGTGTGCGCACCTTGCGGCGCGACATGAGTTTTGAAACACCTTTCGGTCGCACCGACAACTGGAAGCTGCTCGAGTTCGATGCGTCGATCACAGCGGAAGGGAGAGCAAAACGCGCGCTGTGCATGTATTCGCACGGCAATCCCCGCGACCGTATCGACCATTCCTGCCATCGCCGCGCGTTCTGGGTATTGATGCGGGCGGGTGTACGGCAAGTTCTCGCCTGCTCGACCGTAGGCGCCGTCAACAAGGCGATCCAGCCGGGCGACATGGTGGTGACTGCCGATATCATCGAACTGACGCAGACCCCGTTTTCACTGCTTCCTGACCGCCAGAGCTTTGACTGTTCGGGCAAGCAAATCGTGTGTCCAAGATGTGCGGCGGTTCTGGTCGAAACGGCCCGCCGTCATTGGCCAGCCGAATGCCGCGTTTATGGCATCGAACAGCAGTTGGTGGCTGCCCATTGTTATGGGCCCCGGCTGACAACGCCTGCCGAAGCCTTGGCATATCGTGGCATGGGGGCGGATGTACTCAACCATTCCATCGCCCCTGAGGCGACCTTATCGCGCGAGATCGGCGCGTGTTTCGTGCCTTGCGCGTTCGTGACGGCGGGCTTCAACGACTATATGGATCGCAATCGCCAGAAATTGCTGCAGGAGGACGTGTTGCCCAGTCTCTCCATGACAGCCTCGCGGGTCGCGCTGGAGACCGCCGCGCGACTTCCCGCTGATCCAGAATGCTCCTGTCACGGCTTGAAGTCGCCTCAGCCGAAAGAACGCTCCAGCCGGTTCTGAGACGACCTTGGTGCGCCGGATAGCTGAAGCTCTGCCACCGACCAACAATCCCGAGGGCGCTGCATTGGGCGTGTTTGCGACGTTCGAAACGTTGAGGGCGGCGTTTGAGGATTAGGGTCAAAACTCAATCAGACTGGCTGCCGCCAATGGCCCAGATGGGCGGAACTTGCCGTTTGAATTAGTCGGCGGGAATGAGCACAGAGCGCCATGAGCGGAAGCTTAGCAGGGGTCACGCCAGCGCCCAGTTAGCGCTACGAAGCAGACCTTCAGCCTGTGCCGGAAGCGAGGCCCGGCTTACCAAGTGGCATATCCAGGAAGCGCGTCCCCCTCCTCAGCTAGGCACCGTTTTCGGCTCTACGCTATGCCTGCGCGACGAGCCCCTTCCTTAATCGCAGCGAGGGCCAGAGGATTGGTGACGGGATAGGTTCGGATGAAGTTCTCGACGGTGAACCTTGGAAACTCGACGGCAATCCGCCTGGCGATCGACTGCGCCTGCGCCGACTCTTCGAGCAGCGCGTGGCACAGGGCACGGAACATCAGAGTGACGGGAATATCCGGCGGACTTTGGCACAGCGACGACAGACTGTCGGCATAGCGACCGGCGACGAACCGCGCCCGGGCGAGCTGCGCGTAGTACCAACTCGGAGCCTGCGGATTGAGGCGAAGCGCCCGTTCGGCGAGAGCACAGCCTTCTTCCGGATTTCCACACACGAGAGCTCGGCTTGAGGCGAGCATCGACAGCACATCGGCGTCATTGGGTGCCAGGGCCAGCGCCCGGTCGTATTCCTCTGCGGCCCCGCTGATATCGCCGTCAATGGCGCGGAGAGCGCCCATGTAAAGGCGCGTCATCGGATCGGTAGGGTCGAGCGCCAGAGCCTTTTCCACGCATTCTCGCCAGCGCTCGACCGAAGCGGCTGAATCTGGCGTGAAGGCATTGAAGGCATCGACCGCATGTGCCAATCCCAACGTCATCCAGGCCCGCGCGAAGCCGGGGTCGAGTTCCACGGCGCGGGACAGCATGCGTATGGCTTCTGCCCTCGCATCGGTCGTGAATCTGTCGTGCAGTTCCACCCCGAGTAGATAGCAGTCGTAAGCACCCAGGCTCGAGGGAGGCTTCCGCCGAGCCACCTCACGCCCGAGATTGGCGAGCTTGCCGAAAGTGCCTGCCAGGGCGTTGATAACGTTCTGTGTGATGCTGTCCTGCATGAGAAAAAAATCATCGGTCGACTCGTCGAACCGCGCCGACCAAAGGTTGGCTCCGGTCCGGGTGTCGACCAGCTGCACCGCGACGCGGACACGCTGTCCGATCGCCTGGAGGGTGCCTTCCAGCAGGTAATCGGCGTTCAGTTCCCGTCCAACCGAGCGTGTGTCGCTCGCCCGTCCCCGATAGGACTGCATGGTCTGGCGCGAAATGACCGCAAGGTCGGGATAGCGCGCTAGGTCGCCGATCATGTCGGCCGACAGGCCGTCTGCCAGCCGCGTCCAGCCGTCGTCGGCGCTCAGGTTTTCGAACGGCAAAACCGCAATTACCGGCGGCTTACTGTCGTCGCCGGAAGAAAGGCGTGGTTTGGCACCGACGATCTTGCCCGCAGTAGCGGGGTCGATCAAGACACGGTACACGCGAACCGGTTCGGCGATACTTTTCATTTTCTGCACGCCGAGTGAGGCAAAGCCGATCGGCACCTTTCCCCTCACATGGTCGCAGGCGGTGGCGGAAATCGCGATTCCTCCAGGTTCCGCCAGCCCTTGCAGCCGATCGGCGATGTTCACCGCGTCACCGTGGATGTCGTCACCCTCAACGATAACATCGCCCAGATTGATGCCGATGCGGAAATCAAGCCGCCGTTCTGGCTGCGTGAAAACGTTCACCTCCGCCTTCTGTTGCTGGATTTCGACCGCGCAGCGTAGGGCGTCGACCACACTGTGGAACTCGACCAACATCCCATCTCCCATGGTTTTCACCAGTCGACCATGGTGCGCAGCGATCCTTGGCTTGAATACTTCGTTCAGGTCGGTTCGGAAAAGCGCACGCGTACCCTCGTCGTCGATCTGGCTCAAGCGGCCATAGCCGACGACATCGGCAATCAGGACGGCTGCGAGATGACGTTCCATCCCCCAATCCTTCGCGGATTGTTACCCGCTTTCCAAGCTTACAGCAGGTCGCAGGTTGATGCCATTGCCGCCGCCCCTGAAAGACAGCTTTTCAGGTCTGTGTACTTTGCTGCATGAGAGCCCGAATGTCGGATAAGGGTCAACTTGCGTCGTCAGGGCTCTCGGCGTCAAAGGTCCGAGAGGGTTCGAAGTCGGTCGTTCAGAGTGATTGCGTTTTGACTCCAGAGCGCCGCGCCTCAAAGGACGCTATAACACTTTGAATTTTGCATGATCCTTTCCGAACCGGAGGTCAGCGCAGCAAAACCATGCCGGTTTCCGGGGGTCATGCCCTAAGGCAGCCTGAACCGGTATTCGGTCACGTGATGATAGATCTGGCCCGGCCACAGCGTGGCTTGCGGGAAATACGGCCGGTTCGGCGCATCCGGCCAGATTTGCGGCTCCAGGCAGAAGCCTGAAAACGCCTTGTACTGGCGTCCGCCCAGTCCAGGCGAGGACGGTGCCAGATACTGGCCGGTATAGAGCTGGACACCCGGCTCGGTCGTCCAGAGCTCCATCTCGACGCCGGAATTCGCGCCTTGCGTCCATGATGCCTGCTTCAGCGGCCCGCGCGTCGAGGCGAGGCAGAAATTCTGGTCGTAGGGGAGTTGCTCGCCCTCGGTCTCCATGCGCAGCGGCCGCGCCTGGCGAAAATCGAAGGGGGTGCCGTCGACCGGCTTGACCGTGCCTGTCGGGATCAGATCCGCGTCGACCGGCAGATAGGCGCCGGCATTCAGCATCAGCCGGTGGTCGAGAATGTCGCCGGTGCCGCCATCATCCAGGTTGAAATAGGAATGCTGCGTGAGGTTGCAGAGCGTCGGCTCCTCGCAGGTGGCGGTCAGTTCGACGCTGAGCGTGCCGGGGATCTTCAGCCGGTAGGTGCAGGTCACGTCGAGCGCGCCGGGAAAGCCCATCATGCCGTCGGGGTCGTGTAGGGTCAGCGTTACAAAATCCCTGCCATGCAGCGAAACCGCCCAGGCACGGCGCGAAAAACCTTGCGAACCGCCATGCAGCGTGTGCTTTTCGAGGAAATTGCGCTTGGTCTGGTAGCGTTTGCCGGCAAGCGTGAAGCGGCCGTCGCGGATACGGTTGGCATAGCGCCCGACGACAGTGCCGAAGAAGGCGGTATCCGTCTCATAGTGCTCGAAACTATCATAGCCGAGCACCAATGGCGCCTCGTGCCCGGCCAGGTGCAGATCCTGGATGATCGCACCCAGGCCGATGATGTTGGCGGTGAGGCCGCCGCCACGAATGGTGAAACGGCGGACTTCCTCGCCCGCCTGCGTCGTTCCGAAAACCTCGCCGTCTTTCATCGCCATGCTCGCAAGTTCGTTGCTCGACGCCAGCCTGGCCTTTTCCGAAGCGGCTCAGGGTCTTTTTCGGTATTACCGCATGAGGCTTCTAGAGACCAAGTCCGCCGATGCAGACATATTTGGTGTCGAGATAATCCTCGATGCCCTGATGGCCGCCTTCCTTGCCGAGGCCCGATTCCTTGACGCCGCCGAACGGCGCTTCAGGGGTGGTGATGAGCCCTTCATTGACGCCGACCATGCCGTATTTGAGCCCTTCCATGACCCGGAAGGCGCGGCCGAGATCGCCGGTGTAGAAGTAGCAGGCCAGCCCGAACTCGGTGTCGTTGGCGAGTGCCACGGCCTCTTCCTCGGTTTCGAACTTGAATACCGGCGCCACCGGGCCGAAGATTTCTTCCTTCATGAAGCGCATCTTCGGCGTCGCATTGGCGATCACCGTCGGCTGGAAGAACGAGCCGCCGAGCGCGTGGCGCTTGCCGCCGGCGACGACCTTGCCGCCTTTGGCGGTAGCGTCGGCAATCAGCTCCTCGACCTTCTCCACCGCCTTTTCGTCGATCAGCGGTCCCTGCTGGACGCCTTCCTCGAGGCCGGAACCGACCTTCAGCCCGTTGCTCGCAGCAGCCAGCTTTTCGACGAACTGGTCATAGATGCCGGCCTGCACCAGGAAGCGGTTGGTGCAGACGCAGGTCTGGCCGGAATTGCGGTACTTGGCGGTGATGGCGCCAGCGACGGCCCGCTCGATGTCGGCGTCGTCGAAGACGATGAACGGCGCATTGCCACCGAGCTCCATCGACACTTTCTTGACGGTCACCGACGACTTCTGGATCAGGATCTTGCCGACCTCGGTCGAGCCGGTGAAGGTGATCTTCTTGACCAGCGGGTTGGCACAGATCTCGTCGCCGATCTCACCGGCAGCGCCGGTCAGGATATTGATCACGCCTTTGGGGAAGCCGACTTCCTCGGCAAGCGCGCCCCAGGCAAGGCCGGAGTAAGGCGTCTGCGACGCCGGCTTGACCACGGCGGTACAGCCGGCGGCAAGTGCTGGGCCGAGCTTGCGGGCCAGCATCGAGGATGGGAAATTCCATGGCGTGATGGCGGCAATGACGCCGACCGGCTCCTTGGTCACAAGGATGCGGCGGTCGGCCCAGGGTGACGGCACGACATCGCCATACGTGCGGCGGCCCTCTTCGGCGAACCACAATATGTAGGACGCGGCCGAGCCGATCTCGCCCTTCGACTCGAACAGCGACTTGCCCTGCTCGATGGTCAGCAATTCGGCCAATACGTCCTGATTGTCCATCATCGCGTCGTGCAGCTTGCGCAACAGCTTCGAGCGTTCGAGCGCGGTGGTCTTGCGCCATGTCTGGAAGGCCGCGTCGGCGGCTTCGATGGCGCGGCGGGTCTCGGCCTTGCCCGACTTCGGCACGGTGCCGATCTTGAGACCGGTGGCAGGATTGTTGACGTCGACCGTCTGGCCTGAATCGGCCTGCACCCATTCGCCATTGATGAGATTGGCCTGCCGCATGAAATGGCTGGTTTTCTGAAGCATGATCTCGCCTCCGTTCGGCACCTGGCGGGCCGGTCGCTGATTTCGTGAATGGACGTGCGCGATAGCATCGCTAGAGCCACTGCTCTTAGCCCAGGGCAAGCCCCGCAAGCAATCACAAGATGGCATATAGGGTTTGGGCCAGCCAAAGCGAGAGGCGATGCAGCCGGGTTCTTATCCAAAAACCCGGGTTCTTATCCAAAAACCCGAGTTCTTATCCAAAAACATGGACGACCACTGTCAGCCAAAACGCAGTGGTCACGACCGCACAGGCGGTGGCGATCGTCATCTGGTTCGACGCCAGCGCCTGGCCGGTGTTGAACTGCACGGCGATGAGATAGGAATTGATGCCGGACGGCAACGCCGCAACCATGACCGCCACCTTGGCCGTCAATGGCGGCAGGCCGATCAGCCAGACCAGGCCGAGAACCAGCGCCGGCATTAGGAACAGTTTCAGCGCCGACAGCGCCAGCGCCGGCCTTACATTGCCAGAAATGCCGAAACGGCGCAGGCTGAGCCCCATGGCGAACAGCGCCACCGGGGCGGCCGTGCCGGCCAGCGCGTCGCTCAGCCGCGTCGCAAGCACCGGCAGCGGCGCACCGGTGAAGCGCCACGCCAGCCCGGCCAGTATGCCGATGATCAGCGGATTGATGAATACCCGCCTGAGAAAGCTCCTGACGACGCGGAGCGGATGCACAGGTTCGCTGCCGCCGCGGCCGAACATCTCGAACAGGATGATCGAGGCCATCATCATCACCGGCAGGTGAATGGAGACGAGCAGTGACAGCACTTCGAACCCGGCCGGCCCGAACACGCCGATGATGAAGGGCGCGCCGAGCAGGACAACGTTGGAGTAGGACGACGACACGCCGCCGACGACGCCGGCGCGCGCGTCCCGCCCGAAGATGCGCGTTATGACCAGATGGCCGGCAGCCCAGGTAAGCGCGACCGCCGCGAAATAAGCGCCCCATAGCGACCACGGCGCCACGCCGTGGAAATCAGCCTTTACCATGGTCTGGAACAGCAAAAGCGGCATTGCCACGTTGATGGCGAATTCGGATACGCCCTCGCCGCTCGCCGGCTTCAAATAGCTGGTCAACCCGGCAAGATAGCCGAGCCCGACAAGACTGAAAACGAAGAGGACGGTTTCGGTAAGCGGAGACATTTTTCCCGTGATAGGCGAGGCTCGGCGGCGGCGCAATCGCCCTTCCCTCGCGAATGTACCGGCCAACAATCCGGCCGCTCGGATCTTGCCCGAATTTGCTCATGGTTGGATGCCAGCGCTATACAGGGTTGTCGGGGGACACGCGGCGAATGGGCCTTGTCGGAAATCAGCACTTCTTCAAGCAGGCGTGGCTGACGGCTTTCGTCGGCGCCATGCTTTGCCTCGTGGCGACCTCGGCTCATGCCGCGGAGCCGGCGAGCCTCAAGGGCGTGGCGCTGATTGTCGGCCAGTCGAAATACCAGCACATAGCGGCTCTTCCCAACCCCGCCAACGACGCCCGCGACGTCGCCAAGATGCTGACCGATCTCGGCTTCGACGCGCGCAGCGTCACCGACCGCGACACGGCAAAGCTGAAGCGCGACCTCGAGCGTTTCGCCGAGGATGCCGAGGACGCCGACGTCGCCTTGATCTACTATTCCGGCCACGGCATCGAGGCCGGCGGCGAAAACTATCTGGTGCCGGTCGACGCTGACGTTTCTTCATTGAAGGACGCCGATCAGGCCCTGGTGCCGATTTCCGCCGTCATGGACGAACTGAAGACGACCGTGCCGGTAACGATCATGCTGCTCGATGCCTGCCGCACCAACCCGTTTCCGGCGGATGCGGTGCTGCGCCGGGCGCCGACGGCCTCGGCCTCGCCGATTGGCGCCGGCGGCCTGGAGCCGGTGCGCGGCGCCAGGGCACTGGCAAACGCGACCGCGACGGAAAATCTGGGAACGGTGATCGGCTTTGCCGCCGAGCCGGGGCGGCCGGCACTCGATGGCATCGTCGGCGAAAACAGCCCCTACGCAGCGGCACTTCTGCGCCACCTAGCGGCAATGAAGGGCACCGAGTTCGGCTCGGTCATGCGCATGGTGACAGAGGAGGTCTATCTCGACACCAAGGCCAAGCAGCGGCCATGGGTCAATGAAAGCCTGCGCCGGCTGCTCTACTTCGGCGTAGCACCGCAGGAACCGACCGGCGACGACGGCCTGATCACCGGCGAGCGGCGGCAATTGCTGCTGACGATCGCTGAGTTGCCGGACCCTAAGCGGGCACAGGTGGAACTGGCCTCGCTGCAGGACGGCGTGCCGCTCGACGCGCTGTATGGCGTGCTGAAGGCGCTCGGCACCGAAAACATGCCGGAGGACCCCACCGACCTGCAAAAGCTGCTCGACGCCCAGGCCGAGCGTCTGAAGAAGTTGATCACCGAGCGCAACGCGCTGCGCACGGACGACCCCGAGATCAGCCGCCTCGTCGCCTCGGCCGACAAGGCGATCGGCCAGGGCGCCATCGTCACCGCGCGCAACTTCCTCGACCAGGCGGTGGGCCGGGTCGAGCAGGCCAGCGGCGTGGTCGATCGGGCAGAGGATCTGGTCAGGCAGAAGCGTCTTGCCGACGCGGCGGTCTATGCCAGGCGCGCCGACGCTTCGGCGCTTGTCTTCGACTATCTGTCGGCCGCCAACGATTACGGCAAGGCCTTCTCGCTGGTCGAGAAATGGGACGACAGGCTGCGCTGGAACTACAAGAACCAGGAGGCGGAAGCGCTCAACGCGCATGGCAACGCCACCGGCGACAGGCAAGCGCTGCAGCACGCCATCGACGCCTACCGCGTCATCCTGAACTTCATCCCCAATGGCGAGCAGAACCGCGACTGGGCGATCACCCGCAACAACATGGCTGTGGTGCTGCAGACGATCGGCGAGCGCGAGCGCCAAACCGACCGGCTGGAAGAGGCAGCGAAAATCTTTCGCGATTCGCTTGCCGTGTTCGACCGCGAGAAGGACGACATCAACTGGGCGGCCGCCCAGAACAACCTGGCCAATGTGCTGTTGAAGATCGGCGAACGCGAGAGCGACCCGAAACGCCTGAACGAAGCAGTGGTGGCGATGCGCGCCACGCTGGAGAAGCGGCCGCGCGACAAAGTCCCGCTGGACTGGGCCGCCTCGCAAAGCAACCTTGGCCTTGCGCTTTACGCGCTTTCGGAACGCGAACCGGGCGGCGCGCGCCTGACCGAGGCCGAGGCCGCCTACCGGCTGGCGCTTGAAGAATACACGCGCGAAAAGGCGCCCGTTCAGTGGGCGATGGTCCAGAACAACCTCGGCAACACCCTGGTGTCTCTCGGCACGCAACGCAATGACAAGGCAAAAATCGACGAGGCAGCCGACGCCTTCCGCGCCGCGCTCGAAATCCGCACACGCGATACCTTCCCGCTCTCCTGGGCGAGCAGCCGTCTCAATCTGGGTAACGCGCTGAGCAGTGCTGCCCGTTTCGATCTCGGCACCGGCCTGCTCGAAGAGGCGGCTGCCGCTTATGGCGATGCGCTGACCATATTCACACGCCAGCGCTTTCCGACGGATTGGGCTTCGGCGGAGAACAATCTCGGCTCGATCTACCAGACGCTCGGCCAGCGCACGCGCGATCCTGCCAGGCTTGAGCAATCGGCCGCTGCATACCGGGCGGCACGGCGCGTCTACACCAAAAAGGAGTTTCCGCTCGACTGGGCGATGACCCACTACAATCTCGGCAACACGCTGCAACTGCTCGGCGGCGTGACCGACAAGCCGGTGCATTACGAGGCGGCGATCGAGGCCTATCGCGATGCACTGCGCGAATACAAGCGCGAGACGACGCCGCGGCAATGGGCACTGGCGCAGGCCGGCCTCGGCTCGGCGCTGCAATGGCTGAGCATGAGCGAGGCCGACCCCGGCAAACTGGCCGCATCGATCGCCGCGCGCCGGGCGGCGCTGGAGGTGCTGACCTTCGAGACCTCGCCCGTCGACTGGGCAAACGCGCAGAACGGCATCGGCATGAGCCTGACCAATCTCGGCAATCTCGAACGCACCGGCAAATATCTGGATGAAGCCGAAGCCGCCTTCGAGGCGACACTCAAGGTCTTCACCCGCGAAAGCCAGCCGATGCAATGGGCCTTCGAGCAGAACAATCTCGGCGACGTCCACTGGAACCGCGGCAGCTATGGCGGTGGCAATGCCGAATACCAAAAGGCGATCGAATTCTTCGAAAACGCCAAGCAGGGCTTTACCGAAGCCGGCTACACACTCCCGATCCCGCTGACCGACCGCAAGATCGATCTGGTGAAGAAGCAGATAGCGAAGAAATAGGCGTTTCGGCCGCAGGTTGCACTCGGCTTGTCTTTCAGCCGGCTTTGCCGTCCCTATATGCCGGTCACCGGGGACCTGCCTGCCGGTCACCCGAAAAGGATGTCTGATGCTTCGATTTGTGCTGGCGCTGCTGTTGCTTGCCGTTTCCGCCACAGCCCATGCGACGGAAGCCGGCTGGGCGCTGCTGCGCGACGGCGGGCATGTGGTCCTGCTTCGCCATGCCATGGTCACAGGCACCACCGATGCGGCCAATTTCGATCTCGGCAAATGCGCCACCCAGGTCAATCTCTCTGAGCGCGGCAAGCAACAGGCACGCAAGATCGGCGCGCTGTTTGGCGCCCGCGCCGCACCGGTCGAGCGCGTGCTGTCCAGCCGCTATTGCCGCTGCCTCGAGACCGCCCGCATTGCTTTCGAAAGCGAACCGGAGCCGTTCGCACCGCTTGACCTGCTGAAGACCGACGAAAAGGAGAAGGCCGCCCAGATCGCTGCGATCCTGGCCGAGATCCGCGGCTATTCCGGGTCCGACAATCTGGTCATGGTCACGCATCTCGAAAACATCAAGGAATTGACCGGCATCTCGCCGCGTGAAGGCGAAGCCGTGGTCGTCGAGCCGCAAGGCGACGGCCTGCGGGTACTCGGCCGCGTTACCTTCTGACCGGGCCGGAGCCGGTTGAAGTGAAAATCTAGCGTTTGGTATCTTAAGCGGAATACCGGTTCCGACCCGCGATGAGGTCTTGATCGAGTCGAAGGTCGACATTGACCCTTAGTCAGGACCAACGGGCGCTTTCAACGAAAGCGAATGCGATGGTACGTCTCATCAGGACTTCCGAGCCGTGACAACGGGCGAGGTTTTCGTCCTCTACTTGGCCGGCCGGAGCCTCAGCGGCCGAAAAAACGCCCGGATGTCCTCGACCAGGAGTTCGGGTTGCTCAATCGCCGCGAAATGTCCTCCTTTCGGCATGTCGGTCCAGCGCTCGACACGGAAGACTCGCTCGACCCAGGAGCGAGGTGGCATAGGAAGCTCTCGGGGGAAGACTGCAACGCCGAGGGGCGGTGTTATTCGCTCTCTTGGCCCGAAGATCAGGGGGCAGAGCCGGTTCTCTTTGTAAATCCGGAGCGAGGCCTCGATCGTGTTACCGAACCAGTAGAGCGAGATGTCGGTAAGCAGCGTGTCTAGAGGGATGGCGCGTTCGAGTTCGCCTTCGCAGTCGCTCCAACTGCGGAACTTCTCGGCAATCCATGCGGCTAGCCCGATTGGGGAATCTGTCAGTCCAAAGGCTAGCGTCTGGGGCTTGGTCCCCTGCAGAAAAGCGTAGGCCCCCTCCGTCGCGGCGAAATTCGCCGCACTGTCGAGGAATGCCTTCTCCTCCGGCGTGACAGGTGGGTCGCCGCGACCGAGGGTCGGGCGGAAACTGCCTGGAATGTAATTCAGGTGCAATCCGATAAGGTCCTCCGGGTAAAGCTGAGCGAGCCAGGTCGAGACGCCGGCGCCGATGTCGCCACCTTGTGCGGCGAAGCGATCATATCCCAGTTCGCGCATCAGCCCCCGCCACAGCTTCGCGACATGCTTTGAGCTAACGCCGGCCTGACGCGGCGGGGACGAGAAGCCGAAACCCGGAAGCGACGGTGCGACGACATCGAAGGCGTCATCGGCATCCCCGCCGTATTTGGCAGGATCCGTGAGCAGCGGAATGACATGCTCGAACTCGGCGAAGGAGCCGGGCCAGCCATGAGTGAGGATCAACGGCAAGGGCGCTGACCCCTTTCCTTTCTGGTGAACGAAATGGATGTCGCACCCGTCTATCGTGACCCTAAACTGAGGCAACAGGTTCAGACGTTTTTCGTGATCGCGCCACCTGAAATCGTATTCCCAGTAACGTGAAAGCTTCCTGAGGAAATCAACGTCAGTACCGTCCTCCCATCCGTATGCGAAGATCGACGACGGCCATCTTGTCGCTTGGATACGACGCTGTAGGTACTCGATCTGTTCATCCGGGATGTTGATGTGGAAGGAATGCATGGCCACGGGTGTTGCTCCGATCAGCGGCGAAGAATTGTCCCATCATCAAGGCACAGAACGCAGGAAACCTCACTGAGCGACCGCTTTGTCCGCTACTTGCTCGTTCCCATCTACGAGACGAAGGTAACATTCCACCCTTAGTGGCAATTCGTTTAAGCTACTTGGCGTCAGATTTCACCGCTACCAGCCAAGCGTCGACACGGAGCTTCCATCCCTCGATCATGTCCGCGAACGCGTCCTCTGTAAGTTCGGACAGATAGGATGCTCCTGCCGGGCTCCAAGGCCGTGAACGCATAGGTAATCGACGCCTCCGTGCCTCCGTTAGTGGTCGGTCGGCAGGCCACCTCGACAAATCCGAAACGCGAATCCGCGTAACGCGAACATAGCGGATGCGATGCGCCAGCCGTCTACCCACAGGGTCTCTCCGATCGGCGTGAACAGCGGAAAGACGCCGTCGATCGGCCCCGAAAGCACGATGCTGTGGCTGCGCGCAAGATGGCTCGTCATCCGCCCTCCCCCCGGTTTCCGCCAGACCGTGGCTGTCCGCTGCGGCAAGCTCCATTTCGTAGATGCGCTTCAATTGGCCGATTGTTTCCAGGGTCGCCGCGGAGAACGGCGTCCGGCCTTCGAAAGCATGCAGCAGGATGCCCTCGATGAGGTCACCCAGGCTCATGTCGCGATGCTCAGCCAAGGCCTTGAGTACCTTCACCAATCGTTTTTCCAGGCGCACCCCGGTCTGCACGCGTTCTATGGTCATAGATCTTTGTACCATGGTACATTGGTACACCCAATGATCAGAGATGGGACGGTTTCGGCATATCGCCGGGGGTTGCCAGCGCCCCTATTGCTCTGCCTGGGCAGCAATCCCATCTGCGCGCGGCGTATCAGGCCTTTTCCTGCCCGGAAAAACCGATTAGACAGCCCAAAACACATGCGGACAGATTCCGCCCGCAATCGAAGGAAAAGCCCTTGTCCACCACGTTCGACAAAGTCGCCAAGATCATCGCCGATACCAGCGAGATCGACATCGAGACGATCACGCCCGAAAGCCACACCATCGACGATCTCGGCATCGACAGCCTCGACTTCCTCGACATCGTCTTTGCCATCGACAAGGAATTCGGCATCAAGGTGCCGTTGGAAAAGTGGACGCAGGAAGTCAATGACGGCAAGGCTTCGACCGACGACTATTTCGTCATGAAGAACCTGTGCGCCAAGATCGACGCGCTCGTCGCCGCCAAGAACGCCACGTGAACACAGCGCCTGACGCGCCCGACCCACAACAGCCTCCCATGAACCCCCACGACGTCGTCATATCAGGCATCGGCCTTGTCTCGTCACTGGGCGAGGGTCCGGATGCGCATTGGCAAAAGCTCGTCCAGCCACGGCTTGAGCCGGTTCTGGAGGCCTCGCGCTTCTCGCCCTATACGGTCCATCCGCTGCCCGAGATCGACTGGAACCTGCAGATCGCCAAGCGTGGCGACCAGCGGCAGATGGAAACCTGGCAGAGGCTCGGCACCTATGCGGCCGGCCTTGCGCTCGACGATGCCGGCATCAAGGGCAATGACGAACTCTGCGCGACCATGGACATGGTGGTGGCCGCCGGCGGCGGCGAGCGCGACGAGGCGGTCGATGCGGCCATTCTCGCGGCATCGGAAAGCCGCAATGACCGCGACGTGCTGCTCAACGAGAAGCTGACCACCGAATTGCGTCCGACGCTGTTTCTGGCACAGCTTTCCAACCTGCTCGCCGGCAACATCTCGATCGTCCACAAGGTGACGGGGTCGTCGCGCACCTTCATGGGCGAGGAAGGTGCGGGCGTTGCCGCCGTCGAGACGGCGGCCGCGCGCATCCGCTCCGGCCAGTCGACGCATATTCTGGTCGGCGGCGCTTTCCAGACCGAACATTCCGACATGCTGCTCGGCTATGAACTGGCCGGCTACCTGCATCGCGGTCCGTGGCGGCCGGTCTGGCAGAGGCAAGGTGCCGAAGGCGGCGGCGTGGTGACCGGATCCGGCGGCGCGTTTCTCGTCCTGGAGCAGCGCGAGCATGCGGAAAGCCGTGGCCGGAAGATCTATGCGGAACTCGGCCCGGTCCTGTCCGGTCGCGCCA
Organism: Mesorhizobium sp. M0601; assembly: GCF_040320845.1. NCBI lineage: Bacteria > Pseudomonadati > Pseudomonadota > Alphaproteobacteria > Hyphomicrobiales > Phyllobacteriaceae > Mesorhizobium > Mesorhizobium sp. M0601. The sequence continues at coordinate 71,076 of NZ_JAMYQK010000026.1, forward strand.
GGCGCCGGCGGGACGAACTCGACGGCGAGATCGCCGTGCTGTTGAAGCAAGCCGCATTGCCGAATGGCGAGCTGCTCGCGATCTCCGGCGCTTCGGGCGCCCATGCCGCGACCGCCGCCGAGAAATCGGCGCTCGACGCCAATCCGGCGATCGCCGCACGCGGCTTTTCGACGCTGACCGGCCACATGAAGGAAGCGCAGTTCCCCTTTGCCGTGGCGCTGGCGGCACTGGCTGTCGACCGCAAGGCCGCCTATCCTGTCTTCGACGCCACAGTCGAAAAACCGTTTGCCGGTGTCCCGAAGACCGTCCTTGCAACGGCGATCGGCTATCACCAATTCGAGGGCATGGCGCTGATCAAGGCCGCCTAGAGCATCGGACCGAAAAGTGTGGCGCGGTTTCGGGCGATCCGACGCTCCAAGAGAAACAGGTTTTTGGACAACAAATGGCCAATCTGAACGACCACATGGGCAGGCCCATCGTCGCCGTCACCGGCATCGGCGTGGTGACGTCGCTCGGTGTCGGCAAAACCGACAATTGGGCGGCACTTACCTCAGGCAAGTCCGGCATTCATCCAATCACCCGCTTCCCGGTCGATCATCTCAACACCCGCATCTCCGGCATGGTCGATTTCCTGCCGTCGAGTTCCAAGGGCGCCAGTCTCCTCACCTATGAGCTTGCCGAAACCGCCGCCCAGGAAGCGATGTCGGAGGCGGGCCTCGATGCCGGCGATTTCGGCGGACCGCTGTTCCTCGCTTCGCCGCCGGTCGAGCTCGACTGGAGCGAGCGCTTTTCGCTCTACAATTCCGACAAGCCCAATAATTCAGACAGGCACGATTCCGGCGCCGAAAGGCTGCTGCGGGTAGCGCGCGGCCTCAGAGAACTCGACATCTTCGAGACCACCCAGTTCGGCTCGATTGCCGACCGGCTTGCCGACCGTTTCGGCACGCGCGGCCTGCCGATTACGCTGTCGACCGCGTGCGCTTCGGGCGCCACGGCGATCCAGCTCGGCGTCGAGGCGATCCGCCGCGGCGAATGCGACAGGGCGCTGTCGATCGGCGCCGACGGCTCGGCGACCGCCGAGGCGCTGATCCGCTTCTCGCTTCTGTCGGCGCTCTCCACCCATAACGACATCCCCGAAAAGGCCTCAAAACCCTTCTCCAAGGATCGCGACGGCTTCGTGCTGGCCGAAGGCTCGGGCGCCCTTGTGCTGGAATCGCTGGAGGCAGCACTTGCCCGCGGCGCCACCGTTCTCGGCATATTGCGCGGCTGCGGCGAAAAGGCCGACGACTTCCATCGCACCCGCTCCAAGCCGGACGGTTCGCCGGCGATTGCGGCGGTGCGCGCCGCTCTTGCCGATGCCGGCCTGAGCGAGGACGGGATCGATTATGTCAACGCCCATGGCACCTCGACGCCCGAAAACGACAAGATGGAGCATTTGTCGCTGTCGACGGTGTTCGGCGAGCGGATCTCGTCAATGCCGGTCTCGTCGAACAAGTCGATGATCGGCCATACCCTATCGGCTGCCGGTGCTGTCGAGGCCGCATTTTCGCTGATGACGATGCGCGAAAGCATCATTCCGCCGACCATCAACTACGACAATCCCGACCCGGCAATCGTGCTCGACGTGGTGCCGAACACCAAGCGCAACGCCGAGGTCGGCACCGTCCTGTCGAACTCCTTCGGCTTTGGCGGCCAGAACACCTGCCTTGTCATGGCGCGGGAACCGGTCTAAGCGACCGTTCCGCTCTAGCACTGTTGTCGTGCGCATGGTCCTTTCCGAAACGGTTCTCGGTCATGCGCAACCTGGGATCTGGCATGCGCGCATTGCAACTTATCGAGGATCGCCGGCTTGAAACGGTGGACCTGCCGCCACCGCCGCCGCCTTTGCTCGGCGAGGTGACACTGCGCATCAAGGCCGTGGCGCTGAACCATATCGACGTCTGGGGCTGGCGCGGCATGGCCTTCGCCAAGCGCAAGCTGCCGCTGGTCGTCGGCGCCGAGGCCTCCGGCGAGGTCGAGGCGGTCGGCCCCGGCGTTTCCAGCCTCCTGCCCGGACAGTTGGTGTCGATCTATGGCGCCCGCACCTGCGGTCTTTGCCGCGCCTGCCGCGAAGGCCGCGACAATCTCTGCGAGCATGTTTCGGGCGTGCACGGCTTCCATCTCGACGGCTTTGCGCAGGAAAAGATCAACCTGCCGGCGCGCCTTCTAGTCCCCGCCCCGCCAGGCGTGAGCGAAATCGGCGCGGCGGTGGCGCCTGTCACCTTCGGCACGGTCGAGCACATGCTGTTCGACAATGCCCGGCTGCAACCCGGCGAGACGATACTGGTCCATGCCGGCGGCTCCGGCATCGGCTCCGCCGCGATTCAGCTGGCCAAGAAGATGGGCTGCACGGTCATCACCACCGTCGGCTCGAACGACAAGATCGACAAGGCCAAGGCGCTCGGCGCCGACCACGTCATCAATTACCGCGACGACCGCTTCGAAGGCGTCGTGCGCAAGCTGACCAAGAAGAAGGGCGTCGACGTGGTGTTCGAGCATGTCGGCGCCGACACCTTTGCCGCCTCGATGCTGTGCCTGAAGCGCGGCGGCCGGCTGGTCACCTGCGGCTCGACCTCCGGCGTGTCGACACAGATCAATTTGATGCAGTTGTTCCAGCAGCAGTTGAAGCTGCTCGGCTCGTTCGGCTGCCGCATGGAAAATATGGCCGACGCCATGCAGAAGATGGCCGCGGGCCTGGTCGCGCCGGTGATCGACACCGAGGTCGGCTTCGACGGCATCGATGCGGCGCTGAAGCGCATGGAAGGCCGCGACGTCTTCGGCAAGATCATCCTGCGCGTCGGCTGAAATGATCGGCAACGCCTTCAGGAAGATCCGCAGGGACGTGGGATTCCGCTATGGCAGGCGGCTTCGCCAGTTCAACTACTGGCTGGTCGCGCGCGTCGCGATGATCATCATCTCCGCGCTGCGCCTGCTGCCGCCCGACAGGGCGCTCAATTTCGCCGACCGCGCTGCCCGCCGCATCGGCCCCTGGGTGGCGCGCCATCAGGTTGCGGTCGACAATCTGCGCAAGGCCTATCCGGAAAAAAGCGATGCCGAGATCGAGGCGATCGCTTCCGATATGTGGGGCAACATGGCCCGCCTGGCCGCCGAATACATCTTTCTCGATGCTTTGTTCGACTACGATCCCGCTGCGACGAAGCCGGGCCGTGTCGAGGTCAAGGGCGTGGAGCATTTCGTGCGCATCGCTGGCGAGGACAAGCCGCATATCGTCTTCACCGGGCATCTCGGCAATTTCGAGCTGCTGCCGGTGGCTGCGGCGACATTCGGCATGAACATCACGGCGCTGTTTCGCCCGCCCAACAACCCTTACCTCGCCGAGTACATCCTCTCGACCCGCCGCTCGAGCATGGGATCGCTGCTGCCGTCTTCGACCGGTGCCTCGTTCGCACTTGCGGCCATCCTGGAGAAAGGCGGCAATATCGGCGTGCTGGTCGACCAAAAATTCACCGGCGGGCTCGAGACGACATTCTTCGGCCGCCCCTGCGAGAGCAACCGGGTTCTCGGCACCCTGGCGCGGCACTACGATTGCGATGTCTACCCGGCGCGCTGCGTACGCCTGCCGAACAACCGTTTCCGGCTCGAGATCGAGGACAAGCTCACCTTGCCGCGCACCGCCGGCGGCAGTGTCGACGTCCGCGCCACCACCCAGCTTCTCAACGACGTGGTCGAGCGCTGGGTGCGCGAAGACCCCGGCCAGTGGATGTGGTTCCACAAGCGCTGGGAGATCAGCGGCCGCAAAAAGCGTCGGCCAGCGACAATGCGCGACAAACCCGCCTGAGCGCACCATCTTTTTTGGGTGCAAGCCTTATTTTGTTCTTGCTTTGTGCCGGCAGCTATGCTACTAATTTCGGTATGGTGCTATTTGGCCCCAACGAACCCGCCGCTCCGGCGGGTTTTTTATTGCGGGCCGAGGAGCAGGCCCTAATTCGTCACGAGAATCCGCGTATTGCCGAAGCCGGCTTCGCGCACCATCGAATAGAACGCGGCGGCGTTGCTGGGGTGGAGGCGCACACAGCCATGCGATGCCGGGCGCCCCAATTGCCGGATCGCGCCGGTGCCGTGGATGGCATAGCCGCCGCGGAAGAACACCGAATAGGGCATCGGCGACATGTCGTATTTGCGCGAATACCACATCCGGGCCGTCCGCTGTGGCCGGTAACTGCCGCGCGGCGTGATGTAGCCCTTGCGGGCGGTGGAAACGCTCCACCGATAATACGAAAGCCCGTATCTTACCGTCATCGTCTGTGAGGAAATATCGATGTTCGCGACCAGGCTGGCCGCACGGCTCTCGAACGACGAACCGAACAGCATCGCTACTAATGCCGCTGCCATGAGAACAGTGTTTTTCATGCAATCAAACCCCTTTGATGCCCCTTGCCTGCCTGCCGTCACGCTGTTCTCCAGCGTTTTGATGGCAAGCCAGCGAGCTAACACCTACTCCCTGACGATTTCACCAATCCAAAGCAGCGAATTTGAACGATTTCCCGCAATAGTTGCCGTAACGACACGCAATCGCCTCGCAATTCGCCATCGGGCTTGCAAAACCCCCTCATCCGCTGCTCAATTCGCCGAATGAACGAACCGAACGAACGGCTCCTCAAGGCTATCGATGACCGAGCCGATGATCTGGTTGCACTGACTGCGGATCTGATCCGCTTTCCAACCATCAATCCGCCCGGCGAAGCCTATCGGCCATGTGCCGAATATATCGGCGCGCGGCTGAAGAAGCGTGGTTTTGAGATCGAATTCATCCGTGCCGAAGGCACGCCTGGCGACACTGACCGTTACCCGCGCGTCAACGTCGTCGCCCGCTTCGATGGCCGGGCGCCGGGTGCTTGCGTGCACTTCAATTCGCATATCGACGTCGTCGAGCCCGGCGACGGCTGGAGCCTCGATCCGTTCGCCGGCATCGTCAGGGATGGCAAGGTCTATGGCCGCGGCGCTTGCGACATGAAAGGCGGGCTTGCCGCCTCGATCATCGCCGCTGAAGCCTTCATGGAGGTGTTTCCCGATTTTCGCGGCGCCATCGAGATTTCGGGGACGGTCGACGAGGAGTCCGGCGGCTTTGGCGGCGTCGCGCATCTGGCCAAGCTCGGCTATTTCTCGAGGCCGAAGGTCGACCACGTCATCATTCCCGAGCCGCTCAACAAGGACCGCATCTGCCTTGGCCATCGCGGCGTCTGGTGGGCCGAGATCGAGACCAAGGGCGAGATCGCGCACGGCTCGATGCCGTTCCTCGGCGACAATGCGGTGCGCCATATGGGCGCCGTGCTGCGGGCCTTCGAAGACGAATTGTTTCCGGCGCTCGACCGCAAGATGACGCGCATGCCGGTCGTGCCCGAAGGCGCAAAACGCTCGACCATGAACATCAACTCGATCCATGGCGGCCAGACGGAGGATTTCCGGCCCGGCCTGCCCTCGCCCAACGTGCCCGATTCCTGTCGGCTGACCATCGACCGCCGCTTCCTGCTCGAAGAGGATCTCGCTGCGGTCAAGAGCGAGGTGACCGATATCCTCGAACGGCTGAAGCGCGAGCGCAAAAAGTTCGACTACGAAATCCGCGATCTGATGGAGGTGCTGCCGCTGATGACCGAGCGCGACGCGCCGGTGGTTAAGGCGGTCGCGCAAGGCATCATGGAGATATTCGACCGCGAACCGGATTACGTGATTTCGCCCGGCACCTACGACCAGAAGCACATCGCCCGTATCGGCCACATCTATGACTGCATCGCCTATGGCCCGGGCATCCTCGATCTCGCCCATCGGCCCGATGAATGGGTCGGCATTGCCGACATGCTGGACTCGGCAAAGGTGATGGCGATTGGCCTCGGCGTGCTGCTGAGGGGCGCCGGCCCGCCATGATCCGGCCATGGGCGGAAAAACATTCCTCCCGGCGTCGGCACACGGTACGAAACGCAATTTACTCGGCGGCGAATTCACGCTTCTATCCGCCCGGGTTTGAGCACGTGTTTTAGACATGGGGAGTTGCACGATGAAATTGTGGAAAACCATTCTGGCCGCCGCGGCGCTGGCGTTGGCCGCCGGGACCTCAGCGATGGCCGCGCGCACCGACCTGGTCATCGGCATTACGCTCGAACCCCCGCATCTCGACCCGACCGCGGGTGCCGCCGCGGCAATCGACGAGGTACTCTATGCCAATGTCTTCGAGGGCCTGACCCGCATCGGCCCGAACGGCGAGGTGCTGCCCGATCTCGCCGAAAGCTGGAGCATTTCCGACGACGGCAAGGTCTACACTTTCAAGCTGCATACAGGCGTGAAATTCCATGACGGCAGCGACTTCAACGCCGACGACGTGAAATTCTCGCTCGACCGTGCCCGCGCCGACAATTCCGTCAACGCGCAAAAGGCCCTGTTTGCCGCCATCGACAAGGTCGAGGTCGTCGATCCCGCGACGGTGAAGGTCACGCTGAAGAACCCGCAAGGCTCGTTCCTCTACAATATGGGCTGGGGCGACGCGGTGATCGTGGCGCCTGAGACAGCCGACACCAACAAGGAAAAACCGATCGGCACCGGCCCGTTCAAGTTCCAGAACTGGGCCAAGGGCTCATCGATCACGCTGGTCAAGTCGGATAATTACTGGGGCGCCCCGGTATTTCTCGACAAGGCCGAGTTCCGCATCATTCCGGATGCCGCCGCCGCCGTTCCGGCGCTGCTTTCCGGCGACGTTCAGGCCTTTCCGTTCTTCGACCCCGACAGCGTCGCCCAGGTCAAGGACGATCCGCGCTTCAAGGTGGTGATCGGCTCGACCGAGGGTGAAACCATCCTGTCGATCAACAACAAGAAGCCGCCCTTCGACAAGCTGCAGGTCAGGCAGGCGATTTCCTTTGCGCTCGATCGCAAGGCGATCATCGACGGCGCCTCGGCCGGCCTCGGCGTGCCGATCGGCTCGCACATGTCGCCCGCCAGCAAGGCCTATGTCGACTTGACCGGCCTCTATCCGCACAATGTGGAGAAGGCCAAGGAATTGCTGAAGGAAGCCGGCCTGGAGAATGGCTTCAAGGCGACGCTGAAGCTGCCGCCGCCCTCCTATGCGCGGCTTGGTGGCGAGATCATCGCCTCCGAGCTTCGCGAAATCGGCATCGATCTCGAGATTATCCCGGTCGAATGGGCGCAATGGCTGGACCAGGTCTTCACCAAGAAGGACTACGACCTGACCATCGTTTCCCATACCGAGCCTAACGACATCGATATCTATTCGCGTAAGGACTATTACTTCAACTATGACAATCCGGCCTTCGATAAGATCATCGACGAATTGAACCTTACCTCCGACGAGGCCAAGCGCACGACGCTGCTCGGCGAGGCGCAGAAGGTCCTGGCCGATGACGCCGTGGTCGGCTTCCTCTACGAATTGCCGAAGGTCGGCGTCTGGGACGCCAAACTGCAGGGCCTGTGGGAAAATGCCCCGATCCAGGCCAACGACCTGACCAAGGTGAAGTGGACGGATTGAGCGGGTCGCTGACAGAAGGGCGAAAGTTGCACTCCGTCCCACCCCCCTCTGCCCTGCCGGGCATCTCCCCCTCAAGGGGGGAGATTGAGCCCTCACCGCCGCTTTCGCTAACCACTAGCGTTGCAGGGACAGTGGCGGCGTGGAAACTGCCAATCTCCCCCCTTGAGGGGGAGATGTCCGGCAGGACAGAGGGGGGTGGGCGGGAACGCAAGCTTCGCCCAGTGCTTGCACCGGTCTCCTCATGACCGCCTACCTCCTCAAGCGCCTCGCCATCGCCGTCGTCACGCTGGTTCTGGCCTCGATGGTGGTCTTTGCCGTGCTGGAGATCATTCCCGGCGACCCGGCGCGGCTGATGCTTGGCCTGAACGCCAGCGCCGACCAGATCGAATTGCTGCGCAACCAGATGGGTCTCAACGCTCCCGTCGTGCTGCGCTATCTGCATTGGGCCGGCGGCTTGCTGAGCCTCGATTTCGGCCGTTCCTATACCTATTCGGTGCCGGTCATCGATCTGGTCCGTGAGCGTCTCGTCGTCTCGCTGCCGCTGGCGCTGATGGCGCTGGCGCTGTCCACAGTCATTGCCATCCCGGTCGGGCTGTTTTCCGCCAGCCGGCGCGGCCGGGCCGGCGACACGGTTGCGATGGGCGCCGCCCAGCTTGGCGTCGCCGTGCCCAATTTCTGGTTTGCGCTGATGCTGATCTATCTGTTCGCCGTCTGGCTGCGGCTGGTGCCGGGCGGCGGTTTTCCCGGCTGGGGCGCCGGCGTCTGGCCGGCGCTGAAGTCGCTGCTCCTGCCGGCGGTCGCCCTCGCTCTGCCGCAGGCGGCGATCCTCGCCCGGGTCACCCGCTCGGCGCTGATCGAAGTGCTGAATGAGGATTACATCCGCACCGCCCGCGCCAAGGGCCTGCCCTATCGCCTTGTCTTGTGGCGGCATGCACTGCGCAACGCCATGATCCCGGTGGTCACCATTCTAGGCCTGCAATTCGCTTTCCTGCTTGCCGGCACCATCATCATCGAGAACGTCTTCTATTTGCCCGGCCTCGGCCGGCTGGTGTTCCAGGCGATCAACCAGCGTGACCTGATCGTGGTCGAGAGCGTCGTCATGCTGCTGGTTGCTGCCGTCATCGTCGTCAATTTCACTGTCGATCTCTCCTATGCGGTGGTCGATCCGCGCCTGAGAGGCCGGCAATGACGCTGCACGTCGACATCCCGGATGAGAACCTTGCCGGCATCCTGGCCAAGGCGTTTCGAAACCGTTCGTTCCTCGCCGGCTTCGTCATCACGGCCCTGGTGGCGGCTGTCGCGATCCTCTCCTTCTTCTGGACGCCCTACGACGTCACCAGGCTGGTCATTTCCGACAAGACCCAGGCGCCGTCGCTGGCGCACTGGTTCGGCACCGACCATTTCGGCCGCGACATCCTCTCGATGATCGTGGTCGGCGCCCGCAACTCGATTGCCGTGGCACTGGTGGCCGTCGGCATCGGCATGGGCATCGGCGTGCCGCTCGGCGCCTTTGCAGCGGCGCGCGGCGGCATCGTCGACGAGGTGCTGATGCGGCTGAACGACCTGGTCTTCGCCTTCCCCGCCCTGCTTTCGGCGATCATGATCACCGCCATCTTCGGGCCGGGGGCGTTCAACGCCATCATCGCCATCGGCATCTTCAACATCCCGGTCTTCGCCCGCGTCGCCCGCGCCGGCGCCTTGGCGATCTGGCCGCGCGAATTCATCCTCGCCGCCCGCGCCGCCGGCAAGAGCACGACGCTGATCAGCATCGAACATGTGCTGCCCAACATCGCCACGCTGCTGCTGGTGCAAGGCACCATCCAGTTCGCGCTGGGCATACTGGCCGAAGCGGGCTTGTCCTATGTCGGGCTGGGCACGCAGCCGCCGATGCCGAGCTGGGGCCGCATGCTGTTCGATGCCCAGACCCGCATGGTGGTGGCGCCGTGGATGGCGATCTTTCCCGGCATGGCGATCGTCGTCACCGTGCTTGGCCTGAACCTGCTCGGCGACGGCATTGCCGACATACTCGACCCGAAATCGCGGCGGCAGAGATGAGCCTGCTCGAAATCGAGAAGCTGTCGCTGACCATCGGCGGCACCCGTATCCTCAGAGACGTCGAGCTTTCCGTCGCGCCGGGCGAAGTGATGGGGCTGGTCGGCGAATCCGGCTCCGGCAAGTCGATGACGGCGCTCACCGTGATGCAGCTACTGCCCTGGACGGCGCACGCCACCGGACGCGTCACCTTCGACGGCATCGATATCCTGGCGGCGAGCGAAGACCAGATGTGCGCGCTGCGCGGCGACGACATCGGCATGGTGTTCCAGGAGCCGATGACGGCGTTGAACCCGGTCAAGACCATCGGCGAGCAGGTTGCCGAGGGCATCCGCTGGCACACCGGAGCGAGCCGCGCGGATGCCGAGGAACGGGCACGCAAAATGCTCGACCGGGTCGGCTTGCCGGCGGCGCGGTTCCCGTTGTCGCGTTATCCGCACGAGCTTTCCGGCGGCCAGCGCCAGCGTGTCGTCATCGCCATCGCCTGTGCGCTGAAACCCAAGCTGCTGATCGCCGACGAGCCGACGACGGCGCTCGACGTGGTGCTGCAGGCGCAGATCCTCGACCTTTTGCGCGACCTGGTCGCGGAAAACCGCATGGGTCTTCTGCTCATCTCGCACGACCTCGCCGTGGTGACCGGGATGGCGGACCGCATCACCGTCCTGCGCCATGGCGAGGTGATGGAGGCCGGCGATACGGCCCGCACGCTGTCCGAACAGCTTCATCCCTATACCCGCCAACTGGCGCAGGCCTCGATGCATGTGCCCGCGCGGGCCCGCACACATGACAGCGGATCGGCCAAACCTCTTCTTCGGGTAGAAAATGTGACGCGGGATTATCCGGCACGGCGCATATCGCTGCTCAAGCGAGGGGCTCCCATCCGCGCCGTCGACGATGTTTCCTTCTCGATGGCGCCCGGCCAGTCGATGGCGCTCGTCGGGCGTTCCGGCTGTGGCAAGTCGACGCTTGCTCGCATGGTCCTGGCACTGGACAAACCGACGGCCGGTACGATCCGCTTCCGCGGCGATAACCTCACCGGCAAGAGCGAGGCGGAGCTGAAGCCGGCACGGCGCGACATGCAGGTCGTGTTCCAGGACCCGTATGGTTCGTTCGACCCACGCCAGAAGGTCGAGAGATTGGTGGCCGAGCCGCTGCATGTGCTGGAGAAGAAGCCGGCGCCCGCCGCGCGGCGCGAGATGGTGGCGTATGCGCTGCACGAGGTCGGCCTCTCACCAGGCGACATGGACAAGTATCCGCATGAGTTTTCGGGCGGCCAGCGCCAGCGCCTTTCGATCGCCCGCGCCATCATCACCCGGCCGAAGCTGGTCGTCGCCGACGAGCCGGTCTCGGCGCTCGACGTCTCGATCCGCGCGCAGATCCTCGATTTGTTCGCCGAGCTCAACCAAAAACTCGGCATCGCCTATCTGTTCATCACCCATGATCTGACCGTCGCCCGCGCCATCACCGACGAGGTGATGGTCATGCATGACGGCAAGATCGTTGAGCGCGGCAGGACGAGCGAAGTGCTCGACCACCCGCAATCCGAGGCGGCCAAGGCGTTGGTCGCTGCTGCTCCAGACCTGCACCGGGCGATCGCGAAACGACTGCAGGAACAGGGGTGAGCGGCCTCAGCCTTGCGGCTTGACCAAATCGGCCGGGCTGATGTCGAGCAGGTCGAGCGTGCGGCGCAACAGCTGCATCTCGCTCCCGGCAAGTTGCGAATCGGCCTTGGCGATCTCGGCCATGTGGCGGGCGAGCAGCTTGCGCCGTTCGACGTCGAGGTCGCGGAATTGGGCGACGGCCTGCGAGCTGTTGGTCTCGTAGCCGAAATCGTTGAGATATTCGATGACGCTGTCGACGCTGGTGTCGGGAATGCCGAAGGCGTCCCGGCAGATACGTCTGAAGGCGGTCATTTCGCTTTCGCTGACCGAACCGTCGGCCAGGATCATACGGAACAGCATCAGCAATTCCGCCGACAGCACCGGATCGTCCGCGACCTTGCGCACGCCGGGGTCGCCGTCGAAGATCGAGCGTATCTGGTCCAGCAATCCCATCGCCATCAGCCCCTTCCGATTCGTCGGGAAGGTAGCGCGGAATCGGCTTGGCGCAAACGGGTGCGAATGGTGGAACAGGGCAATCGGTTTTGAATTCGCCTCCTCACCCTTTTAGGGCGTTGGCGCTGCGCCTCACCTGCCTGCCGGCATCCCCCGTTTAGTGACGGGAGAGGGGCGCTCTCGTCACCGGTTTCGCCAATCGCAGGCGCTGCAAGAAAAGGCGCCGACGTTGCGACCAGCCCTTTCTCCCCGTCACTATGCGGGGAGAAATGCCCGGCAGGGCAATGAGGGGCGGCGGCGACATCGACAATTGGTGGTCTCCGCCACAATTTGGAAACTGTCATTCGTCCGAAGCGATTGCCCTTCGTGATCGAACGCGCCGCACCGTTCTGGCACTCCCATAAAACTGCCGGCCAATCCGGCGAACCCGCTGCGCTCATTGGTGTGTGACCGCGCGCCTGATACTATGCCGTTGTACGAATCATGTTGAGGAGGGACCGAACATGAATCTCAGTGCGCCTACCCAGCTTATTTTCATTATATCCCTTGTTATCGCCATTATCGGCGTTCTCGCCGCGCTTGGCGTCCTTGCGTTCATCCCTTTGGCTGCTGTGTGGATTGTCGTCATCGCTTACATCGTGCTGGCCGCCGGCTGCCTGATGCGCGGCGCCTAAACACGTCCAGACAATTCAGAATCTCAGGCAACTCGGAGCGCCCGGCCAAAAGCCGGGCGCTTTTGATTCCGACGAATGGTCTGTTAAAGTCGCGTGGCGGAAGGAAAGCGCATGCCCGACAGCGAAGACGGCAGCCGCCACGAAAGCCCAGGCCTCGATCGGTTCGAGATGGTGCGGCGCGCGCCGAGCCATCGGCTTCAGGGCGCCGTCACCGACATATGCGGCTTTCGCGAAACCATGCCAGGCCATTTCCGCGCCGTCGAATATGCCTCGCTGACCGTGCCGCTGGTCATCAGCTTTGCCGAACCCTTTGCCATCGGGCTCGGCCATGACCCGGGCGACAATGACCGCTTCGCCAGTTTTGCCGCCGGCCTTTATGCCGGGCCGGTAGTGATCGAATCCTTCGGCGGCGCCTGCTGTGTGCAGATCAATTTCAGCCCGCTCGGCGCTCGTCGCTTCTTCGGCCGCCCGATGATCGAACTGACCGACCGCATGGTCGGCCTGGATGACGTGCTCGGCGTCGAAGGCATCGCGCTTCGCGAAAGGCTCGGCAATGCGCCGGATTGGAGCACACGCTTTGCCATCGCCGAAGCCTTCGTCGGTGATCGGTTGGCAACCGCGGACCGCACTCAGGCCGAAATGGTCTGGGTCTATGAGACGATCGTCTCGACGCGTGGGCGGATCCGCATCTCGACGCTGGCCGAAAAGCTTGGCTGGAGCCGCAAGCATCTTACCGGAAAATTTTCGGACGCGGTCGGCACCGGCCCAAAAACGCTGTCGCGCATCGTCCGCTTCAACCATGCGCTTGGGCTGTCGAGACAGGCGAACAGCGATTGGGCCGACATCGCCGCCGACTGCGGCTATGCCGACCAGGCGCATCTGGTACGCGAGTTTCGCGACCTGGCAGGCGTCGCGCCGACGGCGCTTGCCGCGAGGTAACATTTCTTCAAGACGCGCAACCGGCCGTCGCGCAGACTGGGTTGATCGACCAACCCGCTGAAGGAGATCAGCCATGCCGAACATCACCGAACCACCTCGGCTTTATCCGGCGCTGCGCTACAGGAATGCCGGCAAGATGATCGACTGGCTGTGCGAGGCCTTCGGCTTCAGCGTTCGCGCCCGCTATGGCGAAGGCGACGTGGTGCACCACGCCGAACTCGCTTTCGGCTCTTCGATCGTCATGCTCGGCACGGCGCGCGACGACGCCTATGGCAAGATGGTCGGCGCGCCGGGTTCGGGTGGCGGCAAGTCGATCTACGTTGCGGTCGCTGACGCAGACGCGGCATACGCGCGGGCAAAGACCGCCGGCGCCGAGATTCTGGAAGAACTCACCGACCGCGACTATGGCAGCCGCGAATTCATCTGCCGCGATCCGGAAGGCAACGTCTGGTCGTTCGGCACCTACTGGCCGAAGGCTGACGAGAAAGCATGAACTAGTAGCGCTGCACATTCGGGATTGGCCGAAGCCTCCCCAGCTTCGTCATCCCAGGGCGGAGCAGGCGCGAAGCGGCGTCGCGAAGACCCTGGGATCCATATGTGGACGGCGCCCTGCCTGCAACGGTTGTTTTGCGTCGTTTTCGATCGCTTGCGTCCATATGTCCGGCCTTTGAG
>NZ_JAMYQK010000027.1:0-84951 GCF_040320845.1 Mesorhizobium sp. M0601
GGGCTCGATCACCCAAAGATGCTCCGGTCTCCCGTCCGCCACCGCACCTGCCTTCATAGCAGAGTCGGCAAGAAACAAGTTACAAGATGTCCGGCAGGCGGATGAGGGGCAGCGCCGACTTCGGCAATCAGCCGAGCGCTACAGCGCCAGCTTGTAGCCGAGATGACTGGCGGTGAAGCCGAGGCGCTCGTAAAAAGCGTGAGCCTCCCGTCGACCTTTGTCCGTGGTGAGCTGGACGAAGCTGCAATTGCGCGAACGGCATGTTTCAATCGCCCATTCGATCATCAGCTTGCCGACGCCGCGCGAGCGCCATTGCCGGGCGACGCGAACGCCTTCGATCTGGCCGCGCCAGGCGCCTTTTCTCGAAATGCCTGGAAGGAAGCTGAGCTGCAGCGTTCCGACCACTTGCCCGGCGTTGACCGCGACGGCCAGCAACTGGTTGGGATCGGTATCGATTGCGCTGAAGGCATCGAGATAGGATGGCGCAAGCGGCGTGGACGGGTCTTCCCGGTTCGCGCCGAGCACATCGTCGGCAAGCATTGCAACGATCGCCGGCAGGTCGGGCGCTTGCGCGCGACGGAATTTGATCTCGCTCATCGCGTGGAGACATACGGCGCGGTGTCGGCGATCGCAACATCCGTTTTGCAAGGAGGCCCGCGCGCCTTCAGGTCGCCTCGAGCGCCCAGAGGCGGTGGCCGTAGCGGCGGAAGAAGCGGGCGAAGAGGCGCTGCTGCCTGGCGCGGGTGAGGTCGGCGGCGCGCCTTTCCTGTCGCCAGTGCGGCATGTTGCGGAACATCGACAGGAAGCGGGCGGCATCCTCGAGTGCCTCCTCGGCTGACTGCGCCGGGCGGATCGCCGCCAGGAACAGAGCGCGGCTCGGCTTCATCCGGTCGATCGCCGCCTTGCGCTGGCGATGACCCTGGCGTGCCTTGCGGATGCCGTCCTGGCGGATGGCCGCGAAAGCGGCAAGCATGGCCGGGCTGTCGCCGCTATAGCCGCAAGCATGGGCGAACTGGGCTGGGTCCATCGTCATTCCCTTGCTGCCGGCCGGCCGCGGTTCTGTTGCTCGCGCCGATTCCAGTCCTCGCCACGTATAAGCATAACTCAAATAATTGAACAAGTGAAACTTTCACGTTGATGTAAGCGGAACCGACTCGACTCCGCTCCAAAATCCGATAATGTTGCGAACAAAGCAGGAACAACGATGGGGATAACCATGGCATTGGCAGGCAAGGAAGCGACGATCGCCGATGTTGTCTCGATTGCCGTCGAATGCATCGACTGCGGCCGCAACAGGTGGTGGAAGCCGGCCGAGCTCAAGCGGCATGGGGTGATGCCGGAGACACCGCTGGCCGCACTTTCGGGGCGCCTGATCTGCAAGGCCTGCCGGGCCGACGGCCTGCCGGGCGCCGCCGTCTCGATCCAGGCCGCCTTCATCGACGACCGGCAACGGACCCGCGCCGAGGCGCGCCTGCTCAATGGTCGAGAGCTGCAGTCGAGGCGGGCTTGAGGGCGGGCGTGCTGCTCTTCCCTTCTCCCCTTGTGGGAGAAGGTGGCCGAGCGAAGCTCGGTCGGATGAGGGGTGTTGGACGGATCGCTACCTTGATGGCGTAAATGCTTAAAAAACGCTTCTACATTTCCTCCGCCGCGTTCCTTCCAGCACCCCTCATCCGGCTCGGCGCTGTGCGCCGATCCACCTTCTCCCACAAGGGGAGAAGGGAAAGCTCCCGCCTCAATACCCCAGCAGTTCCTTGAGCGGGATGACGCGGAAGACGTTCTTGATGGCGTAGCGGTTGAAGGACAGCGTCTTGGGCGGGTTGTACTGTTCGACGATCAGCTCGGCGGCGGTGCGCTTGACCAGCTTCTTGATGAAGGCTTTGCCGTTTTGCTCGTTCTCCTCGGGCAGGGTCTCGATCACCACATGGTCGCCGGGCAACGCTTCGCGGCCGCCGCAATAGATCATCTCGCCGGGCTCGTAGCGCGGCACCATCGAATCGCTCAGCACGTGTAGCGCAAACACATTGCGCAGATGCCGGATCCCCGGCGGCCGCTGGACATAGCCGGCCGGCTGGCCGTTGAAGGTGAAGTCGCCATCGTCGCCGCCGACGGCGGTACCGAGAAGCTGGATGTCCATCGGCCCGGCGGGCAGGGGGCCGGGATCGGTGACGATCTCGGCATCGGCGACCGGTCCGGCATCTTCGAGGAAAACGACCTCGCCCTTGCCGAGCGCCACCGGGTCGACGCGCAGGAAAGCGGCGGTCTTCAAAAGGTTCTCGGTCTTGGGCAGGTTGCGCCCGGTCTCCCAATTGCCGACGGCAGCGACGTCGGTGTCGTTGTGCTCGGCAATGTGACGCATCACCAGGCCGCGCTGCTTGCGCGCCCGGCGGATCGCCGCTCCGACCTTGATCGACAGTGCAGTTTTCGCCATGGCTCCATCTGAGGCATAAGATTCGGTTTCGTCTATGCAAGAATCGCTTGCATTATGATTTGAGTTATGCTCTTATGTAGGCATGCACAAGTCGCTTCGCCAGCTTTCGGTCCTTGAATCCGCCGTTCAGCGCGCCGGCAGCGCTCGCCTGGAGGCGGTAGCGCTACCGATCGCCGAGGCCATGCATGTGCCAACCCTTTCCCCTTCGTCGCGGCTGTCCTCCTCCCCGGCCGGGACGATGCCCGAGGCTCGCGCCTCGGATCCGGCAGCGCAAGCGGCCGGAACGGCCGGAGCCGTTCCCCTCACGACTCCGGCCACGAATTGCCTGCCGGCCGGCAATGCGGAAGCCGCGGTTTCCTGCATCCGCACCGAAGACGGCACGGTCATCGCCTTCGACGAGCGGACGGGCAAGGCAGTGTCCGGCGCAACAAGGCAGGCGGCCGAGATGAAGCGCGATCGCAGCAGACCACGCGAAGGCTGACCGGCTTTCGAGCCTGAGACCGGCGAAGCCGGCGCCGCACACAACCATTTTTGCAGGGAATGAAACATCATGGCCGCCCGCTATTCCGCCTCGGAACTGGAACAAATCGAGAACTGGCTGACGAGCGGACTGTCGGCCGCGAAGATCGCCACCCGGTTGACCGCGCTGCGCGGCCGCCCGGCCTCGCGTGCAGCCATCATCGGCATCGTCCACCGCACCGCCCGTTTGCGCACCATCGGCCTTGCCAGATCGAAGGGCTGGTGTGGCGGACGCTCTGGCGGCCGGCTCGGAAATTCGGCGCCTGAGCCATCCAGCACTGCTGATCAAGCGGAGTCGGCTCCGAAGGCCGAGCCACGCTGCCGCCCGGCAAGGCTGTCGGCCAGGCTGGCGCCGCCGGCCTGGCAGCCGGGTCCGGCTCGGATCACCGGGACCGATGGCGCACCGCTCGAAATGCCGGCGCCGCGCCCGATCGCCGCCGGCGGCCGCCAGCCGCATTTCGCCGCCATGCGCTTCATCGATTGCCTGTTCGAGCGCTGCCGCGCGCCGCTCGACACGACGCCGCAGGAGGATGCGGAAAACGACGCTCCCGGCAGCCGGCCAGGTTTGGACATGCTGTGCTGCGGAATGCGCACGAACCCATCGAAAAGCTACTGCGCCTATCACGCGGCGCGCTTCCTGCGTACGCTGCCGGCCGAAGCGATTTGAGCCCGCTGCAATGAGGCTGGAAGTTAGCCAGAGCCCGACGACCAAAACCCAGGAGGACCGAGCCGATGAGCACCAAAACCGCCCAAAAGGTCAAAGCCAGGCCACCGAGATTGCCGAAAGGCGAGGCTGAGCAGGTGCGCATCCGCAAGGAGATCGGCCATGATTTCGCACTGAAGGACGACCGGTTCGGCCGCAAGCGGCTGGCGAAGGGGACGCAGGAAGGAGCGCGCCTCTATGAGGTCTCCAATGACGGCCACACAGCGACCGGCGGCATCGTGCGGGTGCGCAACGTCGACCCGCTGAGCGGCCTCACCTCGCTGTCGCGCCAGCAGCGCGAGGCGGGCATGCGCTACCGCCAGGATTTCCGCAACTCGTCCGAGGCAACCGCCAAGCCGATGGCCTGGGCCGAGCGCGTCGACGGCGGCCGCACCGGCAGCGGCGTCGCCGAACACATCCTGTCCGCCGGCCGCGACCATGCCGAGGCCACCAGGGCGCTTGCCCACTGGGAGATCGCCGGCATCGTGCAAAAGGTCTGCTGTGCCGACGCAACGGTCAAGAGCCTGGCCGAACAGGCCGGCGAGCCGCGCGACGTGGTGGTGAAACTACTCAAGATCGGGCTCGACATATTGGCCGTGCATTACGGCATGATGCTGATGCGCAAGCCGAGGTGAGAAGCCCCGCCGATCCGGCCGGCACTACCGGCCGGATCGATCCGTCAACGACGGCAGACACGGATTCTTTCGATAATCCGGTGGTGATGACGCCAGTGCCTGATGACTTCGGTGTGGCAGCGCCGGTGGTACCGGTACCGGTAGCGCGGCGCGTAGTCCTCGTTATAGACATCATAGCGGTAACGGGGAACGTACTCATCGTCGTAATCGGAATACCGATGGTGGCGATAGTAATAGTCGTCGTCGTCATAGCCGTTGCCGATGCCGATTGTGACGCTGCCGCCGGCATTCGCCGGGCCGATCACGGAAGCCGCCGATGCGATGGCGATCACCGAGGCAAGCAGGAGCTTCTTCATAGCTACCTCCTTCTTTAACGTCCCTCTAATAGAAAAACCCCCGAGGGGCAGCCTCGTTCCATAGATTGGCAAGATGTAACGAACGGACGAGCCCGAAGTTTAGCGCCTGCTGGCGCGAAAACGCCGCTGGCTGCGCCGGGGTCGGATCGTCGACGCAGCGTGGCCGCTCCTCTCATCAAACAGCGGCAATCGCGCGTCAGTCCCGTTTTTTGCCGACGTCTGCCTACAGAACATGGCCCAATTCCAGCAAAACGAACGCGGTCGCACCCAGCACAGCGAGGGCGTAGGCCGCATAAAGAACAAGCAGCATTACCTCAAAGTCCCGGACGAAGCTTGCGGCAATCCTGGTCTCCTTAGGCTCTGCTTTCTCGATGCGGTCGGTTTCCAGCTCCTCCGTTGCCACGACGAGGCAGACAATCCTGTCGTTGTCGGCCGCCTGCAATATCCGTTCCGTCAAATCGACTGCAATCACTGGATCATCGGCCAACTGATCCCGCGATAGCCGGCTTTCAGTGACGGTCTGGATTTCACGCTTTCTCACGCACGCATAATTGCGTTGACTAAATTAGGTTCCACTAAAATATATAGATTGCCTCGACCCGATCACGACGTGGTGAGGCGTGAGCCCAGCTGGGCGGGGAACCGCCGCCCGAGGTCCGCATTTGTCGACTGTCGGGGCGAATCGCGATCCGCATCCTCCGATCAAAGGGCGCGGGCTTCTTCATAGGCTGCTACGATGCGCCGGTGCTGGTAGATCGCAATGCTAAAGCCGCCAAACCTTCATATCGCGAACGCAGCGCCGACGTCTTCGGTGCTGACCGGTTATGACGAAGATCGCATGCTTACTTATATCCGGCTGCTCGACGCTTCGGCGGAAGGAACGGACTGGCGCGAGGTCGCCCGCATCGTCCTGCATCTTGATCCGGAGCGGGAGCCGGAGAGGGCTTTCCGGGCGTGGGCGACACATCTGGCGCGTGCACGATGGATGACCAGGAAGCGGAACGAGTTGCGGCAGTAGCATAAAGAGCGGTGCGGACGAGCATCCTGACATTTAAGCGGAACTGCCGTTTCGGTCTGGCCGTTGAGGGAGAAGGCCAACATGGAAAAGCGCCCAATGACTTCTTGGCGAGCCAATACTTTCGAGCTGTGCTGCCTTCTTGCAGTTCCGCTGTCGCTTCTCCTTACCGTTTTCCTGGCGGGTCTCATCCTTAGCTGACCCCCGCATGGTTGCTTGCCGAGGGGCTGAGTCGTGATCCGACAAGATCCGGAACCGTTACTTTACAGCCGCCGCCATCACATCCGAAAACAGCGCCCGCTCCACCGCCGGTTCCAGCGTCTCCGCAAAAGGCGTTGCCAGGTGGTGGCGGTCGCGGAAGGCTAGTTTGCCGTCGATGAAGACGTGGCAGGTGGTCTGGTCGCAAAAGCGGTCGGTCATGTCGATGTAAGCAGCGTTCGGTGTCGAGCGCACGATATCGCGCTCGATGGTGGCGATGTCGTCGTTTGCCGCCATGATCCGGGGCGTGTCGCATGTCGCGGGCGTCTGGCCCCGCCACAGCGCCCGCGCCACGCATTTGTCGGCGTAGCTTGCATTGTAGGGAACGTCCCTGATGACCGCGACCTTGATGCCGGCCTGGCTGAAGGCCTGAAGCGTCCAGGTGAGGCCCGTCCGCCACTGCGCTTGCCAGTCGGCGTGCTTCAACTCCTCGGGCGATTCCTTCATCACATTGCCGATCGAGAACTCCGAGATCACCACCAGTTGCGGGTGGAGCGCGATGATGTCCTTGACCGACTGCTCGCGCCATTGGTCGCATTCGGTGTAGTCGCGCTTCAGCCGCCAGTTCCAGGTCGTCACCCGCGAAGCCCGGCAGGAGGATTTGAGAAAGGTGACGACGCGAAAGTTGTTCTTCTCGGCCGCCTTGATCAGCGGCGTCGACCAATGGTCGGCATGCGAGTCGCCGAACAGCACGACCGAGCGCTGGGCATCCTTGCGGCCGAACATGCAGGGTTTTGGCTTGACGGTCTCGAAATCGAGCACGCAGCCGCCATTGCTCGCGCGCACAGTGGAGAGCTGCGCGGCGCTGTCGGCGATGACGTGCTGTTCGGGGCTGAGATTGTGCTCGGCAAAGCGCGCATTGCCATAGGCCGCGACCACGCCGGCGCCGGTCAGCGCGACGGCGGGCACCAGCGCCCGCGCTGCTCCGGCCATCAGCCAGCCGTTGCGGCGGATCGGGTTCTCGATGAAATGATAGGTGAACATCGACAGAAACAGCGTCAGCGCCGCGCAGGCAAGGCGGTCCAGGATGGACAGGCTGGGAACCACCATCGCCGCATAGACGATGACCGGCCAGTGCCAGAGATAAAGCGAATAGGACAGCCGGCCCAACCATTGCATGGGCGGCAGCGCCAGCAGGGCGCTCGGCAGATTGCGGCCGCCGCTGCCGCTGAGCAGCAGCAGCACGGTGCCGACAACAGGCGCCAGCGCATTCACCCCGGGAAATGGCGAGTCTTCGTCCAGCATCAGATAGGCCCAGGCGATCAGCGCCAGACCGAGGCATGCCTGGAGCGTGGCCAGCAGCGGCCGGTCGCGCCAGATCTTTGCCGGCGCCATGGTCGCGAGGCCGCCGGCGGCGAATTCCCAGGCCCTGAGCGGCGAGAAATAGAAGGCCCAGGGCTGCGACACTTCCGTCAGCCAGGCGCAGGCGGCGAAGGAGGCCGCGCCGGCGACGCCGATGACGATTATAGCGGCGCGCTTGCCGGGACGCAGCCAGGCGGCGGCAAGAAGCAGCGCCGGCCATGCCAAATAGAACTGTTCCTCGACCGAGAGCGACCAGAAGTGGATGAACGGGTTGTTGGTGGCGTCGGCGGCGAAATAGTCGAACGACCAGCGGATCAGCCAAAGGTTGATCATGTAGGCGGAGGCGAACATGGCGCCTTTCGAGTAAAGCGCCTGTTCCTCCGGCGACAGGATGAAGTAACCCGCGAACAGCGTGGCGAGGATGACGAACAGTGCCGCCGGCAACAGGCGCCGGGCGCGCCGGGCGTAGAAGCGCCAGAGGTTCAGCCGCCCGGCCTCGGTGATTTCCGTAACCAGGTGGCGGGTGATCAGATAGCCGGAGATGACGAAGAAGATGTCGACGCCGGCAAAGCCGCCGGGCAGGCCGGACAGACCAAAATGGAAGGCGATGACACCCGCCACCGCCAGCGCGCGCAGCCCTTCGATGTCAGGCCGAAATGATGCCGACACAATCACCTCATGCTAGGAATGCCCACCTCGCAGAGGCTCGACCCGATGCGACGATATTGCAATGCAACAAATCTAACGCAGTGCAACATAGGGGGAGGGCGCGGCTCCTCCAGTTCCTCGCGTGGGCGGTTCACTCACACGAGCGATTCGAGAGCCATGGAAGCGAAGCGAAGGGTGCCGAGGCGATCACGCCTTTTTCAAAAACTCGGTCTTCAGCACCAGGCCCTTCACCTGCCTGGTGCTGCATTCGATCTCGCCGGGATTGCCGGTGAGGCGAATATTCTTCACCAACGTGCCGCGCTTGATCGTCTCCGACGTGCCTTTGACCTTGAGATCCTTGATCAGGGTCACGGAATCGCCCTCGTGCAGCGCCGTGCCATTGCTGTCTCTTATGATCGCGTCGGTCATGGCAGGTCTTTCGTGGGACTCCGGTGGGAGGTGGTCGGGCCAGTCCCCGGCCTATCCCACGCTCGGCGACAAGGTCAAGCGTCAAGCGGGGTCAAGCGTCAAGCGGGGTCAAGCGTCAAGCGGGCCGTCCGCCAATACTATGCGGGAACGGCCGACCGGAAAACCCAGGTTGCAAGCAGACGGTGCCCCTGGACCATAATGTCATTGCCGCTCCTGCCGGCGTCGCGATTTCAAATGGCTAGGCACCCGCCGGTATGAGTGCGGACTGGAAGGTCGCGAAAGGGCCGCCCGCCCTTTCGCTTGGCCCCCATTTCGCTTGGCAAGAAGCGGACGGTTACTTGTTGAGCTGCTTGGCCATCTTGCAGAAGTCGGCATGCATCTTGGCAATGCCTGCGTCGCTGCATTCCTTCAACATCATGGCCCGGTCGCTCGTGGACATGGCCATCCATGCCGCCTTGAATTCGGCTTCCGACTTCATGGTCTTCATGCCGGCGTCGGTGAAGAAGGGCGTCATTTTCTGCGGATCGTCGAGCGCCGAAGTGCCAGTGGCACCGGCGGCAAGCGCTGCGCCGGTCATCATCGAAAGCGCTATCGCGCCCATGCAAAGCGTCTTGAAGTTCATGATCATTCCTCCTGAGCTGCTGCTTTGAGGTTGTCCATCAGCGATCTACGAAGGAACGGTGTTTTGACCCAAAAGTTCCACGTTCTGGCGCAGACATGGAACAGGATTGCCCGTGACGTCATTAATGCAAAAAATTCTACCATGACTGAATTTGCCGCGCTGCCGACCAGGGCAATCGGCGTCCAGCTGGGTGAGACGCTGCGAAGTTGCAGGCCGGCTCAATATGCCCGATCATGGCGACGGCGGAGCGGAGGTATCAAGTGGCGGCAAATCGTCGAAACGACGCGCACCTGTCGGAGCCCCGGCGGGCGGGCATCGTTTCCGCGGCCAGGGCGCTTCCGCGCACATCGTTGCCCAGCGTAGCGTCGGTCGTGACGGCCGTCGCGGCGCTCTATTTCGGGCGCGAGGTCTTTCTGCCGATCGCAATCGCGCTGCTGCTTACCTTTGCGCTCGTGCCCATGGTGTCGGCACTCAAGCGAGCCGGCATCCCGCGTCTTCCGGCCGTGATCGCCAGTGTGCTCGGCGCATTCACCGTGCTGGCGCTGTTCTCCTTCATCGTCGCCACGCAGGTCAGTGAACTGGCGCAGAACATTCCGCTCTACCAGGCGAATATCCTGACCAAGGTCCGGTCGCTCAAGGAAACCGGCGTCGGCGGCGGCATCGTTTCCAGATTGAGCCGGGTGATCGAACGCGTCGGCCAGGAGCTCGACAGACCCGAGCCCGTGCAACCCGCCGCCGATCAGCCTCCGCGGGAACCGATCCCGGTCGAAATCGTCGCGCGCGAACGACCGCTCGAGGTTCTCCAGAATCTGATCGGCCCGCTGCTGAGCCCGCTGGCATCGGCCGGACTGATCGTCGTGGTCGTCATATTCATGCTGCTCGAGCGGGAGGACCTGCGCGATCGCTTCATACGCCTCGTCGGCTATGGCGATCTGCATCGAACCACCGAGGCGCTGCAGGATGCCGGCAAGCGCGTCGGCCGCTATCTGCTCATGCAACTGGTCGTGAACATCGTCTATGCCGTCCCGATTGCAATTGGACTTTGGCTGCTGGGCATACCCAATCCATTGCTGTGGGGTTTGCTGGCGCTGGCGCTGCGCTTCGTTCCCTATATCGGCCCGGTCATCGCGACGCTGTTGCCTCTGTTCCTGGCGCTTGCCGTGGCGCCCGGCTGGTCGCTCGTGCTCTGGACCGCAGGGCTTTTCGTCGTGGTCGAACTGATCACCGGCAACGTGATCGAACCCTGGCTCTACGGCTCGCGCACCGGGCTGTCGCCATTGGCCATCATCGTTGCGGCGATATTCTGGACCTGGCTCTGGGGGCCATTGGGCCTGGTTCTGTCGACGCCGCTCACGGTCTGCCTCGTCGTGCTCGGCCGCCATGTGCCGCAGTTCGAATTCCTCGACGTTCTGTTCGGCAACGAACCCGTGCTCGAACCGCACGCCCGGCTTTACCAGCGGCTGTTGGCCGGCGATCCCGAGGAAGCGACGGACCATGCCGAGGAGATGCTGGACGAAGAATATCTGGTCGAGTTCTACGACAAGGTCGCGATTCCCGCACTTCTGCTCGGCGAGCAGGACCGGGTGCGTGGTGTGCTGAGCGACGAGCAAAGACAGCAGGTCGCGGGCAGCGCGCTGACGATGGTGGCGAACCTCGACGACAGCGCGCAGGAGGAGGCGGAAGCGGACGACACGGCCGCGGCCGAGGACAACGGCTCACGCGAGGACAAGCACATTCAGGGGGAGGTTCAGGGCGAGGAGTACACCGAACTGCCGGATGGCACGGGCATGTCGGTGCTGTGCGCCGGAGGGCGCGGCGAACTCGACGACGCGGCGGCCGCCATGCTGGCCCAGGTGCTCGAGGTCCAGGGCGCTACGGTGTTGAGAGCGAGCTTCGCCGAGATGGAACCGGGGAGCATTCGCCGCCTTGAGCTCGACGCCGTCGATAGTGTCGTCATCGGATTTTTGAACCGGGATTCCGTCAAGCACGGGCGGTTCCTGGTCCGTCGGCTGAAACGCACCAAACCAAGGTTGCGAGTGGGCATCGTGTTGTGGTCGGAAGCCGACAGCGACAACCAGGAGGCAGATGCCAGATTGGCCAACGAGATCAACGCCGATTTCGTCGCACATGGCATGGTAGACGCGGTGCTCGGTGCGTTGTCCAGCGCTCCGCCGGTGGCGCTGAAGACCACCGCCAAACGCCGCATGCGCCGCCTGACGCCGGCGCGCAAGAAAGAGCCGCTCGCCGCGGCAAAATGAGTGCGGCGAAGACTGCGGCAGGTCGGGTTATTACCGCTTTCGCGAAAGTGGTAATAACGAAACGGATCAGGTTATCTTCGCAAGGTCGCCCTGAACCGTCCGCCACGGCAAACGGCGCCAACCATCATATAGTCCAGAAATAGCGCACGGTATGGAAGAAGACCGGGGCGGCGAAGACCAGGCTGTCGGCACGGTCCATCATGCCGCCATGGCCTTCGATCAGATGGCCCCAGTCCTTGACGCCTTGATCGCGCTTGATGGCGGAGGCGACCAGCCCGCCAAGGAAGCCCATCAGGCAGGCGATGAAGGCGACGCCGGCTGCCTGCAGCGGCGAGAACGGCGTCAGGAACGACAGCAGCGCGCCGAGCAGGCTCGATGCCGCCAGCCCGCCGACCAGCCCCTCCCAGGTCTTCGACGGCGAGACCATCGGCGCCAGGAGATGCCGGCCGAACAGCTTGCCGAAAATATATTGCAGCACGTCGCTGCCTTGCACGGTGATGATCAGGAAAGCGATCAGCAACAGGTTGCGGCCTTCGAAGCCTGGCACCTCGAGCGTCAGCAGCGCCGGCACGTGGCTGACGCAGTAGACCGAAATCATCACCGCCCATTGCTGCGCCGAGACGCGCTCGAGAAAGCGTTCGGTGTCGCCGTGCAGCGCGGTGATCGCCGGCATCAGCAGGAAGCAGTAGACCGGGATGAAGATGGTGAACAGGCCGTACCAGGCGGTCCACACCAACCAGTACTGGAACGGGATGACGATGCCGAACATGCCGAGCAGCACCCAGTGGTCGCTGCGGCGGCTGTGCGTCAGCGTCACGAATTCGCGCAGCGCGGCGAACGAAATCAGCGCGAACAGGATGGTCATGCCGGGGCGGCCGAAGAAGAAGGCGACGGTGATCGCCACCACCATCACCCACCAGGCATTGATGCGCTGGGTGAGGTTGACCAGCGTCGGCGACAACGGCTTTGGCGCGCGCCATGACAAGACGCCGGCGACGACGCTGGCGCTGATCAGCACCGCCAGCAGGCCGACAATCAGAATGAGGGTTTCGTGCATCATCGGCAGCATTTTGCCTTGGTCCTCAATCGTCTCGCTGCGGCCGGGGGTTCAGCGCCAGCAGCGTTTCGCGGGCGCGGTCGAGAAAGGCGCGGCGTTCCTCACCCGGTTGAATGGCGATCGGGGCGCCGAAGACGACGCGGCAAAGCAGCGGCACCGGCACGAATTGGCCCTTGGGCAGCACCCGCGACATGTTCTCGATCCAGCACGGGATGAGCTCGACATCGGGCCGCGCCATCGACAGATTGTAGAGGCCGGAGCGGAACGGCAGCAGCGGTTCGTCGGTCATGTTGCGCGTGCCTTCGGGAAACAGGATCAGCGAATGGCCCTGGTCGAGCACCGACAGCATGATCGAGATCGGGTGCTGCGTTTCATCCGTCCACTGCCGGTGGATCAGCACGGAAGACAGCATGTCCTCGGCAATGAAACGGCGCAGCCGCGTCTTGCTCCAATAATCGGCGGCCGCCACCGCATGGGTACGGGCGCGCTCCTTCTCGCTGAGGCAGGCCGACAGCAGGATGAAATCGCCGTGGCTGGCATGGTTGGCGAAGTAGATACGCTGCCGGTCCGACGGCTGGCTGCCGTTCCAGATCGGCCGCACGCCGGTGACCACCCAGGCCAGTGCCGACAGGCCGACCGAGGTCACCGTCTGCAGCAGGGTATAGGTGCTGACGCGAAGCTTTGTCATGGACGGGCTCAAAAGAATGCCGCGACGACCGAGGCCGCCGCGAACAGGCTGAAGGCGATACGCTGCTTGGCGAGCAGACGGCGCGTGCCGGCCATCCGCTGGTCGAGCGAGCGGCCACCGGCCGCCGTGGGTTTCAGCCGCATGCGCGCCAGCAGGCCGTCGATCGCCGCACCGCCGCCTGCCTCGCTGGCGTGGCTGGCCATCAGCCGGAACAGCAGCGCGTCGAACAAAAGCAGGGCCGAGAGAATAATTGTGGCTATGGCACCCGCGGCGGCGATCAGCCAGGCCGCCGCGGACAGCGACGATGTTTGCGGCGCAGCCGCCAGGCCGATGGCCGGCGCCGCCAGCAAGGCAGCAGCAATCAACAGCAGCGGCCACGCCACCTGCACCATCAGTCCGGCGGCGAACGTCTCGGCCTTATCTCGAAAAGCGGTCATGTCGCCGCGTCCATGCCAAGATGCACAGGCCGGCCGGCGGCAGCGAGCTTGCCTTGCGCCTGATCCGGCGTGGCGGCCCGGCCGCTGGCGACCAGCCATTCGGCGACGACGGCGGCGCTGCGCTGGAAGCCGAGCGCACAGCAGACCAGCACCGTGCCCTTGCTCTGCGCTGTCTCGATCGCCGCCACCGCTTGCGCACGCGCCTCGCGAGACGGCGGCAAAAGGTCGACCATGGGCAGGCTCAACCATCGGATCGAGGCGCCACGCGGCCGTTCCAATTCGCCGGCAAGGTCGATCACCGTGCCAAAGGCATCGGCCTCGGCGGCGGTCGGAAAACGGCCAAGGGAAACACCGTCGGCGATGACGATCTGCGCCGGGAGCTTTCGCGTCCATGCCCACACATTGACCTTGGCGGCAACCCGGTAGGGCCACAGCAGAAGACGGCTGGCCAGCGACACGCGGCCATCGGCTGTTTTCTGGAACACCTTGGCGCCGGCGCCGGCATAGGCGAAAGCGACTATGGCCAGCGCCAGTGCCGGCCACAACAGGATGAGCCATAGCGCCGAGACCAATGCGCCGGCAGCAGCGCCGGCCAGCGCAAAGGCTGCGCCAAGCGCATAGAACAGCGCCAGAAGCCGCGCTTTCGGGTCCGCGGTCAGGCGGAAGCCGGCGAAAGGCAAGGCGCCGTCGCGCGGAAACAGCCACAGCGCGAAAAGACCGAGCAGCGCGCCGGTCGGTATGTCGATGAAATGGTGCTGCCACGTCGTCAGCACCGAGGCGCCGATCAGGAAACACCAGACATGCCAGGCGACGCCGGCGATGCCGGCCAATCTGTGACGCCAATGGTCCCAGATGATGACCAGCAGCGCGATATGCAGCGACGGCGCCTGGTTGAAGGGTTTGTCGAAGCCGCCGAGTACGGCGAACATGAAGCCGGGCAGACCGCTCGTCTGCGGGCGCACGAACGTGGCAGTCAGCGGGAACAGGATGAAGCAGGCGACGGCGACGATCTGTGCCGTCAGATAGCGGCCGGCGAGGCGGTCGACGCCGCTCTTCGAATTGTTCAACAGCAGCGACAAGCCGTAGAACAGGTTGATCGACCAGTAGGGCACGATCGTCCAGGCAAGGAACGGGATGCCATGCTCCCAGCCAAAGACGATGCTGCCGACGTCGTCGCGCCGCGACGCCAGCCAATTGGCGAAGCCGTAGGTGGTGTAGAAGAACGGCGCCAGAAATGCCAGCCACAATGCGGCGCGCAGGACGATCCCGGGATACGGCTCGCGCGGCAAGGCCGGAAGGGCAGGGGCATCGCGAGGTGAGGCACAGGCAGGCAGGTCCATGCTCAGACGCGCCGCGCGACCGAAACGGTGAAGATGCCCCACTGGTCGATGCGCTGATCGAGCTTCTCGAAGCCGGCGGCCGCCACCAGCTGGTCCATCTCGGCCTGCGTGCGGCGGCGCATCACCCAGGCCTGGCCGCCGCGGTGCGAGGTCAGGCTGCGCGCGATCATCTCGAGCTGCGGATGCCAGGGCTGGTTGGTGTAGACGAGCAGGCTTCCGGGCTGCATGGCGCTGGCCAGTCCACCGAGCGAGCGGGCGATCATGGCATTGTCGGAAAACAATTCGTAGAGCCCCGAGACGATGGCGAGATCCGGCGCCAGGTCGAGCCCGGCCAGCATCGTGGCGTCGAAGGCGTCACCTTGATGGAACGAGACGGTCGCCGGCAGATGGCGCTCGGCGATCAGCTTGCGGCCGAGCGAGACGTTGAGCTCGGAGAAATCCTGCAGCCGTACGCTTGCCGGCGGCGCGGCGCCTTTCTGCACGGCATCGAGCACGTAGCGGCCATGGCCGGCGGCGATATCGACGATATGGACCGGCCGGCCGGCGGCCTTGAGCGTCTCAACGGCGCTGCCGATCAGCTCCTCCAGATGCAGCTTGCGCTGGCGGATGCCGCGCCAGCCGACGGCATCGAGAAAGGTGCGGTCGATCATGCGGCCGATGGGGCTGATGCCGCGCGCCTCGTTCTCATAGACATAGTCGAGCGTCGAGCCGGAATCGAAGCCGGTGGCAATCCCCGTCTTCATGCCGGACGACAGCCAGGCGCCCATGCGGATCGAGGCGCGGCTCATTGCCCAGTAGAGCCCCCTGGGAGACAGCAGCGGCAGCGGCGAGGCCAGCCGGTCGGCCTCGTCGCGTGTGTAGCCGGCACGGTCGGCCCCGGTCAGGTCGACCGGCTCTTCCGGCGCCGCGAACTGCTTTTCGAGGAAGGGCCTGATCAGGTCGAGTGCCTTGTGGCGGTCGCGCTCGCCCAGCGTGTCGTGGAAGAAGCCGGGCAGCACGTGCCGCTCCTTGGCCGGGCTCGCCAGATTGACGAAGAATTCGTGCTGCGGTCCATGCCGCACCACCCAGTCGCTGCCGGAGATCAGAAGCTGTGTCGGCACGGTGATGGCGCGGGCGTCGGCGACGATGCGCGCGGCATGATCGTAGAGCTCGACCAGGATGTTGGAGGCGATCGGCCGGGTGATCAGCGGGTCGGCGTCGAAGGAGGCGATGCGCTCGGGGTCATGCGTCAGGAATTTCGCCTTGACGTAGGAATTGACGAAGAAGCGGCCCTTCAGCTTCTGCCACAACGCAATGCCCTGCTTGGCGAAGGGTACGTAGAGCTTGACCGAGAAGGCCGGCGAGGCCAGCACCAGGGCGCGAATGTCAGGCGCATAGTCATGCACCCAGGCGGCGGCAAGCACGGCGCCGAAGGATTGCGCGATCAGCGCGATGTCGCGCCGGGCAAAGCCGTCGCTGCCGATCTCGCGCACGAAGCAATCGATGTCGCGCACCAGCGCCGCAAACGACGGCGCATAGCCGCGTTCGCCGGCGGAGCGGCCATTGCCGCGCGCGTCCCAGGCATAGAAGGCGTGATCGGGCATCTGGAGCTCGTCGACCAGATGCGCCATGCGGCCGCCATGCTCGTGGCCGCGATGGAACAGCAGGATGGCGCCCTTGCGGTTTTCCGACAGCGCCGGCCAATAGCGGTAGAAGATCTCGGTGCCGTCATGGCTCTTGAAGCTGCGCTCCTGCGCCACCCGCTCGATATTGGCTGGAGCCACCGCGGCAACCGTCTGTTGGTGAAGCATGTTGTTCTCCCTGGCGAGACCGGAATTCAGCTGCCGCTCCCGTTAAGGCCGCTGCGTATCCGGTTGATGGCGGTCGCCAGCGAGAGTGTAGCCATGGCCGGAAACACGAGCGGCGTGAGCGCCGGGACCCACAGGCCGGACGCGATAAGCACGGCGAGGATGCCGAGCGCCAGCGCCCGGTCGCTTTTGCCGAACGGGCCGGCATAGTTGCGCCCGGTTCCGGCGGCGATGCCGAGCACGCCGGCGAACTCAGTGATCATAGCCGCGATCGCAAATGCAACGACACCCCAGGCGGGAAAAATGACGGCAAATGCCAGGATCAAAGCGAGGTCGGAGATCATATCGCAGAGCTCGTTGAGATACATGCCGAGCTTCGAGGCCTGGCCATGTTCCCTTGCGAGCATGCCGTCGATGGCATTCAGCGCCATTCGCGTAAACAGCACGAGCGGCATCAGCAGAAAGACCGCGCGATGGCCTGCAAGGACTGCCACCGCAAGGCCGGCGGCGAGCGAGAGGGCAGCGGCCAGCAGTGTGATCTGGTTGGCGGTGACGCCGGCCCTGGCCAGGCCATCGGCAAGCGGCCGCAGCCTGGCCTGGAAGGCCGGTTT
Organism: Mesorhizobium sp. M0601; assembly: GCF_040320845.1. Taxonomy (NCBI): domain Bacteria; kingdom Pseudomonadati; phylum Pseudomonadota; class Alphaproteobacteria; order Hyphomicrobiales; family Phyllobacteriaceae; genus Mesorhizobium; species Mesorhizobium sp. M0601. Next base: position 17,094 of record NZ_JAMYQK010000027.1, read on the forward strand.
CAGCGCATAAAGCGTCGGCATATGCGAACCCCCCGGCCGCGGTGCAAATGATGTTGGCGAGGATGGTCAATTGGCGCGCAAGACGCAAGGGCGGCGCCCTGCCACTTTTCGACATCCGGATATGTCGGCGCTAGCTTTCCCTGCCATTGTCGCCCGGGAACCGTGCGGGCAAGCTTTCTTCGGCCGCCGCCCAGGCGCGACTATGATAGCGCCGCAGGATGAGAATGCATGTCGCGAAGACCGCCAGCCCGCAAATCACGCCGGGCGACATGCCCCCGCCGAAAGCGGACTTAACAATGATGCCGGTGAAGACGCCGGCAATGGCGCCGTTGATCGTGCCCACCATCCCCGCGGTGGTCATGAAATATTGCAGCGGCGAGGGTCTGAGGCCCTTGTCGACCAGCACCGCCGAGGGGTCGTCATGCGTGGAATTGACGAGGTATCTTTGCAGGACCGGCGCCAGCTCGACGAAATAATGGCGGATCCTGGCCATGCCGCGGGCATGCACCATGTCCTCGATGGCAACCTGCACCGCGCGCACAAAGGTGACCAGTCCGATGAAGAAAAGGCAAGGCAGCAAGATCAGGCTGAACAACACGAACGGCCTGCCCATCTCCGTGACCTGCGCGACGAAGGACAAGGCAATCGTTGCGCTCGAGACCGAGGTCAGGAACAGATCGGCTCTCTGGTTCGCTTCCTGAATGGTCGCGGCGCGAGCGTTTTGCAGCACGAAATGCTCGGTCGTCAGGCACTGCAGGGCGTGCTGCGCCTGGTCAGGCGGAACCGGAGCGTCGGGAGAACGGGTCATCGACATTTGCCCGCTTCTGCCCGCCGGAACCGGCAGGCAGAAGGGGCGTCGTCCTACGAGCCGTCAGGACTTGCCGTCGCCGCCGGTGATGGCGATACGCTTGGCCTTTGCCTGGGCGCGCTCCGTCTTGGGCAGCGTCACGCTGAGCACACCGTTCCGGAACGCGGCGTTCACCTTGTCTTCGTCGACTTCGTAGCCGAGCGGGATACGCCGCTCGAAACGGCCATAGAAGCGTTCGGAGAACTGCCTGTCCTTGTCCTCGGTCTCTTCGCGCTTCTCGCCGCGCAGCGTCAGCACGCCGTCATCGAGCAGCAGCTCGACGTCCTTCGCGTCCATGCCGGGGATCTCGGCGGTGACGCGGATCTCCTTTTCGCCATCGGCGATGTCGATACTGGGCCAGCTGACGCGGGCAGCGGAGAAGCCACCGAGCGACGGCAGCCTCGTGTCGAAGCCGCGGAACGCCTCGTCGAACAGGCGGTTCATTTCGCGATGCAGGGTCAGGAAGGGATCGCGATCGGCGTCACGGAACAGGCTGGGGGTCTGATTGTTCTCCCGGCCCCAGGGAATGAGATCACGAATAGCCATTGCATAGTCTCCTTTCTCGACTGGTGCATTCAGGCAGCCTGCTTGTTTGCTTCGCCCTGCGCGACCTTCGGCCCGGTCTTCGGCGAGGCGACATCGGTCGCGATGGCGATGCGCCGAGGCTTCATCTCCTCGGGCACCTCACGTACCAGATCGATGCTGAGCAGGCCGTTGTCGAGCGAGGCGCCTGCGACCTTGACGTGATCGGCAAGCTCGAAACGGCGGGTAAAGGGCCGTGTGGCGAGGCCATGATGCAGATACTCTGCGTTGTCCGGCTCCTTATGCTGGCCGGAGACAATCAGGAGGTTGGGTTCATGGGTGATTTCGAGGTCGTCCTCGGAAAACCCGGCTACGGCGATAGTGACGCGGTAGTTGTTCTCGCCGCTGCGCGCGATGTCATAGGGCGGCCAGGCGTCGAAAGCCTGCGGCGCATTTTCCAGCAGGTTGAAGACGCGGTCGAAGCCGATGCTCGACCGATAGAGCGGGAAAAGTCGAATGCGGTTCTCATAGCTACATCCTCCATCGAGCAACATAGATACGAGGGGCGCCAAAGAGCTGGCGCTCCCTGGTTCCGCCGGCCCCATTTCGGCGACCGGTGCCTTCGATTTGGTTATTGTCCGCCGCAAGTCAAGACCCGGTGGCTCTCGCGTTGCCGGTTTTTCGGGCCGGTTTTCGGTCGGTTCGGCGAGGCTGCCAATCTCGCCACAAGTGGGGAGATGTCCGGCACGAGATTGCCTGTCTGGTTTCAATTGCCAACGCTGACTTCCCCGGCCGGTTATTGTCTGCAGCAGGTCAAGACCCAGATTTCTTGTGTTGCCGGGCCCGTTCCCGGCACTCGCAGATGGAGCTGACCATGACACGCGACGAGATCATTTCTGTGCTGGGCCCGGTCGACGAAGCCGTGATCGCCGACATTGCGGCGACGGACGGGACGGTCCAGGAATTGCGCGAGGCCCTGGCCTGGATCGCCGCCGACGAGGCGCTGGTGAACGAGGGCCGACCGCTGCCGACGGCAAGGGTAGCGACGCTGATCGAACTGCTGCAAGGGCCGGACGAGGAGGAATAACCGGCTGTTGCGCGATGCTCTTGAACCGCGCAAGGGGACGAACCATGTCCTTCAGCGGCGCCGGCCGGCCGCCGGTGCCGCCAGCACAACGTTGCTTGCTCAAACAAGAAGACGATCAGAAAACAAGGAGGAAGTGATGGACGACGTCCGCTTCGCCGAGCCGATCACGTTGAAATTCCAATCCAGCGAGCGCAAGGTCGCCAGCAGTTGGGAAGCCATCGAATGCATGCGCCAGCAGTGGCCGGACCGTGCACGCGGCCGGAGCTGGCGCGCCGCCTATCGGACCTGCCGCGACGCGCTCGACGGCTGGCGCACCGCGCGTGATGCGCGCAAGGCCTTCGTCAGGGCGGCGCGCAAGGCTGGATTGCTCGCCCGCAAGCCTGTCGACCACGCCGGCTAGTCCGGACGCCCTCCGATATTGTGAGATCCAAAACAAAGTGGGGGAGAGTCAGCTACCCCTCTCCCCCGCTTCGGAGGCACTTTGTTTGCTGTCTGGCGGCAGATCGGCTTGCTCCTCAGTGGACGGTGATAATGCCGTTTACGGCCCGCCATTCGGACGGTTGGATCAGACGGTGATGAGCCACGCGCACCGAATGCAGCGGGCCTTCGATCTCGCGCTCCCAGAAATCGAGGAAATGCTTCAGCGTCGGGAAATCAGGGGCGATATCGTATTCCTGCCAGATATAGAGCTGAAGCAGGCTTCGATGATCGGGCAGACGGTAGTGGATCTCCGCCGTGGTGAGGCCAAACCCTTGCATCTGGAGCTGAAAGTCCCTGCTGGTCATGCAATCCTTCCTTTCCCAATGAACCTCGGTCTGCAAAACGCCTCGCCTTCCACATAGGTTCCAGCCGCCGGCAAGCGGCTCAGGAGACGGACAGATTTGGAAATCCGGCCGGGTCATCGCGCCGGAAACGGCGAATGTGCGAACAATTACAGCGTATTGGCACTCTCAGGCGTCGAGTGCTAAAATTTTTGCATGATCCTCTTGAAAGCTGAAAAAAGCGCGACTAGTTCGTATGCGCGCGATGCCTGAAGAAGAGATCGCGCACCCCGTGCCGGGCCGATATTGCCGGTCCGGTCAGGAAGATGTTCGAAAATCTGTTTGTCCCGAGAGGAGAACGACATGGCGTTCCGTCCATTGCATGACCGCATCCTGGTCCGCCGCATCGAGGTCGACGAAAAGACCGCGGGCGGCATCATCATCCCCGACACCGCCAAGGAGAAGCCGCAGGAGGGCGAGGTCATTGCCGCCGGTCCGGGCGCGCGCGACGACAGCGGCCAATTGCAGCCGCTCGACGTCAAGGTCGGCGACCGCATTTTGTTCGGCAAATGGTCCGGCACCGAGATCAAGCTCAATGGCGAGGATCTGCTCATCATGAAAGAGAGCGACGTGCTGGGCGTGATCGAAGCCACGGGCGAAATGAAGAAGGCTGCCTGAGCGGGGCCTGAACAAGCATTCCAGTCAACGAAAAGCTGCCTATCGAGGAGTGTTCCAATGGCTGCCAAAGATGTGAAATTTCATACCGAAGCCCGCGAGAAGATGTTACGCGGTGTCGATATGCTTGCCAATGCGGTGAAGGTGACGCTCGGTCCCAAGGGCCGCAACGTTGTCTTCGACAAATCGTTCGGCGCGCCGCGCATCACCAAGGACGGCGTGACGGTGGCAAAAGAGATCGAGCTCGAGGACAAGTTCGAGAACATGGGCGCTCAGATGGTCCGCGAAGTTGCTTCGAAGACCAGCGACACCGCAGGCGATGGCACCACGACCGCGACGATTCTTGCTCAGGCCATTGTCAGGGAAGGGGCCAAGGCGGTCGCTGCCGGCATGAACCCGATGGATTTGAAGCGCGGCATCGACAAGGCGGTCGACGCCGTGGTCGCCGACCTGAAATCCAATGCCCGCAAGGTGACCAGGAATGACGAAATCGCTCAGGTCGGCGCCATCTCTGCCAATGGCGATGCCGAGATCGGCCGCTTCCTCGCAGAGGCGATGGAAAAGGTTGGCAATGAGGGTGTCATCACTGTCGAGGAAGCGAAGACCGCTGAGACCGAGTTGGAAGTGGTCGAAGGCATGCAGTTCGACCGTGGCTACCTCTCGCCCTATTTCATCACCAATCAGGATAAGATGCGCGTCGAACTCGAAGAACCCTATGTGCTGATCCACGAGAAGAAGCTGTCCAACCTGCAGGCCATGCTTCCTGTGCTCGAAGCCGCCGTGCAATCCGGCAAGCCGCTGTTGATCATCGCCGAGGACGTCGAGGGCGAGGCGCTGGCGACGCTGGTCGTCAACAAGCTGCGCGGCGGCCTTAAGGTCGCGGCCGTCAAGGCACCGGGCTTCGGCGATCGCCGCAAGGCCATGCTGGAGGATATTGCCATCCTGACCGGCGGCACGGCGATCTCGGAGGACCTCGGCATCAAGCTCGAGAACGTCACACTGGAGATGCTCGGCCGCGCCAAGAAGGTGCTGATCGAGAAGGAGAACACCACCATCGTCGACGGCGCCGGCCGCAAGGATGAAATCCATGCGCGCATCAGCCAGATCAAGGCGCAGATCGAGGAAACCACCTCCGACTACGACCGCGAAAAGCTGCAGGAGCGGTTGGCCAAGCTCGCCGGCGGCGTCGCCGTCATCCGTGTCGGCGGCTCGACCGAGATCGAGGTCAAGGAGCGCAAGGATCGCGTCGACGACGCCATGCACGCCACACGCGCGGCGGTTGAGGAGGGCATCCTGCCCGGCGGCGGCGTGGCGCTGCTGAGAGCGGCGAAGGCGCTCGATAATGTCGTCGTCGACAATCCCGATCAGAAGACCGGTGTCGACATCGTGCGTCGCGCCATCGAAGCGCCGGTGCGCCAGATCGCCGAGAATGCCGGCGCCGAAGGTTCGATCATCGTCGGCAAGCTGCGTGAGACGGGCGAGTTCGGCTATGGCTGGAACGCGCAGACCAACGAGTTCGGCGACCTCTACAGTCAAGGCGTCATCGACCCGGCCAAGGTCGTGCGCACTGCTCTCCAGGGTGCCGCCTCTGTTGCCGGCCTGCTGGTGACGACCGAGGCGATGGTGGCCGAGAAGCCGAAGAAGGAAGCTGCCGCACCGGCCATGCCCGGCGGTGGCGGCATGGACTTCTAAGGCCAGGCTTCCAAAGCGCGACTTCGAAACGGCAGATGGACCGTGCCCGCCAAAAGCGGGCACGGTCTTGCCGGTCCGGAACTAATGCTGAGCAGGTGTTGCCATGGATATGATGGACAGTTTTGGAAAGATCGCGGCGCCGACCCGCCCGAAAAACGATTTCAACTATGAAACCGACTGCAGGGCGGCGCTGGCGCCTTTGGTCGACGGCTTGTTGGATATGGCCGAGTCGGCCGGCTGGGACCGCCGCAAGGCGGCCTACACGCTGATGTTTCTGTCGGCTCAACGCGTGGGGGCCGGCACGGAGGAGCGCAAATGATCGCGGCGCGGATGCGCGAATGCCTGCGCCTGCTGCGTTGGTCGGAAACCGATTTCGCCGAAGAGGCGGGTCACCCGCTCGCCAAGGCAAAGGCGTGGCTCTACGGGCGCGAACATCCGCCGCTGGGCGTGGCGGCCTGGCTCGAGGCGCTGGTCAAGGGGCATCGGCTGCTGCCGCGGCCGGGCATGCAAGCCGTATTGCATTCACCGATCGACGCCGTCCTGCAGGCGGATCGAAGCGCCCGCGCGGTTGAGTTCCGCAAGCAGCCGATTGAGCCAGGAAAGGAGAGTGTCATGGATCGTGCTTCGTTCGACAAGCCGGTTAACATCCTCACCGGCCTCGGTACGCCGACGAAGATAGAAAGCGCGGCTGAGGCCTATGCGCTTTTGGCTGAGTGGCCGGCAACGAGCCGGACGGCCGCGCATGACATCGCCGCAAAAGCGTGCCGTGCAGCACTGGAAGGAGAGATCGACGCCGAGACGGCGCGCGCCACCTTCGTTGCCTTCGCCCGCCGCAACGACCTGCTTGCGCCGCAGACGAACGGGATGGTTGCCGGCGAGAGCGTTGCTGGCGCCACGGTTGCCGACTGGGCAACGCGCGCACAGCGCGTCAACGCCCCGGCCTGAGCGGTTGGAGAAGTCGCCAATCTCCCCCCTTGAGGGGGAGATGTCGCCGAAGGCGACAGAGGGGGTCGGTACGTCCTGGCGCGACGCCATGTTGGACGAAAGAGAAAGCTGGCGCCTCTGGCCTGCCGGCCATCTCCCCCTCGAGGGGGGAGATTACGCGCTCAGCCGCTTTCGCCTACTAAGCCATCGGTAGCAGCCGGCGCATGATCAGCGAGGCATGGCCGCCCACCCCGTGTGCAGCCGGCCGGCGCTCGACGACCTCGAAGCCGTGCTTGCGATAGAAGGCGATTGCGCGGTCGTTGCCCTCGGTGACTTCCAGGGCGATGCTGGGAATACCCGCATGCGCGGCAAGAACGGCATGCAGCAGGTCGGCGGCAAGGCCGGTGCCGTACTCGCTTTTGTCTATATGGAGCCGCTCGAGCATGACCTCGCCCTTGTCGTCCATCGCTGCCATCGCATAACCGGCGAGCGAGCCGTCCGGCCTTTCGGCCACGAACGACATCTTGCTGTCGTCCCCAAGCTCTTCCGTTAGCCGCTCCGGCGCATGCTTGTCATCCGACAGCCGTGCCGTCGTCTCGGCACCCAGGATTGGCGAATAGGTGTGTCGCCAGGACCCTCCAAACAGCCGCGACACCGCCGGAACGTCCTGTTCGGTCATGGTTCTTATTTGGGTCATTGGCACCTCGCCTCAGAAACCTGCCCCTTTTGAGCGGAGATGTCCGGCAAGACAGAGAGGTGCTGTCCCGCCGGCCCTGCACGGCTGAGTTCAGCGCACATCCGCGCCGGCCACCATGACTATGTGCTGGCAGACATTGTCGATATCGCGAATGACGTCGTCGTTCCAGAACCGCAGGATAGTCCAGCCCAGCGCTTCAAGCCGTGCGCTTCTGGTAGCGTCCGATATTGAGGCATCGGCCCGGGCATCTGGGAGCCATCCAGTTCGACAATCAGCTTTTTGTCCGGGCAGGCAAAATCGACAATATGGCCTGCAATTGGCATCTGCCGCCGAAATGCCAGCCCCATGAGTCGATGCGCCCTGACCTCATTCCAGAGCTTCAGCTCGGCATCCGTCATGGCCTTGCGCATCTTGCGCGCATTGCCGCGGTTACGGGGAGGTACGGGATAGTGATTCACTACTTCTATTCCTCAGCGCGAATCTTGCCCATCTTCTCTGTGCTGCGCTTGAACACCCCCCTCTGTCCTGCCGGACATCTCCCCCTCAAGGGGGGAGATTGGCAGCTTCGCCGAAAATTCTCCCTTCTTTAGAGATTGGCGAAAGCTGGAGCGACGTCCAATCTCCCCCCTTGAGGGGGAGATGTCCGGCAGGACAGAGGGGGGTGCTGCCCGCCGACCTGGATAGGCATGGCACCTGTATCACCGCCTTACCCGCGATTTCAGCCAGCGGTCGAAGGCCACGGCGAGGATGAGGATCAGGCCGATGACAATGCTTTGCGTGTAGGACGAGACATTGTTGAACTGCAGCCCGTTCTGCAGCACGCCGATCAGCCCTGCACCGACCACCGTGCCGCCGACGCTGCCGATGCCGCCGAACAGCGAGGTGCCGCCGATGACGACAGCCGAGATCACTGTCAGCTCGTAGCCGATGCCGGCGACGGCTTCGGAGGAGTTGAGCCGCGCCGACAAAACGAAGGCGGCAAGGCCGGCGAAGAAGCCGACGATGATGTAGACCGAGATCAGGATGCGGTCGACACGCAGGCCGGAGAGTCGTGCCGCCTCGGCATTGCCGCCGACGGCATAGACCGCGCGGCCGTAACGTGTGTAGCGCAGCACGATATGGCAAAGGATCGCGGCAATCGCGAAGATGATCGCCGGCACCGGAACCGGGCCGATCAGGCCGGTACCGAACCAGCGCATCGAGGCGTCGAAGCCGGAGATCGGGCCGCCATTGGAAATCGTCAAGGTCAGGCCGCGAAACACGGTGAGGCCGCCAAGCGTGACGACGAAGGGCGGCACTTTCAGCCTGGTGATGGCAAAGCCCTGGACGCCGCCGGCCACGGCGCCGACGACGACGGCGGCGAGAAGGGCGGCGAACCAGCCATAGCCCTGCGTGCCCGACGTCGACAGCGACAGCGTGTTGGCGGTGCCGCCCTTGGCCACCACCGCCGCGACCATGCCGCAGAAGGCGAGCAGCGAGCCGACCGACAGGTCGATGCCGGCGGTGAGGATGACGAAGGTCATGCCGAGCGCGATCAGGCCGGTGATCGAGATCTGGCGCATGATGTTGAACAGGTTGATCGGGTCGATGAAGCTCGGCTTCAGCACGGTGAAGACGACGATCAGCAACCCCAGGAACATCAGCGGGCCGAAGCTCATCAGCAGGCGCGCAATATTGACGCCGCCGCGCTGGCTCCGTTCGGTCGTGCTGGTCATTGCGTTGCTTCCTGCTTCTGGTCGAGCGCCATCAGTTCCATCAATTTCTCCTCGGTCGCCTCGATACCGGGCATCTCGCCGGTGATGCGCCCGCGCCGCATGGTGACGATCCTGTCCGACACCGCAAGCACTTCGGGCAGCTCGGACGAGATCATCATGATGGCGATGCCGCGCGCGGCGAGCTCCACCAGGATCTGGTGCACTTCCGCCTTGGCGCCGACATCGACGCCGCGCGTCGGTTCATCGACGATCAGCACCTTGGGATCGCGCGCCAGCCAGCGGGCAAGGATCACCTTCTGCTGGTTGCCGCCGGACAGTCCCTCGATCGCCTGCTCGGGCGAAGCCATGCGGATCGACAGCATCTTCCTGTAGTTCGCCAGCGCCTCGCGTTCGCGCCGCTCGGCCATGAAGCCGACACTGGAGTAGCGGTCGAGCGCGGCGATCGAGAAATTGGTGAGGATGGCGAGTGCTGCGAAGATTGCCTGGTGCTTGCGGTCCTCCGGCACCAGGCCGATGCCGAGCTCGATGGCGTCGGCGGGTGAGGCGGGCGCGATCGGCTTGCCGTCGAGCCTGATGGTGCCGGCGGCAATGCGGTCGGCGCCGAAGATGGCGCGGGCGAGCTCGGTGCGGCCGGAGCCGACGAGCCCGGCGACGCCGAGGATTTCGCCCGCCTTGAGGTCGAGATCGACGCCTTCGAGCACGATGGCGTGCGGCGCCTGCGGATCGCGCACCGTGCGCAGGCCGCGCACCGAGAGCCGGACGTCGCCGGCGACGTCGCGCTGCGTCGGCCTGGCATAGAGCTCGGAAGCGGCGCGGCCGACCATCTTCTCGATGATCTTCGGCAGTTTGATCGGCCCGCCTTCGCGGTCGAGATGGCCGGCCAGCCTGCCGTCGCGCAGCACCGTCATGCGGTCGCAGATCGCCGAGGCCTCCTCCAGCCGGTGGGTGACGAACATGATGGCGACGCCATCCTTGCGCAGCCGGTCCATGATCGACATCAGCCTGTGCACTTCGGTTTCGGTCAGCGCCGAGGTCGGCTCGTCCATGATGATCAAGCGGCTCTTCAGCGACAGCGCGCGGGCGATCTCGACCAGCTGCTGCTCGGCCACCGACAGCGCCGACACCGGCGTCGCCGGGTCGAGGTCGAGGCCGACGCGAGCGATGATCGCGCGTGAGTCTTCCACCATCTTTCGCCAGCTGACCAGCCCGAACCGGCCGAGCGGCGCGCGACCGATGAAGATATTCTCCGCTACCGTCAGCGTCGGGATCAGGCTCAGTTCCTGGTAGATTGTTACGATGCCGTGGCGCTTGGCATCCTGCGGATTGTGCGGGCTGAATTCGACCCCATCGAAGACGATGCGGCCGCTGGACGGCGGCATCACGCCGGACAGGATCTTGAGCAGCGTCGATTTGCCGGCTCCGTTCTCGCCGAGCAGGCCGAGAATCTCGCCGGGGCGGACTTCGAGCGAAACGTCGTTCAGCGCGGTGACGCCGGCAAAGCGCTTGGTCACGCCCTCGACGGTGAGCAGGGCGGGAGAGGGCGCGATGGCGGCTGCCTTGGGCAAAGTTTGCTCCTGGATTGCGATTGTCGGCGGGTCAGCGCCCCCCTCTGTCCTACCGGACATCTCCCCCACGAGGGGGAGATTGGATGTCTTTCGCCAATCTTCCTGCGTTGCAGAAAAGGCGCCATCGGCGAAGCTTCCGATCTCCCCCCAAGTGGGGGAGATGCCCGGCAGGGCAGAGGGGGGCGCGACAGAATGCTACTTTTTCCGCTGCGCGCCCTTTGTGCAACCTTACTTCGTCTCGCCCAGCCTCTCCGCCTTGTCGAGATTGTCCTTGCCGATGACGATCGGCGTCAAAAGCACCAGCTTTTCCTTCGGCTCGGTCTTGTCCCTGGCGTAAGCGACCGCGATCTGCACCGCGGTGCGCGATTGTTCGCCGGGGAATTGCTCGACCGTTCCGGCCAGCTTGCCGTCGCGCACGGCGACCAGCGCTTCGGGAAGCGCGTCGAAGCCGTAGATCTTGACGTCGGTGAAGTTGCGCGCCGCGCAGGCTTCAACCGCGCCAAGCGCCATGTCGTCATTGGCGCAGATGATCGCGTCGGGCTTGCCGTTGGCGGCAAGGCCGGCCTCGGTGACGGACAGCGCCTCGGCGCGGGCGAAGTTGGCGGTCTGCTCGAAGATGATCTGGTACTTGTCCTTCATCGGATCGAGGACGTTGTGCACACCCTTGTTGCGGTCGATCGCCGGGCCGGCACCGGGCTGGCCCTGCAGATGGAAGATCTTGGCGCCGTTCGGGAATGCCGCCACCATGGCCTTCGCTTCGGCCTCGCCGCCCTTGACGTTGTCGGCGCCGACATGGGCAAGGATGCCCTCGACGCCTTCGACACGGCGGTCGATGGTGACGACGGGAACGCCGGCCTTGACCGCTTCCTCGATGGCTGGGGCCAGCGCATTGACGTCGAGCGGCGAGATGACGATGGCGTTGACCTTCTGCACGAGCGCCGCTTCGATATCGGCGGTCTGCTTGGGCGCCGAATTCTGGCCGTCGCTTTCGACCAGGTTGACGCCCTGCGCCTGGGCTTCCGCCTTGATTTGGTTCAGCATGTGCACGAAGAACGGAAAGCCGAGGCTCGGCACCGAACCCAGGATGGTCAGCTTGTCCTGGGCAAAAGCCAGTTGCGGAGCGGCCAGCGCCAAAGCGCCCATCGCCGCGGTCGACAGCAGGAATTCACGTCTGTTGATCAATTTAGTCTCCTCCCAGATGAGCGCACGACCCCGAAACCGGAATGGGTTTTCCGGAAGGTTCCTTGCGTCGATTCAAAAATGGAGTGTCCTTCGAGCGCCCAACTCGTGTTTGAAGGGACGCAACGGCGCTCCAGCCGGTCCACCGCGACGTTCTCCTCCGCTCGGTGCCTGCCGGCGGATGCTAGCCAAGGCCGGAGCTTTGCGCAAGAACGCGCTACCGCGCGCGGCTCGCAGCGACCGCCAAATTGACAGCCGACACGCTCTCGGCCATCCTTAAGGCACGCCGCCTTGCGGCTTGTGCGTGAGTAACCAGCATGGCCAGTTCCGTCGCCAGTCAGAAATCCAAGCGCGCCGCGGTGCGGAACGCGCTCGACCGTCACAAGGTGTACATCACCGCGCAGCGTTTTTCGGCCGGCAGCTACAGCGCGCGGGTGCTGGTCAACGGCGAGGCCTATTGGGTCGACGAATTCCGGCTCAGCCAGCTGCAGCAGGGCCTGTCGCCGGCCGAGCTCGAATTGACGCCGGCCACCGACGATTGAGCGGCATGACGCCGACCTGCCGCATGCTGACAAAATGATTCAAGACATGCGCATCAAGCCGTTGTTTTTGCGCAAGAGCATGTGGCCGTGACCGCCCCGCCAAAGCTCAAGGCCTATCGCGCCAAGCGCGAGTTCACGAGGACGCCGGAACCCGCCGGCGGGCTGGTTGCCGGGGAAGGCAACCGCTTCGTCGTTCACAAGCACCACGCCACCGCCGACCACTACGACCTTCGCCTGCAGGTCGGCGACGTGCTGAAGAGCTGGGCGGTGCCGCGCGGCCCGTCGCTCAACCCCGCCGACAAACGGCTGGCGGTCGAGACCGAGGACCATCCGCTCGAGTATATCGACTTCGAAGGTGTCATTCCCGAAGGCGAATATGGCGGCGGGCCGATGATCGTCTGGGACACCGGCATCTGGGCGCCGATGGACGACGTCGAGAAGAGCCTGCGCACCGGCTCCTTCAAGTTCCGGCTCGCCGGCGAAAAGCTGAATGGCGGCTGGATGCTGACGCGGCTGAAACCGAAGCCCGGCGAGGATGAGGGCAAGAAGAACTGGCTGCTGTTCAAGGAGCGCGATCTCGCCGCCGACGCCAAGCTCGACATACTGGAAGCCCGCCCGGAAAGCGTCAAATCCGGACGCCGCATCGAGGAGCTGGTGGCAACGCCGAAGCCTGCCGCCAAGCCTGCCAGGCCGGTGGTGCTGAAGCCAGGTGCTTTGCCGGGCGCCGTCAAGGCGCCGCTGCCCACCCGCATCGAGCCGCAACTGGCGACGCAGGTTTCGAAACCGCCGGGCGGCGATGACCCAGCGGCCCGAACGGGCGAAGTCTGGCTGCACGAGATCAAATTCGATGGCTACCGCACCATGGCGCATCTCGCTAACGGCGCAGTCAGGCTGATCACCCGCGCCGGCCTCGACTGGACGAAGCGCTATGGCGACCTGCCGCTTGCCTTCGCCAGGCTGCCGTGCCGCGAGGCGATCATCGACGGCGAGGTCGTCGCGCTCGACGCCAAGGGCATCAGCCGCTTTGCCCTTTTGCAGAATGCGCTGGCCGAAGGCGCCGGCAACAAACTCCACTTCTACGCCTTCGATCTTCTGTATCTCGACGGCCGGGACCTGAGACAAGCGCCGCTCCGCCGGCGCAAGGCGCTGCTTTCTCAATTGCTGTCCGGTCTCGGCGCCAATTCGGCCATCCAGCTCAGCGATCATGTCGAAGGAGACGGCCAGGCACTTTATGACCAGGCGTCCGAGATGGGGCTCGAGGGTGTCGTCTCCAAGCGCGCCACGGCAATCTACCAGAGCGGCCGTACCAAGACCTGGACCAAGACCAAGGCGCTTCAGACCGGCGACTTCGTCATCGCCGGCTACACAGTCTCCGATGCGGCCGAGGGGCTGGCCGCACTCGGCCTCGGCGAATTCGAGGATGGCGAATTGCACTATCGCGGCAAGGTCGGCACCGGCTTCGACGCCGCCACCGCCGGCGAGTTGCTGGCGCGGCTGGAGCCGTTGCGCGCCGGGGCGTCCGCGCCGGAAGGCGTTCCGCGCGAAATCATGCGCGAGATGAAATGGGTGCGGCCGCTGCTTTCGGCGCACATCCACTACGCCAACCGGACCACCGACAATGCGCTGCGCCATGCCGTGTTCCGCGGCCTGCGCGACGTCGGCCTGTCAACGCCGGTTTCGGCCAAGCGCAAGCGGCTGATCGCCGAGGCCGACCTCGCCACCATCTGGGTGACCAACCCGACGCGACGGCTGTTCGGCAAGACCGGCCCGACCAAGCTCGACATTGCCGTCTATTATGCGCTGGTCGGCGATTTCATGCTGCCGCACATTCTCGGCCGGCCGGTGTCGCTGGTGCGCTGCCCGACCGGCAGGCCGCAGGACTGTTTCTTCCAGCGCCACGCCTTCACCGGCATGCCGTCATCCGTGGCGACTTTCGAAGCGACCAATTCGGAGGGCGAGACCAAATCCTATCTCTCGGTGGAAGACGCCAAGGGCTATCTGGCCCTGGCGCAGTTCGGTGTCGTCGAGTTCCACACCTGGGGCACCCATCGCACGCGGCTCGACAAGCCGGACCTGGTCGTTTTCGACCTCGACCCGGGCGAGGGGATCGCCTGGCGCGAGGTGGTTGAGGCGGCGGTGCACATTAAGGGCGAGCTGGAAGCGCTAGGGCTGGTGCCGTTCGCCAAGACGTCCGGCGGCCACGGCATCCACATATCAGTACCGGTGACGCAAAAGCAGAACTGGAAGAAATTGCACCAGGCGACCAGCGCCATCTCGACGCATCTTGCCGCCACCGCGCCCGACACTTTCACCACCACCATGGGCAAGGATAACCGCAAGCGGCGCATCTTCATCGATTATCACCGCAATGCGCGCGGCCACACCTCGGCGGCTCCCTATTCGCTGCGCGCCCGCACCAATTTGCCGGCCTCGACACCGGTGAGCTGGAGCGACCTGGCGACCATCGATGCCCCGCAGGATCTGAATTATTCGTCACTGCCGGGCCTGCTGGCGACGTCAGGCGACCCTTGGGCCGACATGGAAGATTTCGCCCGGGATTTGCCGGTGATGGGCACTGCGAGATAGTCCCGCGGGCGCGGCCCCAGACTCCATCGACGCTCCGGAAAATTTGAATTATTCTTCGCCACGGACCTCTTACCTGCAGGGGCTCCGGCGGAGGAAGATTTCGCTAGGGATTTGCCGGTATTGTAAGGGCAATGTAGGATTTCGGCAGCCGCATTCGTCCTCCGGACGAATGAACGCTGCGAACAGTTCGACAGCACAAGGCCGCGTAGGAGTATTTCATGGCGCCCAGGGCAAGTTGGAAAGGTTACCTCAAGCTCAGTCTGGTCAGCTGTCCGGTCCGGCTCTATCCGGCGACGAGCGCCAGCGAGCGCATCAGCTTCAACCAGCTGCACAAGAAGACGCACAACCGCATCAACATGAAGCCGGTCGACCCCGAGCTCGGGCTGGTCGAGCGTTCGGACCTGGTCAAGGGCTACGAATACGAGGACAAGCAGTACATCATCATCGAGGACTCCGATCTCGATGCGGTGCGCATCGAATCCAACCATACGATGAACATCGAGGCTTTTGTCGACGAGCATTCGGTCGACGTCATCTATCAGGACGCGCCCTATTACCTGGCGCCGGACGGCGCAATGGCCGAGGAGACCTTTGCCGTGTTGCGCGAAGCGATGCGCAAATCCGGCAAGCTGGCGATCGCCCGCCTGGTGCTGTCCAGCCGCGAGCGCGTGGTGACGATCGGCGCGCGCGAGAACGGCATGTTCGTCTGCACCTTGAGGAATCCGAACGAAGTGCGTGGCACGGCTGAGTATTTCGGCAATATCCCGGCCGGAAACCCCGATCCCGAAATGCTGCAATTGGCCGAAGCGCTGATCAAGCAGAAGGAAACCACGTTCGATCCGAAGAATTACGAGGACCGCTACGAGATCGCGCTGATGGCGATGATCCGCGAGAAGCTGAAGGGCCATAAGCCGATCATCGCGGCGGCCCCGGAGCGCGGCAATGTCATCAATCTCATGGACGCGCTGAAGGCGAGCCTGTCGCAATCGGCCAAGCCGCCGGCCAAGTCGAAGAGCAAGGCCGATGAAACGGCCAAGCCCGCGGCGAAATCCGCCAAGGCCGGCGCCGCCGCGGTCAAGGAAAACCCGCTCAAGGCGAACCTTCTCAAAGCCGTCGGCAAGAGCAAGGCGTGACGGCTCTCGCCGGCACGGTCTTCGGCATCGTCGGCGCGCTGGCGGCCTTTCCGCTCAGGCTGGCGGCGCGCGAGGTCGAGCGCCAGCACGGCCAGTTGCGGCGCGGCGTCACTCGGCGCACCACACATGTCGTGTTGGGCCGCAAGTTGCTCGCCAAAGCCGGCGATAGCGAGATCGAGCGTCGCGCTGCTGCGGAGCGCGCGGCCGGGCGCAAGCTGGTCAGCGAGAACGGCTTCCTGCGCCTGCTCGGCCTGATGAAAGCGCCGGAGGCTTCGGCGCTGTCGCGGCAGTCGCTGATCGACCAGTCGCGGCTGACCGGCGAGTATCTCGACCTTTTGTCGCTGTTCGATGCCTTCGAGCATGATTGCGAACCGTATTCCTTTCGCGACCTGATCCTCGCCCGCAAATATGCCGGGCTGGTTGCCGGCGGCGCCTCGTGGGGGGCGATTGCGCGCTCGGTGCACCGCTCGGGCCCGGTCGCCTCGCTCACCGCCAAGTCGCTCGCCGTCGGCTCGCAGCACGGGCGGGCCGATGCGATCTATCTCGAAGGCGGCCAGAGCGAACTCGACGGCCAGCTGCTGTTCGATCTGGGAACGCAGGATGACGACACGCTGGAAGAGCTGTTCGCCGATGCCGAGGCGGCGGAAGGGGCTGAAGACCACGAGCAGGCGGCGGCGCTCTACCAGCGCTGCCTGGCCATCGACCCAAGCGATGCCATCGCCGCCTTCAACCGCGCCAACTGCCTGCGCGCCGCCGGCCACGCGGCCGAGGCGGCGCACGACTATGCCCGCGCCATAAAGCTCGATCCCGGCTTCGTCGAGGCCTGGTTCAATCTCGCCGGGCTGATGAGCGAAGAGGGGCGGGTAGCCTCGGCGCGCCGCCATTTGCTGAAGGCGATCGCACTCGATCCCAATTATGCCGACGCGGTGTTCAACCTTGCCAGGCTGGAGTTCGACGCCGGCAATCTCGCCGAGGCGCGGCGTCGCTGGGTGCGCTACCTCGAGCTCGACGCCAATTCCGAATGGGCGCGCACGGCGGGCAAGGGGATACAGTTCGTGGATTTGCAGCTGGCGCGGATGTCGGCGGGATAGGTGGTAGCGCCTCCTTCTCCCCTTGTGGGAGAAGGTGGATCGGCGCGCAGCGCCGAGACGGTTGAGGGGTGTTGGAAGAAATGAGGCGTCGGCGTTCCCTGGAACACCCCTCATCCGACCGAGCTTCGCTCGGTCACCTTCTCCCACAAGGGGAGAAGGGGTCACCAGCGTTGGAGTCCCCATGACAACCTTCCTCTTCGACGGCCCCGACACCGCCGCCATCATCATCCTGCTCGCCCATGGCGCAGGCGCTCCTATGGACTCGCCCTCGATGACCGCCACCGCCAAGGCGCTGGCCGCAGCCGGCTTCCGCGTCGCGCGCTTCGAATTCCACTACATGGCGGCTCGCCGCTACGGCCACCGCAAGCCGCCGCCGCGCGCCGAGACGGTTAACCCGGAATACGTCAAGGCGATCGCCGACCTCCGGGCGAAGGGCGTGAAGGGTCCGCTGATCATCGGCGGCAAGTCGATGGGCGGACGCGTCGCTTCGATGATCGCCGACGAGATGTTTTCGAAGGGCGAGATTTCAGGGCTGCTTTGTCTCGGCTATCCCTTCCATCCGCCTGACAAACCGACGCAGCTTCGGACAAAACACCTGGCCGATCTCAAGACGCCGACATTGATCTTCCAGGGCACGCGCGACGAGTTCGGGACCAAAGACGAGGTCGCGACCTATGCTCTGTCCGACGCAATCGAGATCTTCTGGCTGGAAGACGGCGACCATGATCTGAAGCCGCGCAAAAACATCTCCGGCTTCTCCACCGCCGATCATCTGAAGACGCTCGCTGATGCGGTGAAGGCGTGGACCGAACGCATCGTGCGCTGAAGCAGGCCGATGAAGATCGCCACCTTCAACGTCAACAACATCAACAGCCGGCTGCCGAACCTGCTCGCATGGCTGGCTGCCGCCAAACCCGACATCGCCTGCCTGCAGGAGCTCAAGGCGAGACAGACGCAGTTTCCGCGCACTGCGCTGGCGGCGGCCGGCTACGGCGCGGTTTGGGTCGGGCAGCCGATCTGGAACGGCGTCGCCATCCTTTCGCGTGGCGCAGAACCCGTTCTGACCCGCGAGGCGCTGCCCGGCGACGATAGCGACCAGCAGGCGCGCTACATCGAAGCGGCGGTCAACGGCATCGTCGTCGCCTGCCTCTACGCGCCGAACGGCAATCCGCAGCCCGGCCCGAAATTCCAGTACAAGCTCAACTGGCACGAAAGGCTGGAGGCGCATGCGGCGCAGTTGCTCGACACCGGACTGCCGGTGGTGCTGGCCGGCGACTACAACATCGTGCCCGAGCCGCGCGACATCTACCCGACCCGCTCCTATGACGACAACGCGCTGGTCCAGCCGGAAAGCCGCGCATCGTTCCAGCGGCTGCTCGACCAAGGCTGGCTTGACGCGCTGCGCAAGAAGCACCCGAACGAGACGCTCTACACATTCTGGGACTATCGCCGCAACCGCTGGCCGCGCGATGCCGGCCTGCGCCTCGACCATATCTTGCTCAGCAAGAAGCTGTCGCGCCGGCTGGTAGCGGCGGGCATCGACCGCGACGTGCGCGGCGAGACCGGCGCCAGCGATCATGCGCCGGTCTGGGTGGAGTTGAAGTGAGGCACGGAGGCTGGCGCCGCCTTTCCGGGCGGCAACCAGTCAAGTTGGCCGCGCCGCTTCGCGGGCGAACGCCTCGATCAGAGGTGCGTATCCCTCAAGGTCGGGCTGCGTAGCGAAACTGTGGCTAGCGGCGGTCGAAGCCCAGGGCAGCTTTTCCGACGTGAAGACTTCGACGAAAGGCACGTACCATTGGTGCTCGTCCAGCATGGTCGCACGAATGTTGACGAAAAAGTCCAGGCCATGCGGGCGCGTGAACATCCAGTTCTTGCAATGCGGGCAATAGAGCTGGCGATGCGGGCCGTGCAGGCCGCCGACCACCGGCTCGCCCTGGGTGACGGCGAAACCGTCGCTGGGCACGGCGATGGTCAGGGAATACGCGCTGGCGCTCAGCTTCTGGCAGCCGGTGCAGTGACACGCCATCGTCAGCAAGGGCGGGGCGCTGATGCGAAAGCGTATTCCGGCGCACAGGCAACCGCCGTCCCAAGGTAGCTTCCAATCGTCCATTGCTGGCCTCGCCTTAGCCTCTGCCAGCGATCTAGCGCGCGACCGGCCTGCCGGCAAACGCGGCGATGCCTGCGGCTGCTGGCGCCGACGGGCACCATGTCATCACCGGCAGCGGCGATTACACGATCAAGCTGTGGGATCTGGACAGCGGCCGCGAGGTCCGCCGTTTCGACGGCCATGAAGGCACCGTGTACGCCCTGGCGCTCTCAGCCGACGGCGAGCGGCTGCTCTCAGGCTCGCTCGACGGCACGGCGCGGCTGTGGGACATGGAGACCGGCAACCAGCTCGCCATGTTCGACAGCCAGTCCGGCCCGATCTATGCGGTTGCCTTTGCCGCGGGCGGCACGGTGCTGACCGGCGGCTACGACCGCAGCATCAGGGACTGGCCGGCTGGCGGCGCCGATAGGATGGTGCTTTTCGCCGGGGCGCCGGATTGATTGCGGGATATCCAATTTCGTCGCCGGGGCTTGGACACCCCCACTGTTGCGCTGGGCAATCGCATTTGGATTCTTGCGAAGATGGACCCCCACCCTAACCCTCCCCACAAGGGGGAAGGAATGCTGCCGCGCGCCCTTACTTCCCCTTTGGCGCCGAAAGGCAGGCAATTTGCCGAGGTCAGTGCCAACGGAAGTCTCCCTCCCCCTTGTGGGGAGGGGTTAGGGGTGGGGGTACGTCGTAGAGCGAAAGCCTCGGCGTTCCATCTGCGATAGCCCTGCCCCACGAGGGGGAGATCAGCAGCTCCAGCGTCGGCTTCGGCGCGTATACTTGACCCGCCTACCACCCACGCTATGCTCGCGTCCATGTCAGAGACCAGCCCCGCGGCCGCTGCGCCGCTCATCGTGATTGACCTTCAGACCGGCATGTTCGACGGTGTTGCCGAACCGCCGATCCATGATGCCGACGGCATCGTTGCCCGCACCCGCGCGCTGATCGAATGGGCACGGCGCAGCGGGCGCAAAGTCGCCTTCATCAGGCATGACGGGCCACAGGGCGATCCTCTGGCGCCGGGTGAGCCGGGCTGGCCGGTGTGGCCGGCGCTCGGCCAGGCCGCGGACGAGCCGACTTTCGCCAAGTGTGTCAGCGATGCGTTCAGCAATGCCGCCCTTGCAGAATGGGTGGCCGGCCAGGGCGCCGGCGAGGTCGTTCTGATCGGCGCGCAGACCGATTTCTGCGTGGCGGCCACGGTGAAGGGCGCCTTTGCAGCGGGCCTGGGCGTCACCGTGGTTTCCGACGCCCACAGCACGCTCGACGCGGCCAGCGAGACCGCCGCGGAGATCATCGCCCGGCACAATGCGGCATTTGCCGCCGCCGGGGTCAAGCTGGCGACGACAAAAGCCCTGACCGATAGCTGATCCGCCGGCTCATCCCTACGCCGTCAAAGCCTGATCCAGCCGGGAAGCGACTGGCGGGTTCAGACAATTTGGCGCGGGGCGCCTCACTACTGCGGGCTTCCGCCGGCGCGGTCTATCGCGTATTGGCGCAGGAACTCTCCTTTGGCCTTCCCCGGAAAACCATGATTCGTCTCGAAAGCATCAGCAAGCAGAATGGCAGGCAGATCGTCTTCATCGAAGCCTCCGCCGCGTTGCAGAAGGGCGAGAAGGTCGGGCTGGTCGGGCCTAACGGCGCCGGCAAGACGACGCTGTTTCGCATGATCAACGGCGAGGAGCAGCCCGACGAAGGCCAGGTCTCGGTCGATCGCGGCGTCACCATCGGCTATTTCAGCCAGGATGTCGGCGACATGGAAGGCCGCAGTGCGGTGGCCGAAGTGATGGACGGCGCCGGACCGGTCAGCGAAGTGGCGGCCGAGATGCGCGAGCTCGAGCACGCCATGGGCGACCCTGACCAGGCCGACCAGATGGACGAGATCATCGCCCGCTACGGCGAGGCGCAGCACCGCTTCGAGGAGCTCGACGGCTACGCGCTGGATGGCCGGGCGCGCGAGGTGCTGGACGGCCTCGGCTTCAGCCAGGAGATGATGGACGGCGACGTCGGCAAGCTGTCCGGCGGCTGGAAAATGCGCGTGGCACTGGCCAGGATCCTTTTGATGCGGCCCGACGCCATGCTGCTCGACGAGCCGAGCAACCATCTCGACCTGGAAAGCCTGATCTGGCTGGAGCAGTTCCTGAAGAACTATGACGGCGCGCTGCTGATGACCTCGCACGACCGCGAGTTCATGAACCGCATCGTCAACAAGGTGGTCGAGATCGACGGCGGTTCGCTGACCGCTTACTCCGGCAACTACGAATTCTACCAGCAGCAGCGGGCGATTGCCGACAGGCAGCAGCAGGCGCAGTTCGAGCGCCAGCAGGCGATGCTGGCCAAGGAGATCGCCTTCATCGAGCGCTTCAAGGCGCGTGCCTCGCATGCCGCCCAGGTACAGAGCCGGGTGAAGAAGCTGGACAAGATCGACCGGGTCGAGCCGCCCAAGCGCCGCCAGAAGGTATCGTTCGACTTCCAGCCGGCGCCGCGCTGCGGCGAGGACGTGGTGACGCTGAAGAACGTGCACAAGGGCTATGGCGGCCGCTCGATCTACGAGGGATTGGATTTTCAGGTGCGCCGCCGCGAGCGCTGGTGCATCATGGGCGTCAACGGCGCCGGCAAGTCGACGCTGCTGAAGCTGGTCGCTGGCGCTTCCGAGCCGGACAATGGCACGGTGGCGCGCGGGCCCAGCGTCAAGATGGGCTATTTCGCCCAGCACGCCATGGAAGTGCTGGAGGGCGAGCGCACCGTGTTCCAGACGCTGGAAGATGCGTTTCCGCAGGCCGGCCAGGCGCCGCTCAGGGCGCTGGCCGGCTGCTTCGGCTTTTCCGGCGACGAGATCGAGAAGAAATGCCGCGTGCTGTCGGGCGGCGAGAAGGCGCGGCTGGTGATGGCGCTGATGCTGTTCGATCCGCCCAATTTGCTGGTGCTGGACGAGCCGACCAACCACCTCGACATCGCCACCAAGGAGATGCTGATCACGGCACTGTCGCAGTACGAGGGAACCATGCTGTTCGTCTCGCACGACCGCCATTTCCTGGCGGCGCTGTCGAACCGGGTGCTGGAACTGACGCCCGAGGGCATCCACACCTATGGCGGCGGCTATACCGAATATGTCGAGCGCACCGGGCAGGAGGCGCCGGGGTTGCGGAGCTGAGGCCGGCTCTGCCGCGCACGGTCACGTAGACGCTCGATTCCGGGGGCCAAGCACGAGGTGCTCAGCCATGTATCGCAATTTCGCGCAGCGGATCGCCGCCGTCGATGAACAGCCGGCCTTGCGCGGTCAACGCCGCCTTGAGCCGTCGCAGGGCAATTTTTCCTGCTTCGGGATGACGCCCGTCCAGCGCGCCGACGCGCACCGCAACGGCAATGTCGAAGTGCTTCTCATCGGCCTCCAACTCGAAATCCTCGATGGCGATCTGGCGAAGGCTCAGCCGGCCTGCCGCAATCTCGGCGCGCGAGGCGGCCCCGGCCTGCGCGATGGCCTTGGCTGAGCGGTCGATCGCCAGCACGTGCCCGCCGCCGATCCGGCGCGCGATCTCGCGCGCTGCAGCACCCGGTCCGCAGCCGATCTCCAGCACTCGCATGCCCTGCCGCAAAGGCAGCGCATTGACGATCTCCAAAAGCCTTGGCGACAAGTCGTTCGCCATACGCTGTTCTCCAGCTTTTTCACAATCCGAGACTAGCGACCGCGGCCGGCGACGGGAAGGCCGAGAGACGCGGGCATCGCCGATGTGTTCAGCTGGCATGTTCAGCTGGGTGCTGCTTGAGCAGGGGGCATGATCGACATCGAAGAGGTCGACGATCCGGTCTCGACCGCGGGCGACCGGGCGGGCCCGAGCGGCCCGGCGTCGTTGACCTGAGGGGTAGGGAGGGAACTGGCGCCGAGCCTAACCGGTTGGGGGGTAGATCACCGGCCGTTTATGTGTATACGCTCAAGCTAATATAAGAGCAAGCTAATGTTATGCGTCAGCGATGTTGGACGATTGTTCTGATCATGGCCGGTTGTGGCTTCCTGCCGCGCCCTCCAATCCGGCCAAACACCGCTTATTGCCTTCAAGTCCTGGCTCCAATGCTGTACCCCGGCCCGAAATTCAAGGAGCCTGCGATGACCTCACATCCCGACATCCCCGACGCCAGCATGGCGGTCGATGCGGCCGGCGTGGCAGCCGATGACCGGCGCGCTCGCGAGGCGGATGCCGCATGGCGGGACGATGTTCGCGAGGGCGTGCGGCAGGTAGGTGATCTGGATTCGCTGCCGCTGTCGCCAGCCGAGCGGGCGGCGGCCAAAGCCGCGGCCACGCGCCACAAGGTTCGCATTCCCAAGGCCTATCTCGACCTGATCGACTGGAACGACCCCGCCGATCCGATACGGCTTCAGGTCATCCCGTCGCCCGCCGAACTGGCAGAGCAGGAGGGCGAACTCGACGATCCGATCGCCGACCACGCCTTCAGTCCCGTGCCTAGATTGACGCATCGACATGCCGACCGGGTTCTGTTGTTCCCGACCTATCAATGCGCGGTCTATTGCCGGTTCTGCTTTCGCAAGGAGCAGCTGACCTCGATCGGCCGGGGTTTTTCGCGCGAGGCGCTGGAGCCGGCCTTCGCCTATATCGCGGCCCATCCGGAAATCCGCGAGGTGATCCTGACCGGCGGCGACCCGCTGTCGCTGCCGGACAGGGCGCTGGCGGAAATCCGCGCCCGTGTCGAGGCGATCCAGCATGTGCGGCTGTTGCGCATCCACACTCGCGTACCCGTCGCGCTGCCGTCGCGCGTCACCGGCGGGTTGATTCAAGCCTTGCAGGGCCGGCTGATGGTCACTGTCGTCACCCATTTCAACCACCCACGCGAAATCACGGAGGCGACCGAGCGGGCCTGCCGCACGTTGCGGCAGGGCGGCTTCGTGCTGCTGAACCAGAGCGTTCTGCTGAAAGGCGTGAACGATACGGTCGAGGTGCTGGAAGAGCTGTGCCGCGAGCTGATGTATCGCCTTGGCGTCAAACCCTATTACCTGCACCACGGCGATCTCGTGCGCGGAATGGCGCACCGGCGCACCACGATCGCCGAGGGCCAGGCGCTGGTCAGCGCCTTGCGTGCGCGCCTGTCGGGCATCTGCAATCCCGTCTACGTGCTGGACCTGCCGGACGGCGGAGGGAAAGTCCCGCTCGGCCCGTCCTATCTCGAGGCGCGCGAAGCGGAGACGTGGCGAATACGTGCGCTTGATGGGGCGGTGAGGGCGTATAGGGAGGTTGCTGGGGAGTAGGGGACGCGCAGCCGCTGTCCAAGCCAGCCCACCTTGGTGACCTGACATGCAGCCCTTGATCACGGAAGCATGCGTTAACTGCTGTTCTATTTGGTGCTTGCGCAATTGCTAAAATAGTGAAAACGTTGGCCCGGGGTAATGGGTTAGGGGAGTTCGTCCCGGCTGTTGCGAGTTTCGGGGCGGCGCAGAAAAGTCATGAACTTTCCACAGTTCCTGGTGGGGCTGACCACCACATCGTCCATCGTGGCGATCTCGACTTACTTTGCGACGGGTTCAATCTGGAAGACGCTGGCCTGGACGATCTTGACCTTGATCGTCATGCAGGTTGGATATTTCCTGTTCGTCGTCCGGTTGATCTACGGATCCGGGGCGAAAGGCGCGGCGGCAAAGCCGCGGCGTCTGAGGGCTGTGCCGCCGAACCGTCGAGGTCGCATTCAGCTTATGCAGTAATGTCCCATATAGATATCATGGTCTAGACAGGACATGTTCGGTTCTGGGAATGTGCGTTGGACGTTCCGCTAGTTTAGCCAACTAATATATATCGCCCAACTCATATCGTCGTTTTTGGGCTAGCGGGAAAACCTGCCTGCTGCTTGTACGACTGTGCCTAAGGCCACATTTTACAACCGGCCGGCAAGCTCCCTTTTGTTGATGCCAGCCTAAATCCGGCTGGTGTTTTCGATGGGCGGTTGAGGCTATAAAGCCGTTCAACCGGGCGGCATCGGGATGCATTTCGGCCGGTCGAGAGGGTTGTGGTGATCGACGGAACACCAAACGTGATCTTACTGATCGGCAGCGCCCCCGATGTGGTGCGCTGCGCCGCCTGGCCCAAGCAGGCCTTCGGCAAGATCGTCGCCATCAACAACGCCTGGCGCGTGCGGCCGACTGGGATTTCCTCGTCCATGCCGGCGATTTCCCGGCGGAGCGGATGCCGCAAGGCGGTCCCCTGCAGCAGGCGCAGATCTTCAGCGCCTCGCATTACGTGCCGGCGCAAAACAGCTTTGGCGGCTTCGTCTATGCCGGGGGCACCATGTCGATGACGGCGGCCTACTGGACGATCCACAGTCAGAAGCCGGACGTGCTGGCATTCCTTGGCTGCGACATGATTTACGACCAGCCCGGCAACACGCATTTTTACGGCGTCGGCCGCGCCGATCCGCTGCGCAACGACGTCACCCTGCGCAACCTCGAGGCGAAGTCGGCCCGCCTGCTCATCCATGCGCTTCGGCGCGGCTGCCTGTGCGTCAACCTATCCGACCTGCCGCGCAGCCGGCTGGTCTTCCCGCGGCTGACGCTCGATGAAGTCGGCGCGCTTTCTTCCTCGCGGCTTTCGGAAATGAAGGCCGAGATGCTTGCCGGCCTGCGGCTCGATCAGGCGGAGGAGGCCGACAGGATCGAGAAGGAACTCGGCTATTTCTTCGAGGACGGCATGTACTGGAAGCACCTCGAAAAGCTCGACGAGAAATTCCTGGCCAACATCGACCGGCTGTGGATGGCGGCGGTGAAGGCGAGCTTGAGCAGTCGGCCGAAGCTGCCGATCTCCCCCCTTGTGGCGGGGCAATCGCATTTGGATTCTTACGAAGATGGACCCTCACCCTAACCCTCCCCACAAGGGGGAGGGAATGCTGCCGCGCGCCCTTACTTCCCCTTTTGGCGCCGAAAGGCAGGCAATTTGCCGAGGTCAGCGCCAACGGAAGTCTCCCTCCCCCTTGTGGGGAGGGGTTAGGGGTGGGGGTCCATCGTAGAGCGAAAGCCTCGGCTTTCCATCTGCAATAGCCCTGCCCATTGTGGGGGGAGATCAGCAGTTTCAGTCGTCCGCTTAGCTTTTGGCCGCCGCGAGCTTGTCTTGTGTCCTGGTCTCGAAATCGCTGGCGTCATGGCGCTCGTGCAGCTGCATCGAAGGCTCGCCGAAGGTGCGGTTGACCATGCGGCCGCGCTTGACCGCCGGCCGCGCGTCGATGGCGTCGGCCCAGCGCTGCACGTTCTTGTACTGCTCCACCTGCAGGAACTCGCCGGAATCGTCATACATACGGCCCTTGGCCAGCCCGCCATACCAGGGCCACACCGCAATGTCGGCAATCGTATAGTCGCTGCCGCCTAAATACTCGCTTTCGGCGAGGCGTCGGTCGAGCACGTCCATCTGCCGCTTGGTTTCCATGGCGAAGCGGTCGATGGCATATTCGATCTTCGTCGGCGCATAGGCGTAGAAATGGCCGAAGCCGCCACCGAGATAGGGCGCCGAGCCCATCTGCCAGAACAGCCATGACAGCGTCTCGGCGCGAGCCGGCTGCTCCGTCGGCAGGAATTCGCCGAATTTTTCGGCGAGGTAGAGCAGGATCGAGCCGGATTCGAAGATGCGGACCGGCTTTTTCCCACTGCGATCCATCATGGCCGGGATCTTCGAGTTGGGGTTGACCTCGACGAAGCCGCTGCCGAACTGGTCGCCGTCGTTGATCCTGATAAGCCAGGCGTCGTATTCGGCGCCGCTGTGGCCGAGCGCCAGAAGTTCCTCCAGCATGATCGTCACCTTGACGCCGTTCGGTGTCGCCAGCGAATAAAGCTGCAGCGGATGCTTGCCGACCGGCAGTTTCTTGTCATGCGTCGGGCCGGCGATCGGCCGGTTGATGCTGGCGAAAGCGCCGCCATTTGCCTTGTTCCAGGTCCAGACTTTTGGCGGCGTGTATTGGTCCGTTGCGTAGTCGTTCATTTGGGAGGCCTTTGGAAGGGTTGGGTTGGGAGGATATCAGATATCAACGTGGGCAATGGCGGAGGAACTTTGCATAGGGCAGCTTGGGATAGCCGTAGGTACAGATAGGGCTGCCGGCGCTGTTGCAAAACCCCGGCGCGAACGGCGCGGCGCCGGTCCACGCCAAAGCCGGCGCCACCTCTTGCGCCTGATCACCTGCGCCATACCTATAGCCCATATCAGCTGCGAACATTGCCAGGAACCAAAGCATGAATATCGAACCCCTTTTGCGATCCATCGTGGCCGTCCGCGCCACCGTGCCAGAGGACGCCTTCACGGCAAATACACTTGGCACCCGCCGCGAGGGCAGTGGCGTGGTCATCCGCGGCGACGGGCTGGTACTCACCATCGGCTATCTCATCACGGAGGCCGAGGAGGTCTGGCTGGCCGACCAGGACGGGCGCGTGGTTCCAGCCCATGCGCTCGCCTACGACCAGGAGTCGGGCTTCGGCCTGGTGCAGGCGCTGGCGCCGCTCGGGCTGCCCGCCATTGCGCTCGGCGATGCGTCCAGGGCCAAGATCGGCGATCCCGTCGTGCTCGCCGACGGCGTCGGCCGCTCCGTGCGGGCGCGGATCGTCACCAAGCAGGAATTCGCCGGCTATTGGGAATATCTGCTCGACGAGGCGATCTTCACGGCGCCGGCTCACCCCTCATGGGGCGGCGCCGGCCTCATCGGCGCGGATGGCAGGCTGCTCGGCATCGGTTCACTGCGCCTGCAGATGAGCCGCAACGGCGAGGTCGCCGACATCAACATGGTGGTGCCGATCGATCTTCTGCCGCCCATCCTCGACGATCTGCTGACGCGCGGGCAGGTCGCCAGGCCGCCGCGGCCGTGGCTCGGCGCCTTCTCGGCCGAGAGCGACGGCAAGGTCGTGGTGATGAGCGTCGCCGAGGGCGGTCCAGCCGCCCAGGCGGGCCTTCGCCAAGGCGATGTCATCTCGGATGTCCGCGACACGGCGGTCGATGGGCTTGCCGATTTTTATCGCAAGCTTTGGAAGAGCGGCCCGGCGGGTGCCGAGATCCCGCTCCGGGTGCTGCGCGATGGCCGCGAAACCTGGCTGCGCGTCAAGTCCGCCGATCGCAACAGCCTGCTGTGGAAGCCGCCGCTGCAGTGAGGCAACCGAAACCTCTCACTCTCCGCAAGCGCTGAAGCCAGTGCCCGGGGTCCATTCCGCAAATGCGATGACCTTGCCTTCGACCGATACGGTCGCTTGCCTGGTGCTGCCGTCCGCCAGCTTCTTGCTGCTTTTGCCCTTGCCGGTCAGCACATTGTAGTCGCAGTCGCCGGCAACATTGTCGTCCATGTAATCCCAATAATCGTAGGCAAAACCGGCGACGACGAACGTGCCGTTGCGCCAGGCGAGCGTCAGCGTCTTGTTGGTCCGCTCGCTGCCGATCTCCATCGCCGGAACATAGAGCTTGATCGAACCGTTGGGGAGCGCGGTGAGTTCGGGCTCGGTGTCGGATGTGGCGGGGCCCGGCCGGTCATAATCCTTCCATTCGCCGTAAATCTGTTCATGCACGACCCCGGCAGGTTTTAGAAAATCGCCATCGCGATCCTTGAGGAAAAAATACATGTCCATGGGATGGCCGGGCTCGGTCTCCACGATCATCGCCAGATCGGCGGCGCCGTCGCCGTTCCAGTCGCCGGTCGCCGCCGTGATGATCTTCTGCGTCTCGATCGGTTCTGCCAGGGCGGCGGCCGGCAGCAGCAGGACCAGACCGAATATTGTCGATCGCATGTAGATCCCCTCGCGCTTGGGCAGGCCTGAGAGCATGCTTCTCAGGAGGCCCGGCTCTGCCGCGTCTCGGAACGGCTCGTCTCGTTGAGCAGCCGGCAGAGCGAAACCGCTTCACGACGGCTCAGGCCGATCAGCGCGATTTGCGAAAATTGCGCCGGCAGATCGTGAACGATGTCCCACACCATCCATCGGCCGTTCGGCTCCATGACACATTCGTAGCGCAATAATTGTTCCTGCATCCGACCCCCCGGCTTTGCTCATCGGACTGGTACAGCGTCGAGGTAAATGAGTTGTTGCGCCGCGAGAGTATTCCGCGGCTGTCAAAACCAGGCGTTGAATCCCCACAGGGGCGAACCCGACAGGTCACGGCTGACGGTGCCGATACTCTCGACAAGGCGGCAGGGCAGGGACGCTTCCGGCGTGAACGGCGGCCACCGCTAGAATTGGATCAGGCGTTGCGGCTCGCCATATGCGCGTCGAGCTTCCTCCTCGAGGGGCCGTAGCGCTTGATGATGGTCGCGGCCTCGCTTTGCGGTATGCCGTATTTGCGGGCAAAGGCAGCGACCTCGTAAGGCTCTTCGCCTGAGACCAGTTTGCGATCCTGCTTGGTCTTGGATTTGTCGTCGGCC
Organism: Mesorhizobium sp. M0601; assembly: GCF_040320845.1. Taxonomy (NCBI): domain Bacteria; kingdom Pseudomonadati; phylum Pseudomonadota; class Alphaproteobacteria; order Hyphomicrobiales; family Phyllobacteriaceae; genus Mesorhizobium; species Mesorhizobium sp. M0601. The sequence goes on from NZ_JAMYQK010000027.1 coordinate 46,579, forward strand.
ATGGCGTCCTCCATCACATCTGGTCGTTATAGGGCTCCTTGGTCCGGCCGACCATCCTGGCCAGTTCGGCAAAGGACGGTACGCCGGTTTCACCCTGGGCATTGTTGGCCGCCTGCAGCAGCCTGAGCGGAAAGCAGACGGCGTCGCGGTTGGATGGCGACATGTCTTCATAGAGACGCTCCTCGCTGGTCATCGCCGCCTCGGCCCGGCGCAACGCCATGTCGACCTCGTCGACCGACAGCAGGCCCTTGTGGACCAGCGCGTTGTTGACGGCCGCGATCGCCATCATCAATCCTTCGAGCTGGAGATTGGCGACGTTCATCGTCTTGTGTCCTTGCCGGGCTTCTTGGCGGTGGCCTTGCCGTCTGGCCGGATCGCTGCGCGCGGCGGGTTCTGGCCCTCCGAATGCAGGGTCCTGTCGTCGAAATCGTCAGCCGGCCTGGTCAATCCCATGCCGCCGGGAGGTGGCTTGTTGCCGGCCGCATCCTGCGAAAATTCGTCGGCCGCGTCGGGGCTCGTCTTTGCCGGATATTTCCTCGCTCCGGTCTCGTAGCGGTTCGGGTCGTCGGCCATGTCCTGTGCTCCCGTTGCAATGAGCAGATAACTTTCATGCGGCGGCAGCGGTTCCGTGGCGAAATCGACCTTGCCGGTGCGCAAGCCTTCGCAATCTGCGACCACGACTACGAGGATTGCCCGAAGCGCAGAACCGATGCCGGACGGCAGAAGCAGACGCCAGGCAACGCGTCCCAGCCCGCAGCCGCGGCTGCAGGGGAAATCGGCTGGCCACCCTGAACCACCCGCCGGTCCGGCCGGCTGCCCCGAAGGTCTTTCCATATCCAGAGGATTGCAATGCCGCCACTATTGTGGGCAAAAGCAGCACGGGCAATCAGGTTGGGGTGGGGTGATGACCGAAACGCAAGGCAATTCAAGCCGTCCGCAGGGCAAGCCGGGGATGGCATCGGGGTCGATCGGTTCCGGCCTGATCGCACTCGTCATCGTGGCGCTCGGCGTCTTTGCGCTGTTTGGATCCTGGTACACGATCGATCAGGGCGACCGCGGCGTGCTTTTGACCAACGGAGCGCTGAGTTCGGTCGTTGATCCCGGACTGCATTTCAAGCTGCCGTGGTTACAGCGTGTCGAGAAGATCAGCCTGCGCCAGCAGGTGCTCAAATGGGGCTGCGAGAACCAGAACGATTGCAGCGGCCTGCCGGCCATGCAGGCCTATTCGCGCGACCAGCAACCGGCCGACATGCGCGTCACCGTCAATTTCCACGTGCCGGCCGCCGAAGTCAGCAACGTCTACACCAATTATGGATCGATCGAGGCACTGGCCGACCGCGTCATTGCCAGGAAAGCACCGCAGGAGATCAAGACGGTGTTCGGCCAGTACGACGCGGTGTCGGTTATCCAGAACCGGGCGAAGTTCAACAAGGACGTCGCCGAGGCCATCGCGGCAGTAACCGACGGCCCGGTGATGATCGACAGCGTGCAGGTCGAGAACATCGACTTCTCCGATGCCTACGAGCAGGCGGTCGAAGCCAGGATGACGGCGCAGGTCGAGGTGCAGAAGCAGGAACAGAACCTGCAGCAGGAAAAGATCAAGGCCGATATCGCCGTCACCCAGGCCAAGGGCCGCGCCGACAGCGTCAAGGCCGAAGCCGAGGCCAGCGCCTACAAGACCAGGGTCGAAGGCGATGCGACCGCGGGCGCCATCAAGGCTCGCGCCGCCGCAATCGCCAACAATCCGCTGCTGGTCGAACTGACCAAGGCGGAGAGATGGAACGGCGAATTGCCGAAGTCGATGATCCCGGGCTCGACCGTGCCGTTCCTCGAACTCAGCACGCCTGCCGCAGCATCGAACTGAGGCGCGGCGCAAACCAGATCAGGGCGGCGGCGCGATAGCCGTCCTGGTGCGGTTACGGCTGAAGCACGGCGCCTCGGGCGATTGCTTGCGTTTGACTTAGAAAAGCTGTCAGCAGCTCCATTCCCGCCGGCCAGTCGCCGAGCCCGCTGTCGCCATTGATGTGGCCAAGCGGTCCGGCGATATGGAGATCGCTGCCCCATCGCTCGGATTTCGCCCTGGCATAGTCCAGCGAGCCGTAGGGATCGTTGGTGCTGGCGACAATCAGCGACGGAAAGCGAAGCCGTTGTTGCGGTGCGTCGGCGAAGGCCCGGGCGGAGGAGGGGAAGGCCGGCGACGCAGGGTCCGGAACCGCGACCAGCAACGCGCCGCTGATCTTGCGGGTGGAGATCCGCTGCCAGTGTACGACGAGCAGACAGCCGAGGCTATGGGCGACGAGCACCGGCGGTGTCCTTGCCTGGCATACAGCGGTTTCCAGTGCGGCCACCCAGTCGTCGACGTCCGGCGCGTCCCAACTCGCCGGGTTGAACCGCCGCATCGCCGGGTTTGCCTGCTGCCAACGTGCCTGCCAGTGGGCTTCGCCCGATCCGCCGATGCCCGGCACAATGATGAAGTCGGTCATGCGAAGCCCTTCTTTCCTGATGCAGCGCGTGCAATTCTAGGTCTTCTCCCAGGTGGCGGAATGAGAGATCATCGGAAAGCAGCGACGAAATCCGATGGATTAAAGGGCGATCATGCGGAACGGCGATTATCGGCCAAGGCTCGATCCCACCGATCTGGCGATCATTGAGATCATGCAGGAGGATGGCCGCATCGGCATCTCCGAGCTTGGCCGCCGCGTCGGACTGTCCCAGCCCGCCACCTCGGAACGGGTGAAGCGGCTGGAGGAGCGCGGCGTCATCACCGGTTACAAGGCGGTGATCAATTCGGCAGCGCTCGGGCTCGGCACCATGGCGGTCATCCGCCTGCGCACCACGCATGAGCATATCCAGGCCTGCCTGAAGAAGTTCGCCCAATTGCCGGAGGTGGTCGAGGTGCTGCGGGTGACCGGCGAGGATTGTTTTCTGGTCAAGGTCGTGGTCCCGTCACCGCCCGATCTTGAAAGCATCGTCGACAGCATCGGCCGGTACGGCACGGTGACGACAAATGTGGTTCTGCGCGCCGAGCAACCGAAGCGGCTGGGACGCGAATTGATGACCAGGGCCTGACCGGTCTATCGCTTGGTCTGCGTATGCCCGACGGCATTGGCGAACGAGATGCCGCCCTTGATCTCGCGCATCGCCATCGAGGTGATCGTGCGCCGCACGCCGGGCAGCCGGCTGAGCTCCTCGCGCAGCATCCTGTCGAGCGCCATCATGTCGACGGTGACTATCTGCAGGAGATAGTCGGCCTCGCCAGTCGTGGCGTGGCAGCGGCGGATCAGCGGATGCTTCTGCACTGCCGCCTCGAAGGCGTCCGACAGTTCGAAATCGATCGACACCTGGATGAAGGCCTCGATGCCGAAGCCGAGCTTGGCCGGGTCGATCCGGGTCGAGTAACCGCGGATGACGCCGGCGTCCTCAAGCGCCTTGACCCGCTTCCAGCACGGCGTCTTGCTCAAGCCGACCTCGTCGGCGAGCGCGGCAAAGGAGATGCGGGCCTCACGTTCGAGCGCCGCGACGATCTTCCGGTCGACCGCATCCAGCATCATTCGTTCTTCCTATCCGCTTCAGATGCAGTGTTTGTCCTTCATTTTGCACCAATCGAATAACAGAAAGGGACAATGTTCGGCAAGAAGGCGATTAGACTCGGGAACGGGATCCAACAAGCGCCTGCGGCCCAACGGCCGCGGCAAGGAGCATGGCCATGGACAAGCAGGATTATTATGCCCGCATCGAAACGCCTGAGATGCGCGACTATGGCGTCTACCTCAAATGCGACAGGCTGCTGGCCTGCCAGAAGCCGCTGGCCGAGATGGTGAATGCCGACGAGCTGCAGTTCCAGATCGTGCATCAGGTCGAGGAGCTGTGGATGAAGCTCATCGCATATACGCTGGTCGATGTCGTTGATTTCCTGGAAAAGCAGGACACGCATCGCATCGTCACGCTGATGGGGCGCGTGCACCGGCTAATGTGGCTGATGACGGCGCAGCTCGACCTGCTCGAAACCATGTCGCCCAAGGAGTACCAGCAGATCCGGCTGCAACTCGGCAATGGCAGTGGCCAGGAATCGCCGGGTTTCAAGCAGCTGTTGCGCCTGCCGCCCGATCTGTGGCGGGCCTTCAAGGCGTCGTACCTCGACGACCGCGGCCTTTCGGTCGAGGATGTCTACGATACCGGCTACGATCACGGCGACAGCTATGTCGTTGCCGAAGCGCTGATCGAGTTCGACGAGCTGTTCCAGAAATTCCGTGCCAACCACCTCTATCTCATCCACCGCACGATCGGCCTCGGCGCGAAATCGCTGAAGGGCCGGCCGGTCGAATTGCTGGAAGCCGGCGCCCGCCACCGCTTCTTCCCGGAACTCTGGGACATACGCTGGGCGATGACCGACCGCTGGGGCAGCCAGTATGGAACGGTAAGGGAGCCGATCAGCAAGCCGGGGGTCAAGGTGGGGTAGTACAACCTTCCTTCTCCCCTTGTGGGAGAAGGTGGATCGGCGCGCAGCGCCGAGACCGATGAGGGGTGTTGGACGGAGTGCCGCCGGCGCCAAGCTGGAGCACCCCTCATCCGTCGCCTTCGGCGAGACCTTCTCCCACAAGGGGAGAAGGGAAGGCGCCACTTTGGTGCCGGCGCTTGTATCTCTCAGGTTTTTCGGGGGATGATGTCGGGCTTGCGGCTGGTGGTGCGTCCTTGGGGCACAACCACCGTAACTCTTGGGAGGACATCATGACCTTGGAAACCGCTCAATCAACCGTTCAGTCGCCGTGGCAGACCGCGGCAATCCTTATCGCCCGCCTGATCTTCGCCGCCGTCTTCCTGATGGCCGTGATCTTCAAATTCATCGATATCGGCGCCACCGCCGGCTATATCGCGGCGGCTGGATTTCCGTTCCCGCTGTTCCTGGCCTGGTGCGCAGCCCTGCTCGAGGTCATCCTCGTTCTATGTTTCCTGACCGGCGCCTTCTTCTCATGGGCAGCACTCGTCGCCGGCGCCTATGTGCTGTTCCTCGGCTTCGCCTTCCACGGGCCGTCGCACTGGGCCGGCAACCAGGCGGAGTTCGGCTTCTTCGTCGATCACTTCACCTTCCTGGCCGGGCTGCTGTTCGCCGCCGTGCACGGGCCGGGCAGGGTCCTGGCGCTGAGGCTTGGCAGGGGGTGATGCCCAATCTCGCATCCGGCGTTCTCGTAAAGGCGCTCAGAAGGGTGGCGACGATCCCGGCCGGGTCTATGACCGCGACCAGGGCCAGATCGGCAGCACGATCCGCACCAGCATCGTCGTGACGATCGAGAACGGCCGGGTACCGTCATTCCGGCCATCCGCAGGTCGCGCGCAATAAAAGCGACAGCTAAAGTACGAGCGTTCGAGGTTTATGCTTTTTGTAGATGCGCCTGCATTCCCTCTGTACTTCCAACTTTCGGCGGGCTAAGCAAGACATGGGTCTTGAGGGGGAATTCATGAACATCGCCACGCGTTTTGCTGCCGCCATGATCGGCACGTCTCTGCTTGCCGGCTGCACTACCTTGACCGAAGGCGAATTCAACACGATGCATACCACGCTTGAAGGCAGCCCTGTCACCAAGCGCGTGGCGATCAACGAATGCATTGCACGCGAGAGGTCCACGCCGCTCAACGAAAGAAAGACTTACGCAGCAATCATGAATGTCAGTGTCGCAAAATACGACAGCGCCTTTTGTGGCCGGCTCTTCAATGCCGTTGCTAATGGCAGGCTGACTTACGCGGACTACCGCAGGCTTTCCTCGCCGGGGGCCGACAGCAGCAAGTTGATCAAGATCCTGCAGGGCCGCTAGCAGGCGCCGCCAGCAGTCTTGCGACCCCGCCGCGGCAAGCCGTTGTCGCGGCGTCAGTTATGATCGCCGCGTCACATCTGGTCGTTGTAAGGTTCCTTGATCTGACCGACCATGCGCGCCAGTTTCGAAAAGGACGGCATGTCCGTCTCCGGCTGACATTGATTGGCCAACTCCAGCAACCGGATCGGGAAGTTGACGGCATCGCGGCTCGACGCCGACATGCCTTCGGACCTTTCCTCGTTGGTCTCGCTGGCTTCGGCCTTGCGCAAGGCGATGTCTATCTCTTCGACGGAGACCACGCCCTTGCGGACCAGGACCTGATTGATCGATGCGATGGCCATCAGCAGGCCTTCGAGTTGCAGATTGGCGACGTTCATGGCTTTTGCTCCCATTGGCTGGGGTTCAAACGCGCGAATGCCTGTTCTGATCCGCGGCTGCGGCTGCTCGTCGGCCGGTGAGATGCCTCGGCAAATGGAGGAAGCGCCAATTGCCGACGCTGCGTTCGCGCCCACAAAGTGGCTGGCGGGCAACGCGAGGCGCAGAAGAGAAATTCGGTTTTTTGTCGCCGCGCCACATTTTGTTCTTGCTTTGTGCCGGCAGCTATGCTACTAATTTGGGTATGGTGCCAATTGGCTCCAACGACCCGCCCACAGAGGCGGGTTTTTGTTTTCAGGCTTCTTTTTGATCGAACGTTGCTTGTGTTGCCGGCTTTAAGTCGGCGGGACAGCGCCCGGGACAGTACCCCCCTCTGGCCTGCCGGCCATCTCCCCCTCAAGTGGGGAGATTGGCGGTTTCGGCGTTGCGCTCTTCCTGCAACGTTGGAGATTGGCGAAAGCCGGCGCGAAAGCCGATCTCCCCCCAAGTGGGGGAGATGTCCGGCAGGACAGAGAGGGGCGCGAAGGAATGCAGCCTAGCGGTCTTCTTGGAAGGTCAATCGGGAGGCGGACAAGGCGAGGCGCTGAACGGAATTCGCATTTTTCTGCCGCCGTGCCACATTTTGTTCTTGCTTTGTGCCGGCAGCTATGCTACTAATTTGGGTATGGTGCTAATTGGCTCCAACGACCCGCCTCCCGAGGCGGGTTTTTTGTTTCAGGCCGGTTTGGAGACGATCACGGCGAGCGACGCGAGTTTTCCGTCACTCAGGCTTCGGATGTAGTTGCGGCGGCGCTGCAGGAATTCCGCGCCCATGACGACTTCATTTGCCTGCTGCTGCGCCGGCGAGGGCACGATGCCGGAATTGGCTCTCTTCAGCGCCAGCTCAACATGTTCGCCGGTTTCGTCGACGATTTCGTCGATGCGAAATCCGGCATCGACAAACAGGGTTTTCAATTTTTCCCGATCGGCGAGGTGGCTGGTCGCCGCAGAAACCGCCCAGGGCATGGGATAGTAGGGCTCGCCGCCGGCGAGCACGGCTTCGGTCCAGATCAGCCTGCCTCGCGGTTTCAGCACGCGCCAGGCCTCGTCGATGACCGCGGCTTTGTTCTCGATGTTCATGCCCACATAGAAGCAGATCGCCGCATCGAAGGTGCTGTCGCCAAAAGGCAGTTTCGTTGCGTCGGCCTGATGGAAGCGAACTTTGTCTGCCAGTCCGCTGAGTGCGGTCAGTCGGCTCGACGCGGCGACAAAGGCTGGTGTCAGGTCGATGCCGTCGACCTCGCAGCCATAGGCCGAGGCCAGAAACCTTGCCGGCCCGCCAATGCCGCTGCCGATATCCAGGATTCGATCTGTCGGCAAAGGAGCAAGACGGGCCGCATGCTCCTGCGTGGCGGTCAGTTCGCGGCCATGGAACTGATCGAACGGATAGAGTTGCGCGGCCGCGAGTTTGCCGGCCGGGTCGGCGTCCGGGATCGCGGCCAATATGCGATCGACGATGCCGTCGCTGCCCTCGCTGCCGTAGTGACTGGTGACATTGCCCATGACGCGTTCCCCTCAAGCGCAACCACCATCCCATCAACGCAAGTCTCACGCAATGCCCCGCCTTTTCGCCCCTCTTTCCATCCGTTCACCGACGGGGATGCGAAGTCGGCAGCGCATTTTTCTGCCGCCGTGCCACATTTTGTTCTTGCTTTGTGCCGGCAGCTATGCTACTAATTTGGGTATGGTGCCAATTGGCTCCAACGACCCGCCCGCCGAGGCGGGTTTTTCATTTCGGGCTCCTGTTCGACCGAATGTTGCGTGTGCTGCCGAGGTATGTCGGCGCGAATGAACGCGACCGACTATCCCGGTCCGCAACCACCTATCGTCCATAGATTTCCCAACGCGCCCGTGCGCCCATTTCAGAGAACACCCCATGTCCAACCGTTACGCCACCATCATCACCGACGATGACGGCCGCGAGGCCGTCAGCGCTATTGGCGAGTTCGCCGGCGCCGGACCCTATGCCCGCCATGGCCGCTTCGAGCAGGTCGCCGCCGGCGTGCGGATCGGCATGGTGCGTGGCGGTACCGTCGATGCGGTCGGCGGCTTCGGCTTCCCGTCGGGAGCACTCGACGGCAACGCGGTGGCAATTCTCAGGGCAAGGCTGAACGCCTTGCCCGACGCCGGTGCGATGAAGCCCGGCACGACGACCGATGCGAAACCGGCAAGCCAGCTGCGGAAGCCGAAGTCGGCACGGGCCGGCAAGAAGGCCAAGCCGCGCAGGCGCATCGTGCGGCCAGGCAACAAGAAGCCGATGTCCGCCGGGACGGCGGAGTAGGGCATGGCCAAGGCTCCTTCCGCCGGCGATCCGCAGCCGCACGATCAAGCACCCGGCAGCCGAACCAGGCGGGCGAAGAAGACGCTGGCCGACGGCTTTCTCGAAGCGATCCGCACCGATTTTCGCGCCCATGGCGCCGGCGTCATCGCCGAGGTGCGCGCCGAAAAGCCCGATCAGTATCTGAAGCTCGTGCTGTCGGTGCTGCCCAAGGATCTTAATGTCAACATCAACAATCTGGATGCATTGAGCGATGACGAAATCAGGCAGCGCATCCGCGGCCTCGAAGCCGTCCTTAGGCCGTTCCTCGAGAAGCCGGGCTTCGCAAAAGGCCTCGCAGAGCCGGGCGGCAAGGACGGAATATCTCAGCCTGCTGGCGGAGCTGGACCGGAGGCGCCGCACTAACCAGCTTGCCGCCTATCGGCCCTATCCCCGACAGGCCGAGTTCCACGCCGCCGGCGCGACCAATCGCGAGCGCCTGTTCATGGCCGGCAACCAGCTCGGCAAGACCAGGGCCGGCGGCGCCGAATGGGCGATGCACCTCACCGGCCGCTATCCCGATTGGTGGCAAGGCAAGGTTTTCGACTGTCCGGTTCGGATGTGGGCGGCCGGCGTCACCGGCGAAAGCACGCGCGACAATCCGCAGCGCATCCTGATAGGCCCGCCGCAGCAGCAGGCGGCATGGGGCACCGGCATGATCCCGGCCGACGCCCTCGTCAGCACGATGGCGGGACGGGCGCCGGGCGCGCTCGACAGCGTCGTGGTGCGCTGGGGGCGGCGGCGGCGACGTCCAGGCCGGTGAATCGGTGCTGTCGTTCAAGAGCTACGAGAAGGGTCGCGAGAAATGGCAGGGCGAAACGCTGCACGGCGTCTGGTTCGACGAGGAGCCGACGCTCGACATCTATTCCGAAGGGCTGACCCGCACCAACGCCACCGGCGGCATCACCATCGTCACCTTCACGCCGTTGCTCGGCATGAGCGATGTGGTGCTGCTGTTCTTGTCGGCTGAGCAGGTCGAGTTCATTGGTGAAGGGGAAGCAATCGGCTGAATAAGCCAGCCCGGCGCAATCATTATCCCAGCTGACTGTGGCGCACGGAATAAGTGTGGAGCACTTCTCTTGCAGCAAAATTGTAGTTATTTGGACGGAGGATGAGAGCCGTAACGGAGGGGTGGGCAGTGGGAAATCACTATCGGTCGCTAGTCGTGATCGGTGCAATAATGCTTTCAGGATGCGTAGTGACTGAGAGCCGGTTCAACACAATCAACGCTGGAATACAAAGAAGTCCAGCTTTCAAAAAGGATTTTATGACTCAGTGTGCGGTGGGATTAGGGGCAAAGCCACTAGCTTACCGCAAACAATGGGCAAGAATAATAAACACAAGTGTTGAAGCGTTGCCAGAGGTGTACTGCAAACGCTGGACTGATGCGGCGATGAGCGGGCGAATGACGTATGCGGATTACAAAAATGGATTGTCGCGACCTACCTACGAAAGTAAGTTGATCAAGATACTTCAGGGCCATTAGCCGGCCCGCCTGTGTTCGTCGCGCGCCGTCCCGGTTTTGCTCCAGCAAGGTATCTCGCATGAGCCGCCACTTCCCCTTCATGACCAGCGCGGTTGCCAAGCCATGATCCGGAACTAGACTGGCTACATTGGGCGGGAGATCACAACTATGAATAGACGAATGGTGTTGATCGGCGGCCTTTCGTCAATTGTCGTATCACCAGAAGGCAACGTCGGCATGTCAGCAACTTTTCCTCCTGTCCCGAAATGGCGGCCATCGTTTTCGCAGCCCATCGATCGCATCGAAGAGCGCTTTGGCTACTACTTCAACCAGGAGCGTGACTTTGCCATCCTTGAAAACGGCACCTGTGTGCTGACGGAGGCTGGTCTTTCCGATGGCGCTGCATCCTTGGCAGCCATCCAGACGCTTGCCGAGATCTACAACTACCACCCGGACATGAAACCGTCTGATATGGACGATGGCAATTTGTTGGTCAGTTACAATCATCCTGCCTTCAACGTCGTGCTGACCGACATTGCCAAGGCGCATTGGCCAGAGATCGAGGCTCGCCACCAGGACGGACTGACGACCGACGAGGTGTTGTTCACGCCGCTCGGGCAGAACGTATTCGATGATTTTGGCAAAAAGGCGCTGCTAGGCCGGTGCTACATGTTCATGGATGCACAGGCGCCGAAAGTCGTGCGCATCAAACGTCGGGCGATCTGATCCCGACTTTTCGACCGGCTCCGTGGCAGGTGTTCCGAGCGATGCAAACGGAGCTGCGAGGCGGGGCGTTGAAGCGCGCACCCGCCACCACGATTCAATGCCGCGAGGGTGAAAAACAATGACCCGTCACGTCACCTTCATGACCATCGACGATGCCGAGCACTATACGCCGCAGCAGCGCGCCGAGATCGTTGCCGCCTATCCGGCGCATGAGCGGGAAGCCAGGGCAAAAGGCATTCCGGTGCTCGGCTCCGGCCGCATCTTTCCGGTGGCCGAGGAGCTGATCGCCTGCGAACCGTTCCCGCTGCCGCGCTATTGGCCGCGGCTGGGTGCCCTCGATTTCGGCTGGGACCATCCCTCGGCGGCTGTCGAGCTCGCCTGGGATACGGAGGCCGATGTCGTCTATGTCACAAAGGCCTGCCGGGCTTCGCAGCAAACTCCGGCCATGCAGGCGGTGACCTTGAAACCGTGGGGCGATTGGCTGCCATGGGCATGGCCGCGCGACGGCCGCCGCGAGACGCTGGAAGGTGCCGGCACCGCACTTGCCAGGCAATATTCCGCACATGGGCTGAACATGCTCGCCAGCCATGCGCAGTTCGCCGACGGTTCGGTCTCGGTCGAGGCCGGGCTGATGGAAATGCTCGATCGCATGCAATCAGGCCGCTTCAAGGTGTTTTCGACGCTTTTGCCGTGGTTCGAGGAGTTCCGGCTCTATCACCGCAGGGACGGCCAGGTGGTGAAGCTGCGCGATGATTTGATGGCGGCGACGCGGTATGGCGTGATGATGCTGAGAGAAGCGCAGGTCGACCTGGCGGTGTTCAAGGCGGCGCGGCGGAAGGCCGGGCAAGCCGATCCGCTGGGGGCGTTTCGGTGAGGAAAATCGGGGAGGCAGGCAATGCGCTCCGGCTCCGATTGGAAAACTGTAGTGAACGTCCGTGGACGTGGTGTAGCATCGAATGATCCCGCTCAAGGGACGCATCGGCGTGGCCTCGCCGGGGCATTCGCCGATAGGGGAGGATCAGATGCAAAACGGAATTTCTCCAGACCACATACTGCAAATTGGCTTTGGGTTCTGGCCAGCCAAGACATTGTTGAGCGCCGTGGAACTGGGACTCTTCTCGCTGCTTGCGGACGGCCCCAAAACGGGCCTCGAACTGCAAGGCGCGATGGGGCTGCATCCGCGCGCAACGTATGATTTTCTCGACACCCTCGTCGCGCTCGGATTGCTGCAGAGGGACGGCGCCGGTGAAACCGGCAAATACGGCAATACGCCATCGACCGCGCTGTTCCTGGTCAAGCGGAGCCCCCAATACATCGGTGGAATCCTTGAGATGGCGAACGCACGACTGTATCGGTTCTGGGGCGATCTCACACCGGCATTGCAAACCGGAAAGCCTCAAAACGAGATCAAGGAGACAGGCAAGTCGATGTTCGGCGAGCTCTATGCGGACCCGGCGCGCCTGGAGCAGTTCATGGACGCGATGAGCGGCATCTCCATGGGCAATTTCACGGCGTTTGCCGAGAAATTCGACTTTTCCAACTATAAGACGCTGGCCGATATAGGCGGCGCAACCGGGCAGCTTTCGGCCATCGTCGCGGCGCGGCATCCGCACATGCAATGCCGGACGTGCGATCTCGCCGATGTGCAGCCGATCGCCGAACGGCGCTTGAGGGAGCGCAATCTCGGCGGCCGGGTCATCGCCGAGGCGATCGACTTCTTCGCGGACGAATTCCCCAAGGCGGACATCATCACGATGGGAATGATCCTTCACGACTGGAATCTCGAGAACAAGAAGATGCTGATCGCCAAGGCCTATCGTGCATTGCCGACCGGCGGCGCGCTGGTCGCCATCGAGAACATCATCGACGATGAACGCAGGCAAAACGGCTTCGGTCTCATGATGTCGCTGAACATGCTGATCGAATTTGGCGAGGCGTTTGACTTCACCGGCGCCCAGTTCACCGAGTGGTGCAAAGAGGCAGGGTTTAGTCGCTGCCAGATTATTCCATTGGCGGGACCTGCAAGCGCAGCAGTGGCTTACAAATAGAGGCTTGGCACCCGCGCGCAGTTCGCCGACGGTTCGGTGGCGGTCGGGCCGATGCTTGGCCGCATGCAATCAAGCCGCTTCAAGATGGTTTCGACGCTTTTGCCCTGGTTCGAGGAGTTCCGTCTCTATCATCGCAGGGACGGCCAAGTGGTGAAGCTGCGCCACGATCTGATGGCCGCGACCCGCTACGGCGTGATGATGCTGAGGGAGGCGCAGGTCGACCCGGCGATGTTCAAGGCCGCGCGGCGGAAGGCCGGGCAGGCCGATCCGCTGGGGGCGTTTCGGTGAGGAAGCGCCGAAAAGCTTAGCCGGGCTCCTTAGCCCATTCGCCGCCGCTGCCATGATAGGTCTCTGCGGAGAGCAAGAAAACCTGTGCGCAGGTCGTGCAGCGAAAGCGGTAACGAAGCAGATCGTCCCATGGTCCATCCGGGTTGAGATCCGAAAGCGGGATGACACTCGACATAGGACCACCCGGTACTTGCTGCAGAATACCGTCGCGTATGGCCTCTTTGGCCATCGTGATCGCCGCCGCGAGACAACCGGTGCTAAAGATCGTACGGGTCTCCTCGATCGGCGCGCAGTTACTACAAGTCATGCGCTTGTTCCCATAGGTACATCCACAAGTCACAGGCCAAGGAAATCCAGACGGCAAAGAGAGTCAATCTAGCTTGGCGCCTCGTTTCCCTAGGGCTCTCCGCTTCGCAGCGTGCCGGAAAGTGACCCAACATGACCCTCCGCATCATTCCCGCCACCCTGCGCGACCTCTCCTACATCGCCGCCAACCTCCGGCCCGAGGACCGGGCCGAGATCGATTGCCAGTTCGACCACTGGTCGCCGGCGCTGCTGGCGCTGACGGCGCTGCAAGGGTTTGCCTATGTCGCCGAGCTAAACGGCAATTCCGAGGCCGGCTTTGGCGCTGCCGAGCAGCGCGGCGGCTTATGGATCGCCTGGAGCTGGGGCACGCGCCGCATGAGGCGCTGCGTGCCTGGGATTACGGAATTCTTTCATGCCGTGCTCGGGCCTGAAGTTGCGGCGCGCGGCGCCTGGCGGGTCGAGGCGCGAGCGTTGGCCGCCAATGATTTGGCGCTGCGCTGGCTTGCCCGGCTGGGCGCGACGCAACGCTGCCGCCTGCCGGGCTATGGCCGGAACGGCGAGGATTTTCTGCTCTACGACTGGACAAGAGCCTCTCACTTTGGAGAAAACCATGTGCCTCTTCCAAAAACCGCCGGCGCTGAAGCCGTTGCCGCCGACGCCGACCATTGCCGACAAGGACGTGCAGGCGCGCGAAGCCGCCTTGCGGGCCCAGCTTGCGGCCAATGACGGCACCGCAGGAACGGTGAAGACCGATCTGTCGCCCAGTGAGCTGACCGGCCAGCGCCGCGTGCTGCTGGGGGTGTGACATGGGCGCCATGAGAAGAGTGTTCCGCAACCGGGTGCTGGCCTGGTGGTACTGGCGGCGGCATGCAAGGTTGGTGAAGAAGAGATAGACGGGAGCTTGCCTGCCGGGATCGCGTAAGCTGCGATCCTTCGCGCCCCGGGTGTTCAAGTGCATGCCTCTACAATTGCCCTGCGGTGTTCCGCGTTTTCCGTAACAGCCCAGCGCAAATCGTGTTCCTTCCGCACGGTTGACATTCCTCCCTCAGCCGCCATGCTGCATTGCAACATGGCCATCGAGGAGTTCGGCATGACAGAAGCCCGGTCATCGCGCATCGAGTGCCTGGACGGGCTTCGGGCGCTTGCCGCGATCTGGGTACTCATCGGGCACTGCTTGTTGTTGACCGGCTGGCAGATTCCTATTCTTGGCGAACCGGACCTCGGCGTCGATCTGTTCATCATGCTGTCCGGCTTCCTGATGGTGTTCCACTACCAGCTGCGCCAGGACAACGAGCCCTGGCAAAGGCCGGAAACCTGGCTGAAATTCTGGACCCGCCGCTATTTCAGGATAGCGCCGCTGTTCTACGTCATGCTGTTCGTTGCCCTGGCGCTTGGCCCCTATCTCTACGGGTCGAGAATGGTCATCGACGAGTTCCTGCTGCGGTCGCCACAGGCGCCCGAGCGTTATCTCGACAGCGGCCTGAAGAATATCGGCGCCCATCTGCTGTTCCTGTTCGGCCTGGTGCCGAATTTCGCCTATCGCACGCCGCTGCCCGATTGGAGCCTAGGCTTGGAGATGCAGTTCTATGCGCTGTTCCCGGCCATTATGCTGCTGGTGCGCAGGCTTGACTGGCTATGGGCGGCCATGCTGGTCGCCGCGATCGGCAGCGCGATGGTGTTCTTGATGGGACAATTGTCGGTCCACTTTCCGATGCCGTCGTTCCTGCCGTTGAAGATGCAGATTTTCCTGTGCGGGATGCTGCTGGCGGGCGTCGTCCATCAAAGGCAGAAGCGGCCTTTCGTGCATCTGGCACTGGCCATGCTGCTGGCGGCGCTGCCCTTCGGCGGCGGCTATGGGCTGGGCAAGCTGTTGATGCGGGAAGCGCTCGTCCTGGGGTTCTTTGCCCTGGTTCTCTACCGGATGCTGCCGGGAACGATGGGCATCGTGGCCAGAAAGATCGCCATGACGCTCGCCAACAGGTTCTTTCATTTGATGGGTGAGCTTTCCTTCAGCATCTATTTGATCCATCTGCTGGTTCTCCAGCCGGTGGCGGCTCTGGTCATCACCCAGTTCGGCCACGAGCTGTCGGCGCCGTTGCGCTTCGCGGTCGTTGTTGTCGTCGTCTTGCCGGTGGTGTGCCTGCTGTCCTGGATCACCTATACGCTGATCGAAGTACCCGGCCAGAAGATGGGCCGTTTCGTGGTGCAGCGCTTTGGGCGCAAAGCCGCGCTGGAGACGACGCCGGCGGAATAAGGCGCTTCCAATCTCCCCCCTTGAGGGGGAGATGTCGCCGAAGGCGACAGAGGGGGTCGCCGATCCACGCGAGACGACCCCCTCTGTCCTACCGGACATCTCCCCCTCAAGTGGGGAGATTGGCAGTTTCGACGTCCCGCCATCTTTCTTTTCCCATTCATCCATCAAGCGAGGCTGACCATGAGCGATTCCCGTGCTCGCGATATTCTATCGCGACAGGCTGAACTGGAGAGCGAGCGCAGCCAATACGAGCATGTCTGGGAGGCGGTGTCCGAATTCTGCGATCCCGATGCTCCCGACATGTGGAGCGGCCGCCGCCACGCGGGCACGGACTCGCAGGCCGAGCGGCAGGAGCGGCGCGGTGCGCGTGTCTACGCCAACACCATCAACTCGGCCGCCAACCGGCTGGCCGCCGGGCTGGAAAGCCTGATCATTCCGCAGTCGGAGAAATGGCACGGGCTGTCGACCGCGGCCATCAACGACGAGGAGACCGACGAGGAAAAGGAATGGGCGGAAGCGCTGCGCGATTTCCTTTTCTCGCTGCGCTACTCCGCCAATTCGAACTTCGTGCCGGCAACGCAGGCCTGCCTGCGCAATGTGGTGCGCTATGGCCCGGCCTATCTCTATGCCGAGGAAGGTTTTGGCGGCACGCTGATCCGCTATGCCTCGATCCCGGTGGTCGAGGGCTATCTCTCGCGCAACCGCTGGGGCCAGGTCGACATTTTCCACCGCCGCTACGAGCGCACGGCGCGGCAGGCGGCGCAATTGCTCGGCTACGACAGACTGCCGGCGCGGATCAAAATCCTGGTCGACGACCCCGCCAAATGCGAGACGAAAATCTCGCTGATCCAGTGCATCCAGCCGCGCGACGAGCGCAAGATGTACAGTCTGAGCGGCTCCTACCAGTATCTCGATACGGCGTTCGCTTCCTATCACGTCATCGAGGACGAGGAGGCGATCGTCAGGGAAAGCGGTTTTCGATCGTTCCCGGTGTCGTGCTTCAACTGGCGCCGCTACGAGGGCGATCCGTACGGCATCTCGCCGACCATCGAGGCGCTGACGACGGTGCGCGAGGAGAACGCGGTGCGGCGCTCCGGCCTGCGCGCGCTGCAGCAGATCACCGATCCGGCGACCGCCTCCAAGGCAAGGCTAGACTATGTGCCGGTGCTCAATCCCGGCGAGAACTATCCCGGCCTCATCGACGATGCCGGCCGGCCGCTGATCGCGCCGATCGCCACCGGCCAGAACCCGACCTATGCGTTCAATTATGCCGACAGCCGGGCCGAGGAGATCCGCGACATGATGTTCGTCAATCTGTTCCAGACGCTGGTACAGAACCCGCAGATGACGGCGACCGAAGCCTTGATCCGGCAGGAGGAGAAGGGCGCGCTGCTCGGGCCGTCCGGTTCGATCATCCAGGCCGGCTTTGCCAGCAATCTCGACCGCGAGCTGGGTATTCTGGAAGACAAGGGACTTTACGAGGAAGACAGCCGCTTCCTGCCGCCGGCGAGCCTTGCCGGCAAGGCGCTGCGGCCGACCTTCACCGGCCCGCTCGACGTGCTGCGCCGCTCGGCCGAGGCGCGCGACACCATCCAGGTGGTCACCACGGCCATGCAGATGGCGCAGTTCGATCCCGGCGTGATGGACAATATCGACGGCGACGCGGCGCTGAAGATCGTGCAGGGCGCCGGCCGCAGTCCGCAGCGCATTTTTCGCCGCCAGGACGAGGTGGCGGGCATCCGCGATGCCAGAGCCAAGGCTCAAGCTGAACAGGCCGGCATGGCGGCGATGGCTGCCGCCGGCAAGGTCGCCAGGGATGCCGTGCCGGCGGCAGTGCAGGCGCGCGACAGCGGCCTGCTCGACGGGCTCGGCGGGCTGATGCCGCAGGCTGCGCAAGATGCTTCGGGCGGGCAGGGCGTATGAGCCAAAAACGCTTCGCCCATTCCAGCCAGGCCGGCGGCCCGGCCAAGGCGCAGGATGCCCTGGCCAAGGCCTATCTCAGAGTGTTCTCGGGCCAGGACGGCGAAATGGTGCTGGCCGACCTGGCGGCCGCAACCGGCTATTACCGCCGCCCGTCCTATGGCGAATGGTTGGCCAAGACCAAGACGCCGAACGGCTTCGAGCTGCACAGCGCGCTGAGCAACGCGCGGGCCGAAGTGGTGCAGCATATTATGGGGTTTTTGACGCTGGACGAGGCGCAACTGGCTGCGCTGGAGAAGGCGGCGAGGCTGGAGGGGTAAGGTGCGGGGAGCACTGACCTTGCGGAGGCCATGACCCACTTCGGCTGATCATTGTGCAAGTTTACGAACCCGGTGTAATGCAACTCGTCCCTAGATCCCAACATGATGCTGGGACTATCTTCCAGAAGACGCTGCACCCGAATCGCCGAGGCGGATTTTCTTTGTGGGGAGAATAATCAAGTTATTGGATATCGTTGGACGGCTGTCAGATTTTGACGAAGAGGATACAATTTATGTGTCGGAGCCTTGGACCGAGGGTTCAGATGCAATGGTTGCGACCGAGCCGGAAGAGGGATTGGTGCCAGCGGAGGCAGCCAAAGCGGGCCTGACATACTTTATCGAGATATTCATTGCGAGGCCTGGGTTGCGTCGTTGAAGGAAAAGCCCAGCCTGTCGGCCATCTGTGAAAGGCTCATTTATTACGCCGAAAATGATGCGTAGGAAGTAAAAATGTCGACTGACCCACGTTATGATGGACAGCCGCTGCTTAGGCTACTGGAGCTTTATGTGCTCTGGGCCATCGGAGAACTTTCTCAGGAGTCGGAGGATGGCTTGAAAAAGATGGGCCCCAAACTGCAATCTATCTATGGCGGCGATGGACAATGGCATGACGCAATAGCCCAGTCTATGCACATGCCTGAGGGAATGCCGGCAGCAATCCGGGATATGTGGGCAAGGAACCTCAAAATCGCCCGCGACAATGATGTAACTCTCACACCGCAGAAATTTGCGGAGATGTTCGTGGACGAAAATTTCGTGGGTTGAACGGGTCTTCTCTTAGATTGCGCAGTAGCTAAGTTTCGCTCAAATCCACTGTGATCCGCATTGGACTCGTTTTGACGCCTGCCGGCCAACACCGCTGGACCGATTTCGAAAGCTGCCGGGCCGCCTCCGCTGCCGCTTCCGAATGTGGCTCATAGGATACAACGGCGACCGATAAGACCTTGCCGGCCTTGTCCAATGTCACCTCGAAAGTGGCTTTGACGTGATTGTCGACCGCCGTTACCGGCAAGACCAGACAATCGCCGATCCGCTCGACGCTGACGGCCTGCTTGGCCTGTGCGGAAACCGAACAAACAACCAGCAGTGAGGTCATCAAAAATCGCATCGTCGCCCCCTTTGGATAGCCGACGATAGCGCCGACGTTTAAGCAGCGGAAGGACCAAATCATCGGGGGAAACGGATGCGCGAGGTTGACGCTGCGCCCCTCTCCCCGTTCTACGGGGAGAGCGATGCCGGCAGGCAGGTGAGGGGCGGTGCCGGCATTTCAGAAGTTTGCGCTGCCCCTCATCCCCCTACCGGGACCTCCTCCCCGTAAAACGGGGAGAAGGGGCTAACGATCAATAATCGCCGTTGTAATAGCGGTCGTCGCAGGGGGCGGTGTAGATGCGGCCGCTCGTGCGATCCTGATAGCGGCAAAGCTGTTCGCTGCGCGGCTGCGGCGTGGTGGCATTGCCGACAACGGCGCCCAGCAGGGCGCCGGCTCCGGCACCGATGACCGTGCTCTTGGTGTTGCCGCCGATCGCCTGGCCGGCAAGCGCGCCGGCGCCGGCGCCGAGCAGCGCGCCGGTGCTGGTTCTCTGCTGTGCTTCGGTCTGCGCGCAGCCTGCCAATGCGGCAGTCACCAGCATGGCGGCAATGGCTCTGGACATGGTCATCGTCTGGTACTCCCTTGAAACCTATGAACTAATACACGGGCCGATTTTGCCAAGTACGGTCGCATTTGCGGCGGAACATAGGCACCGTGCCTCACGAAATAAGACATGGTTGTTTTTGTCTGACGGCCTGATCCGCAAAGAAAGTAACCGAACAAGACCCAAAGAGCTTCATCTCCAGTCGACCTTCGAGAGCCCTACGCTGCCTCGATCTGCATTACCTTCTTCGCCGCAGCGGCCAGAAATCCGGATCGGCTGTAGCCGTGGCGCTCCGCATATCGGTCAATCTGATCGAGGACATCTTCCGGAATGGTGACGTTGACACGCACGACCTTCGCAGCTTCAGCTTTCAAGGGAACCAGGATGGCGACACCGCTCAGATTGTCCTTGTCCGACATCACTTCCTCCAGGGATGACGGCTCGGGAATGGCCTCGCCATCCTCGACCAGCCCCTCGACATGAAAGGCCAGTGCTTCCCCGGCCATGGCACGGGCATCATCCAGGTTGACGCCGGCTGTCACCAGGCCCGGAAAATCGGGAAAGGAGACGCCGAAGTCGCTGTCCGCTTGCTTGTGGATCAATCCGATATAGTTCCGCATTTCTCTACCTCAGCTTCACGCCGGATTGTTCTTCAATACTCTTGAGAGTGCCGATCGGGATGTCGCGCTTGGGATGCGGAACTGTCACCCGGCCCGGCTTGGATTTGTGCTTGAACTGGGCGTGACTTCCTTTTCGAGCCACTTCGTACCAGCCATCCGCCAACAGCCTGTGAATGACATCGGCGCCCTTCATGTTGTGTATAAATACACATAACTGATCCAAATGTCCATGAGGATTTGCCGCAGTTTGCGTGCGGCGGTCCAATCGCTGCCTTTTTCAATCCCCGAAAAATCCCAAAAATGGAGAAATCAAATGACCCGAGGTCTTGCGCGGACGCTTTCGCGTGCCGCCGCCAGAGAAGCCGGCCTTGCCCCGCCCAAGGCGGGGCTCACCGCCAGGACGACCGGACAGGGCGGCGCCTACCGCACCGTCTTCTCCTTCAATGCCATGCCGGTGCCGGTCACCGATGCACTGGCCTATGCCAGCCAGAAGCTGTTCGATTTCATCGATGGCAAGATCCGCATCAGGGGCGGTACGGCCCGGCTGCAGTTCGCGGTGCTGACTACCCGCGCGTCGACCATCAACGACAATGCCGCGCTGACCTGGTCGCTCGGCTCGACGGCAGCGTCGACCCCAGCGCTCGCCTTGACGATGATCAATGTGCTGGCGGCGACCGGCCGCACGCTGGATGGCGCCGGTGCCGCCCTGTCGAGCGCGTCGGTTGCCGATGTCGCCGCCGCGCAGACGCTCGACGGCACCGTGACGCCGGTCGACCTCTATCTCAACCTGGCGTTTGCCATCGGCACCGACATCGATGCCGACGGCACGATTGCCGTTACGGGCACGATCACGCTGCTCTGGGAGAACTGGGGCGACAATGCCTGAGGCCGGCCGGCTTAGACCAGTGGCGTTCCGTCGGACCAGAATGCGTAGAGTTTCGCCCACCAGATAGCCGACTGAGGCCGCAGCCATGGCTTGAAATGGTCGGGGTGTGTGCTGCGATGCAGGCTCGGGTTCTGCAGATCTTCGAGCAGCCCGACGATCGCGGCTTCCCGCACGTGGCGATTGCCTTCGACGATCCAGCGCTCGACGACATCGAAAATGTCGCTGAAGCGATCTGTCTTTCCAGCTTCGAGATGGTGAATCAGGTGGAGAGCCAGCTCCGACAAGGCAAGATACAGCGGCTCTTCCGCCTCATCGCGCCATTCATCGTGGAATCTGTCCCATTGCCCACGGAACGACGGATCGGCCGCCATGAGCGGCTCGAACATGTTCGAGCCGTCGAAGGCGAAATCTGCGGCCTCGTTCTCTCCGGTCATGCTGCCTCTTTTCGCGCGGCAGCTCCGGACTGGCAAGCTTTAAGCCCGGCTGAACCAGCCGGCACTTTTCATTGAACCCTAAGTAAAGGAATCTTCTCATGACAGATCTGGCAGACGCCGGGTCCGTGGTGGCGGCGCCACCGGCGGGCAACCTTGCACGGCCACCGGCAAACGGGGACAACTGGTCCGCCCCGCCTGCGGCCAAAAGCTGGTTTGACGGTCTTTCCGAAGGCAACCGCAAGCTTGCTGAAACCAAGGGCTGGACCAAGCCTGAAAGCCTCGATCGGGTCTTCGCCTCCTATGCGGAGCTGGAGCGGCAGCAGGGCGAGAGCCTGCGCGTTCCGGCAGCCGATGCAGCCGCGGAAGACTGGGACAGGTTCCATGCCCGGCTGCCCGAGGCGATGCGTCCGCTGACCTCACCCGAGAAGGTCGAGTACCGGCGCCCCGACGGGCTCCCCGAAAACTTCGCCTATTCGGACGAGCTCGCCAATGCGTCCAAGACCTGGGCGGTCGAGGCAGGTGCTACCCCGAAGGTCGCACAGGCCTATCACGACCGCTTCGTCGGCTACATGGCCGAGCAGGCCAAGGCACAGCAAATCGCTGTTGCCCGCTCGGTCGAGACGACCCACGACGACCTCGTCAGGGATTGGGGACCGACCGGCAGCGATGGCTTTCGCCAGAAGCTCGAGGTCGCCAACCGGGCGATGAAGAAGCTCGGACTGGTCAATGCCTACAAGGCGAAGGGCATCCTTCTGCCGGACGGTGCCTTGACCGACCCGCAGATCGCCAAGGCGTTCCACGCCATCGGCGAGGCGATGTTCCGCGAAGACACGATCGACGGCAATGCTGCCTTGAGCGGAGGCAATCCCTTCAAGCGCAATGCCGCCGGCGAGCGCAACCTGACTGGCATCTCGGCGCTGGTCAAAAGCGACCCCGCCCGCGCCCGGCGGCTGGCACGCGAGGCCGGCGAAAATCCCGACCTGTGGATGCCCAACAATCCTCTTTAACCCGAACCTGAAGGAAGACAAAAATGGCAGACGCCTATACCCGTATCGCGGACGCGATCGTTCCGTCCGTCTATGCGCAATACTCGTTCGAGGAGCACGTCCAGTCGCTGGAGATTTACCAGGCCGGGATCCTGTTTTCCGACCCGTCGATCGCCTCGAAGCTCAGCCTGGGCGGACGTTCCGTCGACATGCCCGGCTGGAAGGACCTCGGCAACGATCCGTCCGAGCCGGTCAATGACGACCCGGCCGACTCGATCGAGATGAAGAAGATCGGTGCGCGCCGCGAAGTCGCGGCCCGCAATGTGCGTGCGCAGGCCTGGGGCATCCCGGATCTGACCTCGATCCTTGCCGGCGACGATCCGCAGAAGCTTATCGTGCGCCGCCAGACCGACTACTGGCAGCGCGCCAACAAGCTGACGCTGCTGGGCATACTGAAAGGCGTGCTGGCCGACAACATCGCCAATGACGGCAGTGACCTGGTGCGCGTCACCGGCGCCTCCATCGTCGACACCGACATCATCGAGGCCGCCTATCTGATGGGCGACCGCGCCGACAAGTTCAAGACGATCTGGATGCATTCGAAACAGATGAAGGCGCTGAAGCTCGCCGACCTCATCGACTATGTGCCGTCGTCCGAGCAGGGCGGGCCGCTGATCCCCTATTACATGGGGCTCAGGGCCGTCGTCGACGACGACATTCCGGTTGCCGGCGGCGTCTACACGGCGTTCATGTTCAAGGACCAGGCGATCCTTTGGAACGAGCTGCCGGTCAACACCGAAGGCGGGCCGCTCGAGTTCGACCGCAAGCCGCGGCAGGGCCATGGCGGTGGTGTCACCGAAATGGTCGGCCGCCGGCATTTCGTGCCGCATGTGCCGGGCACCCGCTTCCTCGATGCGTCCTCGGCCGGCGAATTCGCCACCGATGCCGAGCTGGCACTGGCGGCAAACTGGGACCGCACGGCGTCGAGCGTCAAGCACATGACGTTCATCGCGCTGAAGACGACCGAGGCCTGATCGGGCGAAGGGGGGCGGGCGTCAGACGTCCCGCCCCTTCGGGACACCAGGTCGGCCACCGTGGCGACCCGCAAGTTCACCCGCTGCGCTGCGTCGGAGTGATGTGAATTTTGGCGTTCGCTACAACATTCATGTTGCCCTTTGGCCAATCGACGGCACCAAACAGTTACAAGAAAGGGCGATGCTGCCTTGTCTTGGTAAGGGAGGTCACCATGAACATGAAGTACAAAACAGTTCAGGAAGTGCTCCGAAAAGCGGGCATTGTCATGAGTAAGAAGGGGGAAGTTCATCGCATAAACTTCTTCAGCGGCCTGGAAGACACCGCCTACTACACGCCAAGTCTTCAGGATGCCCTGGACAGGGGCTTGGCTTTGGCGGGAGGTGCCGGAAGGGTGAAAGCAAGCGTCTTTGCCACGTCAGCTGAAACAGGGATCTCGACCGGCGCACGCATCGGCTGACACAATTCATGCAAGACATCGCCGCGTTGCGCGGCGGTGTCGTGAAACTGCAATAGCCGAAGCATTGCCGTCTTCCTTGCTCGAATGGGAAAAAGACGGCTGACGAAGCGTCTGCCACGCCGTTTCATGACGGGCGGGTGGCGTCGTGACGGCCCCCGTGCACGAGACGTGCAACGTTCCGCCCAAGCCAAAATCACAAAAAATCCCCAGCCGCTTCGAAGCGGCTTTTTGCCGTGGAGGCACCATGCCCCGTTTTCTCCGACCAACCATACAGACAGAGGCCTGAGCCATGGCCATCACCCCGCTCGACATCGCCAACATGGCGCTCGCCGTGCTCGACGAGGCGCCGATCGACAGCCTCGACCAGGACGCCAAGGCGGCGCGCCTGCTCAATCTGCATTTTGACCTGACCCGCGAGGCCGAATTGACCAAGCATGCCTTTGTCTTCGCCATCCTGGCGGCCTCGGTCGCCGGCTTCGACACCGGCGGCGGCGCTGGCACGCTGAACTTCGCCTATGAGCTTCCCGCCGATTGCCTGCGGCCCTTGCCGCTGACAGGGAATGGCGAGCCGGATGGCGTGCCGCTCTCATGGCGGCAGGAGGCCGGGTTGGTCTATTCCGATCAGGCCGGGCCGCGCATCATCCGCTATGTCGCCAACCTGACAGACCCCAACGACTGGGACGCGCTATTCAGCGAAGTGCTGGTGGCGGCGCTCGCCATCAAGATCGCCCATCCGTTGACCCACAAGTCCGGCATGATCGACGTCGCACGCAGCGCCTATGACAGGGCGCTGGATGCCGCCTACTCGGCCAATGCCATCCAGCGCGGCGGCAGATTTTCGACGACGTCCTGGGCTTTCCAGCGCGGCGACAGCCGGGGCGTCGGCCGATGACCACGCTCTATCCGATCCAGGATGCCTTCATCCGCGGCGAGATTTCTCCTCGCTTGCATGCTCGCGCCTCGCTCGACCTCTACCGGGCGGCGCTGTCGAAGTGCACAAACTTCGTCACGCTGCCGCATGGCGGCATCAGGAAGCGCGGCGGCACGTATTTTTGCGCGCAGGTGAAGGCTCCGTCAAAGGCGACACGGCTGATCCCGTTCATCTTCTCGGCCGACCAGGCCTATGCGCTCGAATTCGGCGATCTCTACATCCGCGTCTATGCCTATGGCGCGCGTGTCGGCACGGTCGAAGTCGTTTCGCCTTATCCCGAGGCCGATCTGTTCGACCTGCAATTCGTCCAGTCGGCAGACCAGATGTGGATCACCCACAAGGATCATCCGGTCAAAGTGCTGACGCGCACTGCGCACACGACCTGGACGCTGGCCGATTTCGTCTTTCTCGACGGCCCATACGACAAGATCAACACCACGGCCACGACGCTAACGCCGGCCGCAACCGGCAACGCCATGCCGGTCATGGCCTCGAATACGCTGCCAAGCGGCACGGTCAGCAACAGCAACGGCTCATCCGACGTGTGGCAGGTGTTCGATGGCGACAAGCAGAAGGGGGAGAACATAGCGGGCTTTCCGAGCGGGTATCTGCGCTACCAGTTCGGCGGCGGGGCCAAGACGGTCGACGCCTACTGGATTACCGCCACGAATGATCACTCAGACACTGCATCGCCGACCCAGTGGCAATTCCAGGCCTCGCACAACGGCACCGACTGGACGACGCTCGACAGCCGGGACGGAGAGACCGGCTGGTCCAAGTCGGAAACCCGTTTCTTCGACGGCTTCAACAACACGGTTGCCTACGAATATTATCAGCTACTGTTTTCAGGTGGCGGCAGCGACGGAACCGCTATCGCCGAACTGGCCCTGCACGAATACGCGCCGTCGCAAACGCCGTTCGATCTCTCGGCCTCCTCGATCGTCGGCATCAACGACGGCATCGGCTTCCAGACCAGCGATATCGGCCGCGCCATTCGTCTGCTTGGCGCGGATGGCTTCTGGCGCTGGGCCAAGGTCGTTGCCTGGACCAGCACGACGGTGGTCACGGTCCAGTTGTACGGGCATGCTCTGCCCGATCTCAGCCCGATCATTCGCTGGCGTCTCGGCACGTTCGTGCCCGGCAAGTATGTCCAGAGCGGTTCGCTTTACGAGGAGCGTCTGGCGTTCAGCCGAAAATTCTCGGTCTATGCCTCGCAAACCGGCGATTTCGACAACTTCGCCACCGGTGAGAAAGACACCGACGCGCTGGAATTCGTGCAGGCAGGTGGCGGTCAGGCCAACGACATTACGTGGGTGGCGGAATCGGACGGCGCGCTGATCATCGGAACGCTTGGCGGGGTGAGGGCGCTGTCGGGTTCCGGCATCGACGAGGCGCTGACGCCGTCCTCGTTCAAGAACCGCCGGTCGCGGACTTTCGGCTGTGCCCCGCTGCGTCCCGTCGATGCGGGGCAGTCGTTCCTCTATGTCACCCGCTCGCGGAAATCGATCGCCGAGCTGACGCAAAACGCCACCGGTCGCTTCACCTCCGACGATGTCGGTCAGATATCGGAGCACATTCCCAAGAAAGGCGTCGTCGAACTCGCCTTCCAGACCGACCCCGATCCGCTGCTGTGGTTCCCGCTCGGGGATGGCGAGCTCGGCGGCTACACGCACCAGCCGTCGCAGGACGTTCGCGGCATGCACATCCACCAGATCGCCGGAAGCTTCGCAGGATCGAACTGGGCCGTTGTCGAAAGCGCCGTGGTGACGCCCGGCCGGGACGGCAACGACGATCTCTGGCTGATCGTCAAGCGCACGATCGGCGGCGTGACCAGGCGCTATATCGAAATAAAGACTGCGCCGTTCGAGTATGGCGGGATCGGTGATGCATTCGAAGTCGACTGCGGCCTGACCTATGGCGGCGTCGCTGTGGGCACGGTCTCGGGGCTTGATCATCTCAACGGCGAAACAGCCGACGTCCTGGCCGATGGCAAGGTCTACAAGGGCCTTGCTGTGGCCGCTGGCGCGGTCTCGCTGCCCGGTGGGGCTACGGCAGCCAAATGGCAGGTCGGGCTCGGCTACCAGTCCGAAGCCAACACGCTGGAGCTCGATGTCGGCGGCCGCGACGGATCGATCGTCGGGCGGCGCAAGAAGGTGGCCAAGCTCATTCTTTCGCTGCTGGAAACCGACACAACCGGGCTTCAGGTCCAGTCGTTCATCCGCGGCCGCTGGGAGCAGGTTCGCATTCCGTCCGTGGTTGCACCCGACGGCATGGCGAAATTGTTCACCGGCAATGTCGAGGTGCCGATCGACGATAGCTGGGAAGGGCAGGGGCGGGTGAAGATCCGCCACGTCAATCCAACGCCCTGCACGATCAGGGCGATGACACCGGTGTTCGACGCCGAGCCTTAGAAACTGCTGATCTCCCCCCTCGAGGGGGAGATGTCGCCGAAGGCGACAGAGGGGGTCGGCACGTCCTGACGCGGCCTCCTATCGCAAACTGAGGGGGTTGGAGCTCCACGCGAGACGACCCCCTCTGGCCTACCGGCCATCTCCCCCTCGAGGGGGGAGATCACCCGCTCCGTCTTCCATCGCTTCCCCAACCAAGGAACCCACCCGTGACCCCAACCCATGCCGAGCAACTCGGCAAGGCGCGGACGGCTGCCGATTTCGCTGCCATCCGCGCCTTGCTCGACACCGACCTCAACGATGCGATCGCCCGCAAGGGCGAGCTGGAAACGGAAAAGTTTGACGCGATCTTCGGCGCCGGCAATTTGACGGCGGCGCGTGCCGCATTGGACGACTGCAACGCTGAAATCGCGCTGATCGAGAAAACCATCGAGGACGCGGACGAGCGCCGCATTGGCGCCCCCCTGGACGAACCCCCCGCCGAAGCCGTCGCCGCCACGCCCGCGCCGGGCGACGCGGTCAGGACAAACGCCGAGGCGCTCGGCGAGCGCTGGCGCACGATCCACTGGCTGATCGAACAGCTGCGCCAGGAGCTGTTCGCGGCCGATGCCTTGAGCCGCGCCATCATCGCTGCCAACGGCCTGTTCAATGCCGACGGCGCTGCCGGGGTCAGAGTCAACCTGACCACCATCCGGCGCACTGCCATGGCCGGCCCGCGCGCCGCCGCGCCATCGCGTCTCAGCCGCCCGGCGATCCAGGCCGACCGGCTGCTTTTGTCCTTCCTCAGCCCGGGCGGCGTGCTCGACCGGCGGCCTTCGATCGGTGCGCCGGTCGACGGCATCAAAAGCAAATTCATTCCCGCCAGCGAACGAGGCTGACCATGTGCACACTAGCTCTTATCGGTACGGCGCTTTCGGCCGGCGGCGCGCTGGCGGAAGGCCAGCAGTCCAGGCAGATGGCCGACTACCAGGCCAAAGCCTATGAACAGCAGGCGCGGGCCGACGCTCAAAGCTCGGCCTTCGAGCAGGGCCAGGAGCGCCACAATCAGGATCTGCTGCGGGCGCAGGCGCGTGCCCAGGCCGGCGCTTCGGGCGTCGCTATTTCTGGTTCGCCGACCGAGGTGATGGCGGCCAATGCAAGGCAGGGCCAGCTCGACCTCAAGGCGATCCAGTACGGCTCGCAGCTGCGCCAGAACGGTCTCGCCACGCAGGCGGCGATTGCGCGCTTTTCCGGCAGGCAGGCGGTCGGCGCCTCGATCTTCAAGGCCGGCGGCAGTCTCGTGTCGGGCATCTCCGGCCTCTACGACCCGGCCAAGGCGGTGACGTTCGGCAGAAGCGCCTTCCCGCCGGCGCCGGGCGGAGGCCTCTACTGATGGCCACCATCCCGCTCCAGCTTGCCCAGCGCCGCCTCGATACCGGCACTGTGGCCTCCTATCCCAACGGCTCGCCGGTGGGCGCCGCCATGCAAGGCTTTGGCGACGAGCTGTCGGCGATAGCCGAACGCTTCCGGCAGCAGAAGCAGCAGCAGGATGCGTTCGACGCCGACATTATCGGCCGCGAGCTCAACGCACGCATCGCCCACGCCGAGGCCGTGGCGGTGCAGACCGCGCCGGCCGATGGCGGCGGCCTGCACGACTTCATGTATGGCCAGCTCGATCCGCGCAGCGACGGCGTCGTCAAGCCCGGCCTGTTCGACCAGATCTTCGACGACACCGTGGCGAAAGTGCCGGAGGGCGAACGCGCCAATTTCCTCGCCCAAAAGCAGGCTCTGCGGCTCGCCGGCTCGGCGCGCATGGCCGCGCAGCAGCACGCGCGGCGCCAGAACTATGAGCAGGCCGAGTGGAGCAAGGTCGAGGACGGCTACACAAGCGCCATCGCGCAGGGCGACCCGGACGACACAGGAACATTCGAGGCGATCCGGCAGAGCGGGCTCGAGCTGATCGGCAAGATGGGCAACCCGGTGGCCCGGCAGGCCGCCGAGGCCGCCTGGCGCAGCAACACGGCAAAGGCGCTCGCCCAGGCAATGATCGCCAAGGACCCGAAGCGCGCTGCGGAGGTGCTGGGGACTGGGCCGGTCTCAACGGACGGCAGGACTAAGGACGATACCATCGAAGCTGTGGGCGGACCTCGGGCGAGTGGGTCCAGCGTGCTGGCGACGCGCGAAGCGCCCGTAGGTGGCCTTCCGTCCGACGAAACACCTATCCGCACGGGTTCCGTGGGGCCCGTCGGAAATACGGCTTGGGCTGCCGCAGGACCCTGGATTGCCGACTTGTCGCCGGACACGGTTCAGGATCTCGGCCAGAAGGCGCAGGTAGCGACTGTGGCAAGCCTGGTCGATGCGCGCACGAACATCGACATCGCCTTGCAGAACGCGCCGGCTGCCATTGCCAATACCGGCAGCTATTCTGGCAAGACACCGGGTGCCGAAGACTTCACTGCCGTGTACGGCGCCGAAGATGGCGGCAAGCGTCTCCAAGCCTTCGACATAACGGCTGATATCGGCCGCGCGGTTTTCGACATGCGACCCGTCCCGAACCAGGCGATACACGCCCAGATTCGGGATTTTGAACCCGGCCCCTACGGCTCGCCGGAAGAGCGGGAGCAATATGAGATAAGGGCCGGCGCCGCGCAATTGGTGCTGGGTGCCAGGCGCGCCGATCCCGCCGGTTACGTCGGCCAACTGTTCCCGAACCATGCTCCGGACTGGGATAAGATCACAGCTCCTGAGGATTATAAGGCTGCCGTCACCTGGGCCGTCGCTGCTCAGCAGGAGTTGGGCTTCGACCGAATACTGCCAATGCCCTGGGCTGTAGCTGGCCAGCAGGCGGCGAAATACATCGACCAAGGCGTGCCGTTCGAAAAGCGCCTTGCCAAGTTGAGTTCGATCGTCCTGGCGGTTCGCGATCCTGATGCCCGCAAGGCGACAACCCAACAGATTTCTGTGGCGGCGGAAGCCCAGTGGCGAGCCAAGGCCGCCCAAGATCCGAACGTCGCGCCAGAGTCGTTGGAAGCCCAGGTTGCAGTGCTCAAGAACGGGCTGGCGTGGATCGGGGAACATCCGGCCCAAGCCCAGTACAGCACCATGCCGTGGCTACAGCAATTCGGCTTGGCGTTCTCGGATGTCGGCCGCCTCACGGCTAAGGGCGCGGCCGCCGGCGGTGCGGATGCGATCTCCGCCGGGCTGGACTCCGCTTGGTCCGGAGGAAACTACCAGAACCTCCTCGAAGATGAACAGGCCAAGACCGAGGACGCCGAGGACCGGGCCGGTTCGGCCGGTTGGGCGGCGGAAGCCCTCGGCACCGGCTTAAGCGGATATGGCCTGGCGGAGAGTTTGTTCGGTTTGCTGGGCCGGGCAAGCGTTGGCGCGGCGGCAGAGAACGGCTTGATCGGTCTTGCTGCCCGAACTGGCGTCGGGGGTGTGGCGGGTGGCACTTATGGCGGGGCATACGCCTTCAACACAGGACAGAGCGTCCCCTGGGGAATTGCCAACGGCGCGCTTTGGGGGGCGGGCGGCAATGTCCTTGCCGAAGGGCTCAGTGCAGTTGGCAGCCAGGTGTTGGCAAGGCTTGCCGGGCGTTCTGCGAATGCTAAACCTGATATCGTACTGGATAGTGGGGCTCCCCCGGTTTCTGTCAATGCAGAAGAGATTCCGATCTCGACCGGCAAGGCCGAGAAATAAGGAGGCCCTATACGCATTTGGAAGATCCTCCCAACGTTGCGTCCGGCAAGGATCCAACAAAGAAGCAGAGGATAGCTATTTTCGAGGAAAATAAAAGGGTGAATGATGGAATTTTGAGATCGGATGAGAGTGGTATAGAAATAATTCCAGCAAAGAAAAGCAAAAGAGGCGTAACTCCTCCAAAAAACGAAGCTCATATCGATCACATAGATCCGGTTAATCCAGCTGACAAGACAAAATCGTCAGGATCAAATAGCTACAAAAATCTTCGTCTTACGGCTGGGTTTGAGAATATAGAAAAATCGCACAAATAGGTGACATATGACCGAATGGAAGTTCGAAAACCCAAAAAACACAGCCGTTATTTCGACTCGGAAGATATTTAGGGGGGGCGGCTGGATTGCGTATGTGTCACATGATGATGACGGCGACGATAATGAGTCGTGGCAATTCTACGGAAATGAAGCTGAAGTTGATCAAGATGACCTAATTTTAGTGGCCTTGGTCGAGGTGGTCGAGCTTGATGGAACTGTTGCACAGTTGGCGGATTTGCCGTTAGGCTGGCGTGCGTGGCGCGATACAAAGTCTTCGCCATGGAAGCGCGACAAAATCACCTAAACACATTCTGAATGGTAGCGGAGTTTACTCTGCTTTGACCCGGTGAAAGTAAAAAAAGGCGTTACTCCTCCGCCAACGAATCACAGTTTGATCACATCGATCCGCTTATTCCAGTTGATCCGACAAAGACTCCCGGATCGAATAGTTACACCAATGCAAGGATGGTTGCAAGAATTCGAAACAGAGAAAGTGGAACAAATAGGCGCTGTGATGACTAAATGGAAGTTTGAAGACCCCCAGAACGTAGCTGTTTTTGTAAACAGGAAAGCTATACGCAATGGTGGGTGGGTTGCTCGCGTCGTGCATGATGATGATGACGGATCATGGCAGTTTCACGCGGATGAATCCGAAGATTTCGATGAAAGCGATATTATGATCATAAGCCTGAAAAATATGGTTGAAAAAGACAAGACTATTATGCAGTTGGCTGATTTACCTTACGGCTGGTATGCTTGGCGCGAGACAAAAACCTCGCCATGGAGGCGAGGCAAAACCCTCGACGAACACCCAGAATCGGAGCGGAGTTAGTTTCGACTTCCAATTGTAACGGTTGACATGGGTGATTGCGACGCTGAGCGGCGGAGCCGACAGCGGTGCAAGAAACCGGGGCGTCACTTCGCACGGAGCGTTCTGGCAAGGACCAATCAGCCCACGGGCCGGAATATGGATGTGTCTCACGAGAAAGCGCTGGCCGACGGGGGGCAGATCACCTCTCAAACATCACGCATCGTGCGAGAGCAGATCATATTAAACACCATGGCGATGCAGGAGACTATGCTCGCTGGGCAAGAAGAAGATGGCTCAAGCAAGAAATGAAAGGGAACACAAGTGGTCGAGAGAAATTATAGCGACGTCAAACCCGACTTGACCAGCGTCACCCGCTTGCCGTCGACTGACAAAAGCACAGGCGATGAAGAGCTTGATGCTGCACGTCTGGAAGCCCTGAAAATATCTTGATTTCTATGATTGGGTTTCAGACGTCAAGGGGGAATACCTTGGATACGGGGCCGACGGCATAACCTATATTTTTCTCTTCGAGATTGTTCCGGGCAGGCCGGAAGTTGACCCATGGATATGGGTAATCGTCGGCGATGTGCCCCCGACATATCTGCCGGCGGTAGACGCCAAGACTCCATACGAGGCGCTGGATGGATATATCGGCGCCATGGAAGAGTGGGTCGAAGCTGCGCGACGGGGGACTCGGTGGCAGATCTAATCCCGGTCAACGTGCCGCCTAGCCCAGCCAACGCCGAAATGTTGGATAGCCGTCTCAAATTTCTCGACGAAAGGGTGTTGCCGGAACTTCGAGAGTGATCGGCTGCCGCTTGTCGGCAAGCGCCGTCAGTTCCTTGACGAGAACGTGCTTTCGTTGCTCCCGAAGTGATGTACTGGCGTGCTCCGTGGCTCGTCGCGGATGCAAGCCCGGCACTCGGTTCGACCGGATCAGCACTGGCGCAATCACTGGTGAGTGCGCACGCCGGAAATGGCGACCAGGCACGCAACGTGCCAGCGGTCTGATTGTGGTCACGATCCTGGCTTATGGCCTGCTAACCGCCGGGCGGTCAGTTTGGCGGTGCCTTCTGGATCGCCTCCTGTTTCAGATGAGGGATTGACCTGTTGCGCACAGACACTTTTCCGACCATGGCAAGGATCGCTTTTCTGCTTACCTTGGCCGGCGTCCTCCTGCTCGCGCTTTCGCCGGTGCGCTTCCTGCAGGAGTTGGACATGGGCTTCACCTTCCACCACGACAAGCTCAATCACGCAGCGGCGTTCGCGGTGCTGGCGGCACTCGGAAGCCTCGGCTGGCCGGAACACAAGACGAGGCTGGTCCTGCTCCTCGCCATTACCGGCGCGGCGATCGAGCTGCTTCAGGGCGCGCAGCTGATCGCGCGCGATATGGATATCCTCGACTGGGTCGCCGACTGCGCCGGCATGGCCTGCGGGCTGGCGGCCATGAGGGGCACAAGAAGGCTCATTGGCGGGCTGCTGTAGTCTCGACCGCGTTGCCGCTCTCCGTCCGGAAAATGTAAATCGCCGGCTGCGCCGGATAGCGCGGTGTCCGGCCGCGTAGCTTAAGTCTCCCACCGACAGCACCGAACCCCCTTCCAGCCTCGCTTATGCGGGGCTTTTTTTATGGAGCAAGCCCTCATGTCCCGACCTGCAACTGCCGCCGTTCGTCTCCTGACCGGCGAACGCGAACCCGTGCGCCTCGCAACCACGGCCGACATCCTCCTGCACGGCCTGCAGGCCATCGACGGCGTGCCGGCCGAAATCGGCGACCGCGTGCTGGTCAAGGACCAGGCCGACCCGACGCAGAACGGCATCTACACGGCGAGCGAAGGCGACTGGTTCCGCGCCGCCGACGCCCGTTCTACGCGCACCCTGCAGAAGGGCACGACCGTTCACACCCAGGTCGGGTCGGTCAACGCCGACCGCGTGTTCGAGTTCACGGCCGACGAGCCGGCCGTCGGCGCCGATGCCATCACCGTCGCCGCATCCGTTCCGCCCGACATCGCCGACGTGGCCGAAGAGGTTGAAGCGCTGCGCGATGAAACCCAGGCGCTGAAGGATGCCGCCGCTGCCAGCGCCGGCCAGGCAACCGCCAGTGCCGCCGCTTCCGCCGCGAATGCCGGACAAACCACAGCCGACCGGGCTGCCACCAATTCCGATGCCGTCGCCGCCGCGGCCGCCGTCATCAGCGCTCAGGCTGCACGCGACGCTTCGCTCTACGGCAAGGGCATTTTCCCGACGACTGCCGCGGCAATCGGCTTCGGCGTCGCCGGCAACGGTGCGATCACGGCAGGCTCGGGCGGCGCCAATGGCACGTTCGACCTGGCGTTTACCGGCGGGACCGGTTCGGGCGCCGCCGGCCGCTTCGTGGTGGCGGGCGGGGCGCTGACGCAGATACTGATCACGGCGCCGGGCTCCTACACAGTGGCGCCGACGTTCAGTTTTGCAGCCTCGGCAGGGCTCGCCGGCGCCGCCGCCGCGGCGGTGCTTGGCAGGAATGTCGATGTCGGCGAGTATTTCTGGACCGAAGTTTCGACTGGCGGCCTAGGGCTGTACAATGTCACTGCCGGACCGGTGGCGGCCGATACGGGCGTTCGCGCGGCAACGGCTGCTCTCCTTTCGAGCGTCGATAGCCTAGCAATGATCGAAGGCCTTAGCGTTCCGACCGCCAGGCTAACAGAGGCGGCCGGATCAGTCAGCCCATCTGTATATCGATCCTACTCTTTTGTGTCGGGCGACACGATCGAGCACATTGCCATTGCCAAAGCTGGAGAGCGAAGCATTCTGCAGCTTATCCACGCGGGGGCTGGTGCGGCCTATACAGCCAACTTCAATCTTGAGGAGGGTATCGTCTCAAGCAGTTCTGGCGCGAACCTCGTCAGCGCTGCCATCACGGATATTGGCTCCGGCTGGTACGAGTGCAAGGCTGTCGTCCTGGCTGCAGCAAATATTACGAACAATGTGCAGGCACGCATGTCGGCTGCTGGCGTTTTTCCGTTCACCGGCGATGGAACCAGCGGTATGTACATTCGCAGTATCGTGCTCCGCAAGCAGGGCCTGCCGGCTAACCTGTTCCCGAGCAGCGACCCCGCCAACGCCGCCTTCACGAAGCAGAACGTGACGGTTGCCACCACGGTCAGCCCTTATGAACCGGTGCTGATCTCCCTGCCTCCGCTTGTCGATGGCCTCGACGTGACCGTCAGAGGCCGAATGACGGCATCGAAGCTTGTCGAAATGGTTGGCTCTGGCAATCCTTCAATTTATCAGGGCAGGTCCGTGGTCAATGGCGACAATATCGTCTGGAAAGTCACCGCCAAAAAGGCCGAACGCAATCGTCTCAATCTCTACTCCAACAACGCCGTCATCTTCGACTGCACCTTCAATCTCGACACCGGGACTGCGACCGGCACGGGCGCGAGCATCGTCGCTCTTGGCAACGGCTGGTACGAATGCACGGTCACGAAGACGGCAACGGCCACGGCCGCGACGAACTGGCAACAGCGTATTTTCCCGTCTGCTGGCGGTCACCCGTATGTCGGCGATGGTGTGTCTGGATTCTATGTCCAAAGGTCGGCTCTAAGCATCAATGGTGGGCCGAATGTCTTCTCGTCTTCGGAAAACCTCTCCAACTCGGCCTGGACCAAAAGCGCCGGCGTGACGGCAGTCGCCAATGGCGCTCTGTATCTTGGCCTACTGTCGGATCCGGCCAACATCGGCGGCGATCCCTATGACGACGGCTCGGCCGCCCTGGTTGGTAAGAAATTGACGCTGATCGGCTCTAGTATTTCGGCCGGAGCCTACTACGTTCCCGTCCTCGCCGGTCTGACCGGTATGGTCCCTACCAATCTAGCCGTCAGTGGCTCGGCCTTGGGGCTGAGCACCACCGCCTATCCGAGCTACGGAATGTCCAATGCGATCACCAACATTCCGGTCGACGCGGAGTTGGTAATCCTGGAGCCGGGCCCGAACGCCTTTGGCGCGCAGGAGACGCCCCTGGGCGCTCTCGGAGACACGACCTACGCCACTCACTATGGTTCGCTGTGGGCGGCCTGCGCCGCCATCCGAGCGCGTGCGCCGAACGCCAAGATCGTCATGATTGGCACCTACAGCGGCGGCCCTGGACACGCGACGCACCGGATAGGTCGGGTCAATGGCCAGGGCAACACCATGGACCAGTTCTTCAACGCCGAGCGCGACGTGGCGAAGCTGCTGTCCATACCGTTAATCGACGTAGGTGGTGAGAGTGGCATCGGCTACCTGACCTCGTTGCTTTACATGGGCGATGAGCTCCATCCGAATGCTGCGGGCAGTCTGCGTCACGGAACTTTCGACGCTGAGGAACTCCGTCGTCTGTCGCGCCGGGGCTTCTTCGGAGCCTAGACTGGAATGGTCCTGTGTGGCAGATGTTCGCGAATGCGCGTCTTCTCCCCCGTTCTCACTCTTCGCCGCCGCTTTTGGTCGTGGATCGCCACGGGCGCCGCTAGGGAGAATGCCGTCATCGGGCCGCGCACGAAGTTCGGCGCCGGGGCAGAGATCTTCAATATCCACGGCGACCGGTCTCGCGTCTCAATCGGCGCGGACAGCCATTTGGATGGGCATTTGCAGGTCTTTGCCCACGAGGGTCGGATCAAGATTGATGATTGGTTCTATCTTGGCCCAAGCTCGACGATTTGGTCGTCAGACCCGGTGGGGATCAAGATCGGAAAGCGGGTACACGTCTCATGGGGTGTGGCGATCCACGACACCAACTCGCATCCTATGGACCCGAAGAAGCGCTTCGCGCAGATGCAAGCCATCTTCAAGCGGGGCCATCCTAGAGTCGACCCTGGCATCCGCTCCGCTCCGATCGTGATTGGAAACGATGTCTGGATTGGGAACAGTGCCATGATCATGAAGGGTGTCACGATCGGCGATCGGGCGATTATCTCCGCCGGTTCCATAGTGCGAACCGACGTCCCTGCTGACGCCCTGGTGCGGCCTGACCGGGTCGTGAAATGATGCCTTTGGGTTAATGCTCATCACACGGTTAGCTCACAGTCACGAAGGGCATGTGCTTGATCCGCTCCCATTGCTCCTTCGCCGTGGTTCCTGACCAGCCGTTGCGAAGTGCACTCTCGCGGTACGCCTCCACAGGCTCTAGTCCGGGCAAGGCCACAGTCTGCGGCAAGAAGAACAGGTTGCCGCCAGCCGCCGAGACAGCGACGAGTTTGTAGCCGTGGCTATTGCAGAGCTGCGTCAGAGCGGTGATCGAGGCGCCGTGATACCAACCGCTTTCGTGCTTTGCGGCCCTATCGAACGACGGATCGTATGGCACGGTGACGGGGTTGAGCCCAAAGCTGGCATTGTACTCCGCGACAATGACGGCCGGGCGCACTGGCAGCAAGGCTTGCAGAAACCAGTAGTCGTTTCCATCGACATCGACGGAAAGCACTCCAAGTTGCGGAAAATGCGTGGCGAGACTTTCGATGTTGTTGAGATCAATGAAGCTCTGGCGCACTTCAATCCGCTTTGGAAGCAGCGAGCGCGCCAACCGCACGGTCGTTGCGTCGCCGTCGACGAGCAGACCCCTGAATTCACTAAGCCCAATGCAGTTGTACTCCGTCGGATGGAAACCAAATTCCAAGAACGTTTTCGGGCTTTGGCCAACAATCTGCGACAGGATCACACTTTCGTCTGATTGCGGAGACCCGGCAAGGCGAGCCTTTGCGAGGTGAAAATAATATCGGAGCGGGCTTGAGCGAAGGAAAGCATGCATGCGCGATTGGACATTCATCAATGGATGACTCCTGATCGCCCGCCCGCGGACAATATTTGCGACAAGCGGCGGCGGTTTGCAAGCTTGCGAGACGACCGCGTCCGCCACTGTAGACGCTGCTTGAAAATCGCCGAAAGACGTCAGAAGAATCGGGAGCCGCGCGAGTCACACCAACATGGCGCTGCAACTCGACCAGAAATCCTGGGGGAGAGGTTTCGGCTAGGGTTCATCGCCGACGCAGACCCACCGCGGCGGAGCCGCTACCGTCTGCTGTCCTGCGGCTTCTGGTGAGGGTCCTGGCTTTTCGACCACCAGACAAAATACAGCGAGCCCATCTTCATCACAGGCACGCGGCGGTCGCGTTCCCGGGCCCGCAACTCACGATAGGTCTTCATCTTCAGAGTGCCGCCAGGCAACCTGATACGCACTGCCATCGGTTCAACTCCCGTTGTGCAACGCAGCAATTGTGTGCAATGCGGTAAGTAGAGACCTTCCGTTACGGGAGAGTCAACAGCAGCCTCATCAACTTATTTTGCAAACTGGCCGGCGGAGG